>CAZRFD010000009.1:0-49863 GCA_964599085.1 uncultured Enterobacterales bacterium | reverse complement strand
CGTCGTAGTCGGAGTGGTCGTCGCAGTCCTGGTCGACGCCGTCGTACCAGATCTCTGTGGCGGCGGTGTTGATGGCGTCGTCCGTGTCGTCGCAGTCGGTGCCGCCGTAGGACTCGCTGCGTTCGTCGTCGTAGTCTGCGTCGTAGTCGTTGTGGTCGTCGCAGTCCTGGTCGACGCCGTCGTACCAGATCTCGGACGCGCTGGGGTTGATGGCGCTGTCCGCGTCGTTGCAGTCGTTGCCCGGCAGGCTGCCCGAGCCCTCGGCGTAGGTGGTGGTCAGCCCGACGTAGGCGTCTGGGACGTAGCCGTCTTCATCGGCGTCGTAGTCGTCCCGGTCGTCGCAGTCGGTGTCGATGCCGTCGTACCAGGTGTCGACCTGCGAGGGGTTCACGTCGGGTTCGTTGTCGTCGCAGTCGGTCGCGGGCAGCGAGCCGCTGTAGGTCGAGGCGTAGGATTCACTGGCGTAGTTGTCGAAGTCTGCGTCGTAGTCGTCGTTGTCGCCGCAGTCGGCGTCGGTGCCGTCGTACCAGGTGTCGAGCGCCCCCTGGTAGATGAGGGCGGCGCCCAGCGCAGCCGGGTCGTCGTCGCCGCAGTCACCGGGATCGTCGCTGTCGCGGCAGTCGGTGCCGAGGTTGCCGTCGCGGTCGGCGAGGCAGTCGCTGGCCTGGCCGTCGCCGTCCTTGTCGAAGTCGGTGTCGCCGGCGCAGTCGGCGTCCACGCCGTCGTAGGCGCGGTCGTCGGCGCCTGGGTACACTTCTTCGGGGCCCAGGTTGTCGTAGGGGTCCATCGACACCCAGACGTTGGTCTGGTCGGTGTCGTCGGGGCGCTGGTCGTCGGCGGTGGTGTCGTCGTCGAAGCAGTCGCCGTCGAGACCGGTCGGGATGGACAGCGGCGTGCCGCCGGCTGCGGCGACGCGGTCTTCGTAGTCGGAGATCCAGTAGCCGTCGCCGTCCTGGTCGCCGTCGTTCTCGTCGCAGCGCTCGTCGATGCCGTTGTACCAGATCACCGGCGCGTCGGGCTGGGGGTAGGCGTCGGGGTCGGTGTCGTCGCAGTCGCCGACCTCCAGGTTGCCCGAGCCGTCGACGTACTGCGTCTCCAGGCCGGCATACTCGCGCGGCACGTAGCCGTCGCCGTCCTGGTCGTAGTCGTCGTTGCCGGCGCAGTCGCTGTCCACGCCGTCGTACCACTCGTCGGCGGCGTCGGGGTTGACCGTGTCCAGCGTGTCGTCGCAGTCGTTGCCCGGCAGGCCACCGGAGTCCGAGACGTACTCCGTCGTCAGGCCGACGTATTCGTCGGGGACGTAGCCGTCGCCGTCCTGGTCGTAGTCGTCGTCGCCGGCGCAGTCGGCGTCGACGCCGTCGTACCACTCGTCCAGCGCGTCGGGGTTGACCGTGTCCTTGGTGTCGTCGCAGTCGCCGCCGGGCAGGCCGCCGCTGGCGTCGACGAAGCGGGTGGGCACGAAGCCATCGCCGTCCTGGTCATAGTCGTTGTCGCCGTTGCAGTTCTGGTCGTAGCCGTCGTACCAGGTCTCGGTCGCGCCGGGGAAGATGTCGCCACCCGAGAGACCGGAGCCCGGAGGTCCGTCGGCGGCGTCCCAGCAGTCGCCTTCTGCGGCGGAGATGCCGTCGCCGTCCTGGTCCACGAAGTCCCACTTGCTGCTGCAGGCGGCGAGCAACGGCACCAGCACCACCAGGCGCGGCGTGCGTGTGGCGGATGTGGTGGTGCGGGTGGTCCGGCCGAGCCGGCGGAGGGGGGCCAGGACGTCGACCATGTCATCTCCCTGCGCGAGCACGCAGGGTAGATCCGACAGCGGTCGACAGGCAACCGCGCTGTGGTGGGATCAGAAGCCCACGCCCTCGACGATGTAGACTGCGCCCGATCCTTCGGCGCCCGGCGCGCCGATCCCGACATCGGGAACGCCGTCGCCGCTGAGGTCGCCGATGCTGCGAAGCTGCGCGCCGGCGCAGTCGCCGGCCGCGCCGCCGGTCACCGTCACGTCGGCGCTGGCGATGTCAGTGGCCCCGGCCATGGCCCCGTAGAACAGGTAGCTGTGTCCGGCGCCGGCCGAGCTGCTGCAGCTCTCTCGGGTGCCGTCGGCGACGCCCAGGTCGCCCACCCCGTCCCCGTCGAGATCGTCGAACAGGGCCAGCGCGATGCCGACGTGCTGGTCGGTGTCGGTGCCGCGGATGATGGCGTCGGCGTCGCCAAGCGATCCGCTTGCCGGCGCGCTGCTGCCCGCGATGAGGTAGGCGGCCCCTTCGTCACCGTCGCCGGCCTTGGGAGCGCCGATCACGGCGTCCACGGTGCCGTCGTCGTCGACGTCCACGCCGCCAGCGACGGCGTCGCCCGCGTTGTCCTTGGTCGCCTCTCCCGTCCAGGTGGCGTCGGCGTCGGCGGCGGAGCGGTCGGCGGAGATCGGCCCGAGGAAGAGGTAGGCGGCGCCGGCGTTGCTGCCGGCGGTGTCTTCGAGGTTGGCGCCGGCCACGAGGTCGCCCACGCCGTCCCCGTCGAAGTCACCCACGCCGGCCGAGCCCTGGCTGAGCTGGTCGCCGCTGCTGGCCCCCCACAGCAGCACCGCGTCGTCGGCGATGTCGCCGGTGCCGGTGGACGTGCCGGTCAGGACGTACAGCGCGCCGTCGTTGCTGGCGTCGACGTCCAGCGCCGTCGTGCTGACCGCGAAGTCGGCGACGTCGTCTCCGTCGACGTCCCCGAGGTCGACGACCTCGCGCCCCAGGTAGGTGTAGTTGTCGGCTGCCGTCAGGGCCCAGTCGGCAGCGTCCAGATCGAAGCTGCCGCTGGTGGGGCCGTAGACCACGTAGGTCACGCCGCGACCGCTGCCCGAGCCGCCGGCGCTGGCGCTGACGATGGCGTCGTCGTAGGCGTCGCCGTCGATGTCGGCCAGGGCCACGCCCCGCCCCCCCTTGTCGCCGCTGCTGGCGCCGGAGAGCCGCAGGGCCGCGTCGTCGACCGCGAGGTCCGCGGAGATGGGCCCGAGGTAGGTGTAGGCACGGCCGGTACCGCCGGCGGAGCGTGCGCCGACGATGATGTCCACCTGGCCGTCGCCGTTGAGGTCGCCGGACTCGACCGCCAGGCCGTATTCGTCGCCCGATGAGCCGCCGGAGAGCACGATGCCCGCCGCCGACAGATCGACGGCCGGATCGATGGCGCAGTCGTTGGGGGTGCCGTCGCAGTCGTTGTCGGCCCCGTCGTTGCAGACCTCGGTGGCGCCGGTCCAGCAGACGTCGCAGGTGTCGTCGCAGTCGCCCTCGTTGTCGACGTAGCCGTCGGGCTGACTGCAGGCCGTCGTGGTGCTGCCGCCGACCTTTCCATAGCCGTCGAGGTCGGCGTCGATGGTCCAGACGGTCGCGTCGGAGGCGTCGTCTTCGTCGATGAGATCGTCGCAGTCATCGTCGACGCCGACCGTGCTGCACAGCTCGTCGGCCCCGGGGTTGATGGCGTCGTTGGTGTCGTCGCAGTCGCCCTTCTCTTCGGCGAAGCCCAGCGGCACGGAGCAGGCATCCATGGTCAGCGACTCGATGCCGTAGCCATCGCTGTCCAGGTCGCTGTAGAAGGTCGTCGTGTCGATGGCGTCGTCTTCGTCGACCTGGTCGTCGCAGTCGTCGTCCACGCCGATGGTGGCGCAACGTTCGGGGTCGCCGGGGCTGATGTCCGGGTCGCTGTCGTTGCAGTCATCAGCGTTGTCGACGAAGCCCGCGGGCTGGTCGCAGCTCGCCAGGGCGTCGGTCGTGCTGCCGTAGCCGTCGAGGTCGGCGTCGACGTACCAGGTCGGGGCGTCCACGGCCGCTTCGTCGATGACGCTGTTGCAGTCGTCGTCGATGCCGTTGCAGATCTCGTCCATCCCCGGGTTGCGGGTCGGGTCGTCGTCGTCACAGTCGTCGGGGTTGTCGACGAAACCGTCGGGCTGATCACAGGCTTCGACTTCGGTGTCGTAGGTGCCGTAGCCGTCGTCGTCCGCGTCGATGTACCAGTCGCGGATCGAGTCCTGGTCGACGTTGGGGTCGTCGCCGTCGACGAGCGCGTCGCAGTCGTTGTCGATGTCGTCGCAGACCTCGGTCGCGCTGGGGCTGATGTCGGCGTCGAGGTCATCGCAGTCGTCGCCGACCTGGCCGTCGGCCTGCGGGTCGGCGCTGCTGTCGAAGCCGTCGCCGTCCTGGTCGAAGTCGCTGGCGCCGTCGCAGTCCTGGTCGATGCCGTCGTACCAGGTGTCGCCATCGGCTGCGGGGTTGACTTCCGCTGCCGCGAGCTGGTCGTAGCCGCTGGCGGCCACCATGTCGTCGGGGATGCTGGTCGGGTCGTCCCAGCAGTCACCGCCCGGCAGGCCGCCGCTGCCGGCCAGCCCGACCGTGGTCAAGCCGACGAAGGCGTCGAGCACGAAGCCGTCGCCGTCGGCGTCGTAGTCGTCGTCGCTGGCACAGTCCTGGTCGAAGCCGTCGTACCACTGTTCCGTGGCGCCGGGGTGGATGTCGGCGCCGGTCAGGTTGGTGCCGCCCGGGCCCTCGACCCGGTCCCAGCAGTCGCCCTGCGCGATGCTGACCCCGTCGCCGTCCACGTCTTCGGTCTGCCAGTCGGCCTTGCAGGCCGACAGGGCGAGGGCTGCACAGAAAGGCAGGAATTTTTCGGCGGTCGTCATGCTTGGCCCCGGTGAGAGCAGCATGGTAACGCGGGTGCTGCTCTGGATGGGAGTCGGTGGTGATACGTGTCGAGGGACTTCAGAAGAGGTACGGCAGCTTCGAAGCGGTGCGCGGCGTCAGCTTCGAGGTCGGCCGGGGCGAAGTCGTCGGTCTGCTGGGGCCGAACGGCGCGGGCAAGACGACCACCATGCGCATCGTCTGCGGTTGCATCGGCGCGACCGCCGGGCGGGCGCTCATCGACGGCAGGGATGTCCTCGAGGACCCCCGGGGGGTGAAGCGGCGCGTGGGCTACCTGCCGGAGGCGCCGCCGGTCTACCCGACCATGACCGTCGCCGACTACGTCGCCTTCTCGGCGACGATCAAGGAGGTCGACGACCCGGCGGCGGCGGCCGCGCGGGCCATCGATCGCGTCGGCCTCGCCCAGGTCCAGCACCGGGTGATCGACCACCTCTCCAAGGGCTTCCGGCAGCGGGTGGGGCTGGCCCAGGCCCTGGTCCACGATCCCGACGTGCTGGTCCTCGACGAGCCCACGAGCGGCCTCGACCCGGCGCAGCGCGTCGAGATCCGCGAGCTGCTCCGGGACCTCGCGGCCGGCGACCGCACGGTGGTGCTCTCCACCCACATCCTGCCGGAGGTCGAGGCGGTGGCCGAGCGGGTCATCGTCATGCACCAGGGCGAGGTCGTCGCCCAGGATCGCATCGAGGATCTCGAGGCGAGCGGGTCGGTTCGGCTGCGGGTGGCGCGGCCGGGCCAGGAGCTGGTCGCAGCTCTGCAGGCGGTGGACGGTGTGACCGCGGTCGACCTTGCGACCGATGGTCGGGCTGACGTCCGCGCGGCGGCGGACGACGACACCCGGGCCGCCATCGCGGCGGCGGCCGTGCCCTTCGGCCTGCTGGAGCTGCGCGGTGGCGACAGCCTCGAGGCCGTCTACCTGCGGCTCACGGCGGGTGGCGGCGGTCCCGACCCCCGCGATCACTCCGGGCGCGGCGGCGCGCCCTCGACGGTGGAGGCCTGATGCGTGCCATCCTCGCCATCGCCCGGCGCGAGCTGGACCAGTACTTCGCCACCCCCATGGGCTGGCTGTGCCTCTGCGGCTTCGTGCTCGTGACGGGCTTCTTCTTCGCGCTGATGACCAGCGACTACGCCATGCAGGCCAGCCAGGCGGCCTTCGACCCCTACATGCAGGGCGACATCAACGTCAACGACTGGCTCGTGGCGCCCTTCTTCGGCAACACCGCGGTCATCCTGCTGCTGCTGTGCCCCGCGCTCTCGATGCGCTTGTTCGCCGAGGATCGGCGCCAGCGCAGCATGGAGCTGCTGCTGTCCTCGCCGCTGTCGTCGGCGCAGATCGTGCTGGGCAAGTACCTCGGGGCCCTCGGCTTCCTGGTGGTCATGCTGGCCGCCACCCTGCACTACAGCTTCATCCTCCACTGGCTGGGCCGCCCCGATCCCGGGATCCTCGCGTCGAACTACCTCGCGACCTTCCTGATGGCGGCCTGCTTCATGGCCGTGGGCATGCTGGCGAGCGCGTTCACGGACAACCAGATCGTCGCCCTCGTCGTCAGCTTCGGCGGACTGCTGGCCCTCTGGGTGCTGTCCTGGGCCGACGCCATCGCGCCCAGCGGCTGGGGCACCGTCCTCGCCGACGTCTCCATGCTCAGCCACCTCGAGCAGCTCACCAAGGGGCTGCTGCACGTCCAGGACATCGTCTACTACGTCGCCTTCATCGGCTTCTTCGTGTTCGCCACCTGGCAGCGCGTCGAAGCCTGGCGCTGGCAGTGAGGGGGATGCAGCCATGAGAAGCTTCGCCTGGATCCTCGGCCTGCTCGGCGCCATGGGGCTGTTGGCCTTCCTCGCCTACGCCGGCACCGCCGATGTCATCGAGACGCCCTTCGCCGTGGGCGGCGTGGTCAGCCTGGCACTGGTCATCGCCTGGGTCGCGCTGGATGCCGAAGCACTGGGCCGCACGGCGCGCAGCCGCGGCACCCGCTACACGCTGAACGCGGCGCTGCTGGTGGTGGTGGCCGGCGCCATCGCCGTCGCCGCCAACGTCCTCGCCAAGCGCTATGACAAGCGCTTCGACCTGAGCGCCAGCCAGCGCTTCGACCTGTCCGAGCAGACCGGCAAGGTGCTCGGCGGCCTCGACCGGGACGTGCAGATCCTCGCCTTCTTCACGTCGGGCAGCCCCGAGGAGGGGGACTTCCGCGACCTCGTCGAGGGCTACCAGGCGCGCAGCGAGCGGCTGACGGTCGAGTTCCACGACCCCGTCCGTGAACCGCTGCTGGCCGAGACCAACGACATCAGCTCGAGCTTCGGCACAGTGGTGCTCAAGGCCGGCGAGGACAGCCAGCGGCTGGAGACGGACTTCGACGAGGAAGCCCTCACCAACGGCATCATCCGAGTCACCTCGGGGCGGCAGCACGCGCTCTGCTTCGTCACCGGGCACGGCGAGCTGGACTTCGAGGATGCCTCCGGTCCGGCGGGCCTCGGCCTGGCCGTCCAGCGGATGACCTCGCAGAACTACACCGCGCGGGGGCTCAGCCTCGTGCGCGAGGGACAGGTCCCCGACGAGTGCGAGGTCACGGTCGTCGCCGATCCCCAGACCGACCCGCTGCCCGCCGAGCGCGAGATGCTGGCGGCCTATGTGGCCGGCGGGGGGGCGCTCGTTGTGCTCCTCGACCCGATGCACGCCCCCGAGCTGTCGGCGGACCTCTCCCGCTACGGGCTGCGACTGCAGGACGACGTCGTGCTGGAGGCCAACCCGCGCTACCAGCTCGTCGGCGGGGACGCGACCTGGATCGTGCTGGACCCGGACTCCTTCGCTCCGCACGCCCTGTCCGAGGATCTCGCCGGGATGGTGATCTTCCGGCTGGCTCGATCGGTGGGCAAGGCCGACCCGGTCAGCGGCATCACGGTGGTGAACCTGGCGACGACGACGCCCTATGGCTGGGCCGAGACGACGCTCGACGGCGCCACGGAGCCACAGCCGGACGACGGGGACATCGTCGGCGACGTGCCGCTGATCGCGGTCGCCGAGGTGGACGATCCCGCGAACATCGCGGTGGGCGACATGGCCATCGGCGCGGCGGGCTCAGCCAGCCTGCCGGGCCTGGCGGACGCCGCGGTCCCGGCTGCTCCCGTCGATGTGCAGCGCAAGGCCGGCGGCAAGGTCCTGGTCTTCGGCGACTCCGACTTCGCCAGCAACGAGCTGCTTGGCCAGGGCAGCAACCAGGACCTGTTCCTAAACGCCGTCGCCTGGCTCGTCGGCGAAGACGATCAGATCAGCATCCGGCCCAACCAGGGGGCGACCGGGTCGCTGACGATGAGCGGCCTGCAGGGCTTGCTGGTCTGGCTGCTCTGCCTGCTGGTCGTGCCGGGGGCCACCGTGGGCATGGCCATCGGCACCTGGCGGCACCGCCGCAGCCTCTGACTGCCCGGCCCCGTCGGTGGGCGTTGAACCGCCTGGAACGCAGCGACCCCGCGGCCCGGTGTGGACCGCGGGGTCGTCGTCGCGGCTGCGACCTGGGACTACCCCAGGATCTGCTGGAGCTTCGTGGCCTGGCCGAGGTTCGAGGCCTTGAGCTTGCCCATCATGAAGGCCTGCATGGCCTTGGCGGGGTTGTCGAGGATCCCCTCCCAGGTGCCCTTGTCGGTGCTGATGACGCAGGTGGCGTTGTCGGAGGCGCCCTCCGTCACGCCGGCGGAGTCGGTGCCGTTGAGGTCCAGCGTCCAGGTGCCGGCACCGCCGATGTCGAACTGGTAGATGGCGCCCATGGTGCACAGATCGGGGTTGTCCTTGAGCTTCTGGGGCAGGTAGTCGCTGAAGAACTCGTTGGTGTCGGCCATGTCAGGCTCCATCGGAGGGGGGAGGCGTCGAGTTGACGGGGTGGACTTCATACCCGCTGACCGGCGGTCAGGGCAAGTGGCTGTGCGGGGAGACGGTCTGGTCAGACGGGGATCGACAGGGCGCGTGCGAAGCCGCGGGCTTCACGCGCAGGGAAGGACCACGAACCCAGCGCGCGGTTGTACGGGAGGCCGTGGAAGTCGCTGCCGCCGGTCGCCAGGAGCCCGTGCTTGCAGGCCAGCCGCAGCAGCGCGTTGCGAGGCTGGGGGCCGAGGCCGGGTCGGGCGGTCTCCAGGCCCTGGAGGCCGGCCGCGGCGAAGGTGCCGCACAGCCGCTTTGCGTCGTCGAGGGGCGGATGGGCCCAGGAGGTCAGGCCGCCCGCATCCCGGGCGCGGGCGATGGCGTCGACGAAGTGCAGCGAGACCGGGGGTACGTTGCCGGTGCTGTTGCCGGTGAAGCGCGCAAAGGCGTCGTGCAGGTCGCGGGCGTGGCCGGCGTCGACGATGGCCTGGGAGAGGTGGGTGCGGGTGACGGCCTGAAGGCCCTCCAGGGCCGCGACGGGCGGGCCAGCGACGTCGTCGAGGCCCGTGGCGGCGAGGCCCTGGCGGTAGCGCTCCACCCGGGCGTCGCACAGCGAGCGGAGGAAGGCGTGGAAGTCCGCAGGCATCTCGCCGGGGAAGTACACGAGCAGGTGGTACTCCCGCCCCTCGTGCACCCCGGAGACCTCGGCGCCGTGGACCAGCACGATGTCGCGGCCAGCCATCCGGTGGCGACCCGGCGGAAGGCTGGGGCCGATGTCGTGGTCGGTGATGGCGACCACGTCCAAGCGGGCCTCGGCACAGCGCTGCAGCAGCTCGGCAGGCGCCAGTCGGCCGTCCGAGCGGGTGCTGTGCAGGTGGAGGTCGAAGCGGGCGCGCGGCCGGCCACTGCTCCGCGATCTGGTCATCCGGCCGCCGACTTCTCGCCCAGCATCTCGTCGAGCAGGCGGGCGTGGGCTTCGATGACCGCACGCACCTCGGCGATGAGGCGCACCTTCGAAGTTCGCAGGGCGATCACCTCTTCGTGCAGCGAGCGTCGCTCGTCGGCTGCGGCCATGAGGATCCGTTCGGCTTCGAGGCGGGCTTCGCCGATGATCACGTCGGCTTCCCGGCGGGAGTTGCGCTCGAGATCTTCGGACAGGCGCCGGGCCAGGAGCAGGGTGTCCTTGATGTCGGCTTCGTTGCCGCGCAGTTCCTCGATCTCACGCTCCCGCCGGGCGACCAGCTCGCGGAGGCGCTGGTTCTCTCCCAGCAGCTCCTCCATGGACTCGCGCACTTCCTCGAGGAAGTGGCGCACTTCGTCCATGTCGTAGCCGCGACGGCCGGCCGTGAACTGCTTCTGGATGATGTCGAGGGGCGTGACGCGCATGCGCGGGACTATATCGGGAAGGCCGGGCCGGCGAGGCGCGGCGGGATCAGGGGAGGGCCCCCGTTGCTGGCGGAGGGGGCGTGACGGCCAGGTCAGCGCGGGGATCCTGCAGGGCGACCAGCGTCTGCAGCTCGGCGACGGGGTCGGCGGCCTCGTTGCTGCGGGAGATGGCGTCGTCGAGGTCGGGCAGCCCGGTCGGGCTGGCGATGACCACCGCGCGATCTCCGTCGACGGGCAGGCGGTAGCTGCCGTCCCCGGTGGCCCAGCGGCCCTTGTCGGCGCGAACGCTGCGGGCGACCGGTGCCAGGCTGCCGTCGCGGACGGTGAGCACGTCGACCACGGCCAGCTCGTCGACGTCGAAGCACGCGAAGCCGCCGCCCGGTCCCGGCTCGAAGCGTGCATGCACCGGCCAGGTTGGCGGGACGGGGTCCGCCTGGGCGAGGTGCGCGCCCACCGCGGCGGCGAGGGCGACCAGCAGCCCCGCAGCGATCCACCACCGGGTCGCCTTTGGGGGCGGTGGCAGCGGGGCGGGGAGCGGGTCCATGCCGTCCAGCTCGCCCCAGGTGCAGGCGCGTGCGGCATCGACGGCGTCGTGCGGGGCCGGTCCGATGACGCGGTGAGCGATCCAGCGTCCGGACGCATGGACCAGCGCGCCGCGCAGGTGGTGCCGCGCGGGCGTGCCGGCCAGGGCGAGGTCGTGGAGGCGGGGGGCCAGCTCTGGAAGGTCGACGTCGGCGACCAGCCAGGTGTTCGAGCCGATGGGGACGGACAGGCCGGCCAGGGCCTGCTCCAGCCGGGCGCGGTGGCGACGACCGTCGGGGTGCAGCATCAAGGCAAGCAGGCCGATGCGATCCTTGGGGCGGGGGTCATCTCCCGGTGGGGGGAAGAGATCTCCCGGTGACAGCACGCCAGATCGCACGAGTCGCACGGCACGGCTGCAGCGCGGGCAGCGGTCGGCGTGCGTGCGCCCGGCGTCGGTGAGCAGGCCGCCCGGACCGGGGCAGCCGGGCTCGGCGATCCGGGCGATCCGGCCGATCAAGGCGTCGAGCCGCGCCACGGGCCAGCTGCGGACGGGCAGCCCCTCCTCCATGGCGATGGTGCGCACTGCCTCGCGGATGCCGCCCCGGGCGACCTCCAGCGCGTCGAGCGGCACGGCGGCGCTGCGGGCGACCGCGTCCAGCGCGAAGCCGTCGCCGTAGTGCATGCGGAGGACGGTGTCGCTGAGCGGATCGAGGGCGGCGCGCAGGCGGGAGCGCCACGCCGGGGTCAGCGGCAGCCCGAGGTCGGCGTCGGCCGCAGCGCGGCGATAGCGACGGTGGCGGCCGCGCTCCAGCCACTCGACGACGGCGTGGGAGGCGAGCTCTTCAGCCTCGACCGGACCCACGCCGTAGGGCAGGCAGCGCAGGGCGTGCTCGCGCGCCTCTGCCAGGACCGTGGGCCGCACCTCGATTCCGGCCAGGACCAGCTCCCACGCGACACGCACCGTCACCGGCCCCCACAGGGAGCGGCTGGCCTGGTGGTCGACGGCGGAGGGGAGGACGGGCATGCTCTTGGCCCGTCAAGAGTAACGCGTGCTCGCCTCCGCAGTCACGCGAAATCGTTCGCCGATCGCCGCACGTGACTGCCCTGAAACCAGGCACCAGCACAGGGTGCCACCGTCGCCGGCCCGCCTGGATGGCGCCCGGCGGCGGCTGGGGCTCGTCAGGCCGCGACGCGGCGCGGCTGGACCTCGGCTTCGGTGCTCAGCAGGTCGTTGATCACCGCGGCGGTGGCGACGCTGGCGAGATCCTCGTCACCGTAGAGGTCCATGAACTGCGCGAAGAAGACCGCGATCAGCTCGCCGATGTTCGTGTTCACCTGGGTTGTCATCACCTGCCTCCTCGAGCCGGCCGGGCGGGCGGCCCTTGCCTGTGGAACAAGCACGAACCGTGCCAGCGTCCTCGGGGCGGGGGGCCGCGGCCTTGGTGCGCGGGAGCTGGCGTGATGCGGGACTCCCGGCCGACTGACTCCTCGATGGCCCAGGCAGTCGTGTCCAGATTATCGGACGACGTCAAGAATCCGGGTGAATCAGAGGGCCGCCGCGGCCACGCAGAGCAGCCCGACCCGGCGAGCGCCGCCGCAGAGCAGCTCGTCGGCGCATGCCGCGGCTGTGGCGCCGGTGGTGACGACGTCGTCGACCAGGAGCACCCGGGAGGGCACGGAGACCGAGAGCTTCCAGGCCCCGCGGGCGGCGGCGGCCCGGTCGCGGTGGGAGCGCCCGGCCTGTTCGTCGGGTCGCACCCGCCGCAGCGCCGGGACCAGTGGTGCGTCGACGGCCCTGGCGACCGCCGCGGCGAGCAGCTCGGCCTGGTCGAAGCCGCGTCGCATGCGCCGGCGGGGGGGGACCGGGACGAACACCACCGCGTCGACATCGGGCAGGCGGCCGCGCGCGGCGTCGGCGAGCCGCCGGCCCAGCTCCTGGCAGGCGGCGGCGTCGGGGCGGTACTTCGCCCGGCGGACCATCGCGCCGAGCGGGCCCTCATAGGGGCCGAGCCCGAATCCCCACGCCACCGACCCCGGAGGGTCGAGGGGGCGCAGCAGGGTGGGCACGAGCGGCTGGCACTGGCTGCAGACCATCGTGCCATGCAGACCGCGTGGCCCGCCGCAGCTCGGACAGTCGTCGGGACCGAGCACCTCGATCAGCGCCGAGAACATCGGATGCATCCGAAACCCCTGGGATGCAGCCCCGATATCCGGTTCGAGCGGGTGCCGTCAGTGGTGGTAGGACCCACCCCACAACAGGGTGTGCGCCCGGTAGAGCTGCTCGGCCAGGACCACCCGGGCCAGCTCGTGGTTGGTGACCCACCGCCCCACAGCGAGCACCTTCCACGCCGCGGCCCGCACCGCGGGGTCGAGCCCGTAGGGCCCCCCGATGACGAAGACCATGCGCCGGCTGCCGGCGCGCACGGTCGCATCGATCCAGCCTGCGAATTCCTGGCTGGTCGGCAGCTCTCCGCGCTCGTCCAGGGCGACCAGCCGGTCGCCGGGGCCCAGCTCGGCGAGCAGTCGGGCGCCCTCCTGGGCGCGCACAGCGGCCTCGTCTCCGCGGAAGGGCGCGGGCTTGACCAGCTTCTCCGAGACCCGGAGCTTCCGCAGGCGCCGCAGGTAGTCCTTGCAGGCGGCGTCGGCCCAGGCGTTGCGCCCCTTGCCGACCCGTGCCAGCACCACCTGCACGGGGAGCGTCCTCAGCCGGTGGCGGTCGAGAACGGCTGCGGCGGCATGTCACCGAGATCCGGTGCGTCGTCGATCCCCAGGTCGCCAAGCGCGATCCGCGGGGCGTCGGCCCACAGCCCGTCGAGGTCGTAGTGCACCCGCTGTGCACGCTCGAAGACGTGCACGACGAAGTCGCCGTAGTCGAGGAGCACCCACCGTCCCGACTGCTTGCCCTCCGTGCCGAGCGGGAGACGGCCGTGGTCCTTCTTGAGGCACTCGGCGATCTTCGCGGCCACGGCGGCGGTGTGGCGGGCGTGTTGGGCAGAGCAGACGATGATGTGGTCGGCGTACGAAGCCCTGCCCGTGATGTCGATGACGGCGATGTCTTCAGCTTTGGCGTCCCAAGCGGCCCGCGTGGCCGCCCTGACCAGCTCCAGCGTGTCGATGATGCCTTCCTCCACTGCGAGCGCGACAGTGTTGGCGCTCAGCCCTGCTCCCGCTGGTAGGCGGTGAGCACCACGTAGCGTATCCCATCCACCTCGAGGATTCGCCCCTCGACCGACAACTCGATGTCGGGCGAGCCCTCTGCCGCCAGGTGTTCCACCAGCTCGGTGGCCAGCACGCAGGTGCCATCCTGCCCGCCGATGCGCAGCGGGCAGGCGATGTCACCGGCGGCCTGGGGTGTCGTGGGCTGGAGCACGCCGACGAAGGCATAGGGGGCACCCTGCTGCCAGGCCTGGCGGGCGAGCACGCCGGTCCGCCAGGTGTAGTCGGTGCCGAGGACCTGGGCGGCGCGGGGAGGGAGCGATGCGTCGACCGCCTCGACCCGCGCCCCGTCGACCCGGATCCCCTGCGCCGCCGTGGCGGTGTCGGCCAGGACCGCAGGCGACACCAGCAACAAGCAGTGCAGCAGCGTCCACATCGACGGGCTCCGTGATCGATGGCGAGGCGGTGCCGGCCCCGCCTGAATCCAGGCTAGCGCCGCCGCGGGTCGACGAACAAGGCCGCCCGCCAAACCGAGACCTCCTCCGACATCGCGTGACGGGCGCTTCGCGCTGGAGCTACCGCTCCCTCCCTGAAGCCAGGGAGCCGCAGATCAGGGGGTGGCGATGGGCGCCCGCACGCCCTGGTCTTCGCCGATGTTGCTGCGCTGGAGCTGCAGGCGCACCGTGCGCAGCACGTCCTGCCGCCGCGAGGTCGCCACGACCGCCGCCTTCACCCGCACCGCGGTGGCCGCGTCCAGCCAGACCGTCCCCTCGATGGACTGCGGCTGGAAGCCCCAGCGCTTGTTGTGGGGCCGCTCTTCGTCGGGCTTCATCACGACCTTGAAGGTCCGGGCATCGCGACCCTCGATGATGTCCTTGCCCGTCTCTTCGAGGGCGATGTGGTCCAGGTGGGGTCCGAGCGCCGCATCCCAGGCGTTCCACGTGGTGCGCAGTTGCACCCGGTGGGGTTCTGCGTCGTCCCGTTCCTCCCACCGGTCCCCGACGGTCACCCACGGGCGCCCGCCCGACACGATGGTCTCGCGTTCCACACTGCCGTCCACGACGCGCTTGACGTGGAAGTCGTCCCAGTCCTGCCAGGACAGCTCGGTCAGCTCGTCCGCGACCTGTTCTTCGCCGGTGTCGCGTCGGTCGGTGCGCTCGACCATGGCCACCATGTGGTGGGGGCCGAGCTTCTCGACCGATGCGAAGGTCACGTCGGTCGAGGCGTCCGCCAGGGTGAGCTGGGCGTCGGCGTCGCCGCCAGACGAGCACGCCAGCGGTGCCAGGAGCAGCGGCGCCAGCAGCGCGACCAGGATCGTCCTTTGAGCGTTCACTCGTCCAGCATATCCAACAGCTCCTGCTGGATCCGGCGGATGAGATCGGCCTTGCCCGCTCCGGTGACGGCGGAGATCACCAGCACCCGGTTCGCGCCGACCCGGTCGGCGAAGGCTGCGCGGGCGGCTTCGATGACGTCTGCGGAGGCGATGTCGGCCTTGGTGAGCACGACCAGCTCGCGCCGGCGCCCGAGCTCCGGGTCGAAGGCCACCAGCTCGGCGCGGATGGCGTCGTACCGGGCCAGGCTGGCGTCCGCCGCGTCGGCTTCACCGGTCGTCGCCGCCTGCTCCAGCGCCGTCGGGTCCAGGCTGACGAGGTGCAGCAGCAGGCGGGTACGTTGGATGTGTCGCAGGAAGCGGTGACCGACGCCGGCACCGTCGGCCGCACCCTCGATCAAGCCCGGAACGTCTGCGACGACGAAGCTGCCGTCGAGGCCCAGGTCGACCACGCCGAGGCTGGGGACCAGCGTCGTGAAGGGGTAGTCGGCGACGCGCGGTCGGGCCGCGGAGATGGCCGAGATCAGCGTGCTCTTGCCGGCGTTGGGGAAGCCGACCAGGCCGACATCGGCCATGAGCAGCAGCTCCAGCCGCAGGAGGCGCTCGACGCTGTCGCCGCCGGGCGTCTTCTTTGTCGGTGCCCGGTTGGTGCTCGTCTTGAAGTGGATGTTGCCCCGGCCGCCATGACCACCGGCGGCAGCGACGAAGCGCTGACCATCTTCGGTGAGATCGGCGATGATCTCGTCCGACTCTTCGTCGAAGACGCGGGTGCCCACGGGCACCTCGATCACGCAGTCTTCGCCGTTGCGGCCCGTCCGTTGGGAGCCCCGTCCGTGCTGGCCCGGCCGGGCCTTCCAGATGGGGCGCGCGCGGAGCTCGAGCAGGGTGTTGCGGCGCGTCGTGGCCAGCAGCACCACGTCGCCTCCGCGGCCCCCGTCCCCGCCGTCGGGCCCGCCGAAGGGTACGAACTTCTCTCGTCGGAACGACGAACACCCGTCGCCGCCCTTGCCGCTGGCGACGCGGATCCGGGTCTCGTCGATGAAGCGCATCTGGGTGGTCTTCCTGCGGTGGGCCCCGCCCTCGACCGCTCCGCTCGTCGCGGTAGGGCACGCGGCAGTCCGAAACCGCCCGGGGCGCTACTTGGCGGCGGCTTCTTCGTCGACCGGGTACACCGACACGTGGCGGCGGTTCCGGCTGGTCTCGAAGCGGACGACACCGTCGCGCAGCGCGAAGAGGGTCCAGTCGCGGCCGGTGCCGACGCCGTCGCCGGCGTGGAACTTCGTGCCGAGCTGCCGGACGAGGATGTTGCCGGCGAGGACGACCTGCCCGTCGTGCCGCTTCACACCCCGATACTGCGGGTTGCTGTCACGACCGTTGCGGGAGCTGCCCTGTCCTTTCTTGTGAGCCATGGTCTGCTCCGTCCGGCCTCAGGCCGAAATCGTCTGGATGCGAAGGGTGGTGTAGCTGGGGCGGAACCCACGGTTGCGGCGGTACCGCTTCCGGCGCTTGACCTTGAAGACCTCGCGCTTGTCGCCCAGCTCGTGGGAGACGACTTCGGCCGTGACGGTCGCGCCGTCCACCACCGGAGTGCCGACCTTCGGAGCGTCGCCGCCCACCATCAGGACCCGGTCCAGCTCGATCGTGCTGCCGACTTCAGCGTCGACCCGATCGACCTGGATGGAGTCGCCCTCGGCGACCCGGTACTGCCTGCCCTTGGTCTCGATCACCGCGTACATGGATTCTTCCTCTCGATGCCTTTCGTCTGGAGGCAGGATGGTGAGCCGACCCGTGGGGACGCGACTCGGCGACGCCCGCGTGGAACGGGCACACGCCCACCCTGCCGAAACGGCCCCACCCTCTACGCTGGCCCGGCGGTCGTGTCAAGGCGACCAGCGCCCGGCGTCGCGTGGACGCCGCCGGGTGTCACACCCGCCGACCGAGCTGCACGCGGAGCTGGTCGAGACGCTGCTGCACGTCGGAGGTGTCGAGGTCGCGGAAGCGCTCGGGAAGCATGCGGCGCGAGCTGGACTCGAACACGGCCAGCATCTCCATGAACTCCAGCATGCGCGTGTCGCGGCTGGGGATCACGTCGCGCGCGGCCTGTTCGAGGTCGGCCTGCTCGATGATGTCGCGGTCGTGGTCGCCGGCGATCGTGGCGGCGGCCAGCAGCACCGCCTCGAGCTCGGCGGCTGAGTGGCCCGCCGTCAGCTCGGCGACCGGCTGCATGTCCGCGTCGTCGACCAGCTCGAGCTTGTTCTTGCGGACGATGGCGTTGAGGATGGCCAGGCGTTCCGTTTCCTGTTCCGGGAAGAAGAAGGGGATCTTGAAGTCGAAGCGGCCGGGCCGCTTCAGGTCGGTGTCCAGCTTGTCGGGCCGGTTGGTCATCATCAGGATGACGACGCGACCGCGGTGGCCGGTGTCGCTCATGAACTCCTTGAGCCGGGCGATCACGCGGCTGCTCGTGCCGCCGTCCGAGTCGCCCTGGTTGCCCATGGAGCGATCGGCTTCGTCGATGATGAGCAGCACGTAGCCGAGCCCGTCGACCACCTGGAGGATCTTCTCGAGGTTGCCCTCGGTGCTGCCGACCCACTTCTCGCGGAAGTTCTTGAATTTGAGGCAGGTCAGCCCGCTCTCGGCGGCGAAGGCCTCGGCCACGAAGGTCTTGCCGGTGCCCATGGGGCCGACGAAGAGCATGCCCATGGGCACGCGGTTGCGGTGACCCTGCTTGATGGCCCTGGCGACGCGCAGCAGATCGCGCTTGAGCCGCTCCAGGCCCCCGACGTGGCTGAAGTCGTGCTCGGGGTCGACGAATTCGACCAGCCCCTGGCACTCCTGCTCGATGATGGCCTTCTTCCGGCGAGACACCGTGCGGAAGGAGATCGCCACTCCCGACTGGCGTGCCCGCCGGAAGAGACCTCGGATCTGGACGAGGGAGAGGCCGCCGGTGACCTTCGCGAGCCCCTCCTCGTCCATCTCGAGTTCGACACCGCGCCCGTCGGAGCGCCGGATGAAGTCGAGGCGCTCGTCGACGCCGGGTCGTGGGATCGCGACCTGGGCGAGGTGGGTGCTGCTGCGCAGCCGCCGGTGGACGTCGCTGGGGTTCTCGGCGATGAGCAGGATCAGGTTGTCGCTGGTCAGCAGCGCCGGGTCGCTGGCCCAGCGCTCCAGGCTCACGAGGTTGGACTTGTCTGCTTCGCCCATGAAGGTCAGGTCCCCCATGGGGGCGATCATCTCGATGTAGTCGACCACGACGGCAGCGCGCTGGGTCTGGTCGGTCACCAGGTCTTCGATGACCGGCAGCACGTCGCGGGGGGCCCGCGGGAACACCGCGAGGCCTTCCTCTCCGCGCATGGCGCGGCGCGCGTTGATGGCGGTGCGGAAGCGCGCCCGGCTGGCCTTGTCGGGCAGCTCGATGCCCTCGGACAGGTTGTAGTAGACGACGATGTCCTTGGACCGGCCGAGGAAGCGCTCGAGGAACTCCCGCAGGGGCACGTAGCGGAAGCTGCCGTCGCCGTTGTCCCACGGGTAGAGGTCGCGCACGTTGCCGTGCACCAGGAACATGCTCGCTTCCCCCGAGAGGTAGCGGAGCTTGAGCTCGTCGGCCCAGTCGGGCAGCTTGGGATCTCGCTTCATCGGGGACTCCTGCGCAGCCTGGAGGTAGCGCGTCTGTTCCCCCGGTGCAGTGCCCTCAGCAGAGCCCGACGAGCACGGCGATGCGACCTTCGCCACCCGACAGCGGCGAGACCGCCTTGCCGAGCACCGTGCCGCGTGGGGCGTCGGGGGCTGCCCTGCGAGCACGCCCGTCGGGCCCGCTCACCAGCAGGTCGCCGACCTCGATCCCGTCTGTACCGGCGTCGACGTCGACCTGGGCGACCCCTTGGAGCACCACCATGGCGCGCCCGCCGACAGTCGAGCCTCCGACCGACAGTCCGGCCTGCTCGACGCACACGCCGACCACCGCCGGGTCGGCGTCCCGCTTGGTGAATTCGATCTTGCTGCCGTCGGGGCGCATGCTGGCCACCTGGCCGGCTTCGATGCTGCCGTAGACGTCGAAGACCTGTGCGAGGCCGACGGCGTCTGCGTGGAAGCTGCCACCGCTGACCGGGCCGAAGACCTGCGCGCCACGCGCTTCTTCGGCGTTGCCGATCACGACTTCGGCGCCGCCGCGGGCGTTGAGCGTCAGCGCACCGTCCTTGCGGGCGGAGCCCTGGCGGCCCTCGATCGCCCGGATCTGGAGGACCCGGTGCGTGTTGTCGACGGTGAAGTCGCCACGCAGCTCGAGCGCGTCGCAGATCACCTTGGGCGCCTTGATCTGGTTGCTGGCTTCCAGCGAGTTCACGTTGGCGCCGCGGCAGGTGACGCCGCCGCTCAGCACCTCGAGTCCCCCGCGGTTGATGGTGAGGCCGCCGGTCATCACGTCGCCCTGGCGGGACACGGCGCCGACGTCGTCGGCGGAGGGCGGGGGCTGGCTGGCCAGCTCTTCGAGGCGAGCCGCGAGGCGCGAGCTGCCGAGTCGCAGGGTCTCGACAGCGTGGCCGAGCTGGTCGATGTCCTGCCGCAGCACACCGACCCGTTCGCGGGACTGCTCCTTCTCGCGCGCGCGGAGGTTGGCGATCAGGTCCGGGGCCTGACCCTCGACCCGGTCCATGCGCTCGTTGAGATCGACGACGTCGCCGTCCGGGCCGATGAGGTCCTCGAGCTCGTCTTCGATGCGGATGAGGCGCCCGTGCTCTTCGTCGTCGAGACTGGACAGGCGGTCGGTGAGCGCCCGGAGGCGGTCGTCGGTGTCGGAGGCTTCGACCTCGCTCTCCAGCTCGTCGAGGCGCTGGTCGAGCGCTTCGAGCGCTTCGAGGAAGCGAGCCTGTCGATCATCGTCGTCCGCCGTCGGCGGCTGCACGCCCAGGCGGTCTTCGACGGCGCGCAGGCGGGCGGCGAGGCGCACCATCATGCCGGCAACGGGCACGCGTGGCGCCGTCTCGTCGTCGATGTTGCGGCCCCGCACCACGCGCACGCCGAGCCAGCGCGGGCCGCCCTCGAACAGCTCGGCCGAGAGCGGCGCCGACCGTCCCAGCACCACGTGGAAGAAGCCGCCGGGCACGACGTCGATGCCACGCACCGTCTCTTCCCACAGAGGGTCGGCGTCCCCCATGCTGGCGTGCAGCTCGAAGCGCAGGTCGTAGCGCCCCGGGTTCGCCGGCCGCTTGTCCGAACGGGTCAGCCTTCCACTGAACTCCATGACCTGCGCCACCAGACCTCCGCGCTGCCCTGACACGCCCCTTGGATCGGGCGTTCTGCAACTACCCGATCCCTGGCCGCAGACTGGACGCTACGCGGTCGCTGCTTCGCCTGTCAAAGACGCGGCATCACGGGGCAGGCTCGTGATCTGCGCTGTGGGCGCTTGAACCGCTCACATGCGTGGTGCGGCCCCTTTCGGGCAAGCTCGACAACGGCGCGGCGCATAAGCGATCCCAAGGTCGACCTCGGCGCGCGGGCCGCGGGGCGCGCCCTGTGGCTGGGGCTGCGGCTGGCGAGTGTCGGAGCGCGCCGGAGCGCGCCGGAGCGCGCCGGAGCAGTCAGCCGCCGAGCGCGGCGATGCGCTGTTGGGCGTCGCGCTTGAGCTGGGCCTGGCTCACGCCCGCGTAGCTGACGACCTGCTGGTAGGCGGCGACGGCTCCTTCGGCGTCCCCCTGCGCTTCGAGCTGCTGGCCCTGGGACCAGGCGGTCTCGGCCCGTTCGCCCAGGATCGCGTCGACCTCGGTGAGTCGCGCCTTCGCGTCGGTGAGCATCGGGTCCATCTGCAGGGCCCGCTTCAGCCGGTCGCGGGCCGTCACGTAGCGGCCATCGGAGATCGCCTGCAGTCCCTCGTCCAGGTACTGCTGGGCGAGGCGGGCGTTGCCGGACGGCATCGACGAGCTGTTGCTGGCCGAGGAGCGTGCGCTGCGGCGGCCCCGTGCCCGCTGCGCCTGCACGCTGCGCTGCAGGTCGAGCAGGTTGTCATCGCCGGGGTACCACTCCAAGGCCGCGATGATCGCGCTCTCCGCGGTGTCGACGTCTGCGGCCCCGCGCATCGCGCGCCGGGCGAGGATGACGGCATCCTTGTAGAGCTGCTCCCGCTCTTCCGATGTCAGCTCCCGGTCGCGCAGGTCGGTCCGGAGCTGCTGGATCGCGAGGAATTCGCAGGCGATGTAGCACATGCGCTCGGCTTCGACGTTGGTCGGGTCGCGCTTGAGCGCCTTGTAGAAGAGGGCGGTCGCTTCGAGGTAGGACTCTTCGCGGAAGAGCTGCATCCCGCGGTCCATCAGCACCTGCACGCCATCGGCCGTGGTGGCAGCGGCGCTGCTCTCTGTGGGGGAGTCGGTCCGTTCGTCGGGCGGGGAGGCGGTGGTCGACCGCGGCGCCACCCCACCCTGGTCGGCCGTGTCGGCGGCTGCGGGTCCGGCGTCGGAGGCCGCGTCGGCGTCCGCTTCCGTGGAGTCGGCGATCGCCGCTTCCGTGGCGACGGTGGCCTGGCGGCTGGTCCACGCCCGCCAACCCACGTAGCCGAGGCCGAGCGCCGCGACGCCGGCGACCATCAGCACCATGGCGACGAGCAGACCGATGGCCAGGCCGAGGCCGCGCTTGGAGCGCCGCGCCGCCGGTGCGACAGGCGCCGCCTGCGCAGCGGGCACCGCGGCGTCGGGCGCCAGGCCGGCAGGTACCGGTGCGGCAGGTGCCGTCGCAGGTACAGGGGTGGGGCCGCTCGGCGGTGCAGCCGCCGCCAGCGGAGCCGCAGGCGGTGGCGCGGGGTCGCCGACCGCGTCGTCGGACACCGGTGCCAGCGTCGACGCGCGCGGTCCGGCCGCGACGTCTTCCAGCTCGAAGCGGAACTCGGTGGAGCCAATGCGGATCCGGTCGCCGTGCTGCAGTGGCCGTTCCCGGATGCGGCGGCCGTTGACGAAGGTGCCGTTGGCGCTGCCGAAGTCGTGGATCCAGAACACGTCGTCCCGCAGCCGCAGCTCGGCCTGGAGACGGCTGGCCGCCGGGTCCTTCAGGACGATCTCGCGTTCTTCGCTGCGTCCCAGGCTGATGCCGGCGGGCCCCAGCGCGTACTGGTCGGCGAGGCCATGTCCCTGCAGGACCACCAGGCGCGCGCCGCGGGGTCCGCCCTGGACCAGGCCCTGCGCCGTGGGGTCGACGAGGGCCGTCTCGTCTTCGCCGATGCCGGTACCCGGCGCTCCCTGGAGCTGGAAGTGCAGCACGAAGGGATCGATCACGATGTCGTCGCCGTGCTGGATCGCGTGGCGGCGGACCCGCTCTCCGGCGACGAAGGTGCCGTTGCCGCTGCCGAGGTCTTCGAGGACGGCGCCCCCCTGGCGGACCACGAGCCGGGCGTGCCGCCGGCTGACGCCGACGTCCTGCAGGACGACGTCGTTGTCGGGCGCGCGCCCGATCAAGGTCACGCCCGGACCGAGCGTGAGCTGTCGGGTGGGCTCCCCTTCGCGGCGAAGCTCGACCTTGATCTGCACCAGCTCCTGGCTCCCTTGTTCTGCGACCCGTGGGACTCTACCAGCCCGGGCGCTGGCGTGGGCTCGGAAGGGGTGAGGTGGCCAGCCGGGACCCGCCCTCAGCCGAACAGGAAGAAGGCGGCGAGCACGCCGAGACCGAGCACGAAGATCACGAAGGACAGCGCCATGACCATGGCTGGAGTGCCGAGGCTGTTCCCGCTGGCCGGCGCGCCGGAAGTGGGCGCCAGCGCGTCAGGGAGCGCGCCGAAGGTGCTGATCGACTCGTGTTCAGGGAAGGGGTCCACCAGCTCCACCGTGAAGCAGTGCTCGCCCACCTTGAGCTCGTCCCCCGGGGCGAGCTGCTTGTGTCGGACGAGGCGCCGGCCGTTGACGAAGCAGCCATTGCGGCTGCCGGCGTCCTGGACCCAGACCGCGTCGTTGTGCAGGAGGACCCGTGCGTGCTCACGGGACACACCCTGGTCGTCGAGACGGATGTCGCAGTCTTCGGAGCGCCCCAGCGTCAGGCCACGCTCCGTCACGGCGAAGCGCTCACCCTCCAGGTGGCCGACGGTGCAGACCAGGAGGGGATGGCGCGGTGTGGGAGCGGGCGTCGCCATGTCGGGGAGTCTCCACTGTTGTCGTCGCCTAGCCTGGTTGGGCTCGCCCTTCTACCGCAGGGTGGAGGCGTTGACACGACGTGAGCACCGGCGGTAGCGTCCTGGCTCACGCGCACAGCGAAACGGCCGCCGAGACCGCCGCGGTCCGCTATGATCTGCGGCCACCGGCGCCTTCGGACGGCGCTTCGCCCCCTGCTCACGGAGCCCCGCGATGAGCGACCCCACCGCCGACCGCCTCGAGAGCATCCAGGCGGAATTGCAGCAGATCCTGGAGACCCGCCTCGCGGAGCTCACGCAGGCGATCCGCGCCAGCGAGACCGTCGCGCGTCGGATCGTCGCCTCCGAGCTGGAGATCGAGCGTCACCAGGCTACCGTCACCCAGCTCGAGGGCGAGATCGAGACGCTGCAGGCCGACGTCGAGCAGGCGCGCGCCGCCGCCGACGATGTCCGCGAACGGCACGGCGCGCTGGCAGCGGAGCGGGAGCGCTACCACGCCGACGTCGAGCGGCTGACCACCGAAGCGCAGCAGGCCGACGCAGACGTCGACCAGGCGCGGCAGCAGGTGGCGGATCTCGAGACCGAAGCCGAAGCCCTGCGGGAAGAGAACGCCACGCTGAAGACCAAGCTCAAGACGCTCGAAGAGAACGTCTCCCGCATGCGGCACCTCAAGGAAGAGCTGATGACCAGCATCAGCGGGCTCACCCAGGAGATGAGCGGCCTGGCGGGCGGCACCAGCGAGTAGGAGCGCCGGCATGGATGAAGGTCGCGGGACGGAAGCGGTACCCGGGTCGCCACCTCCCGCTTCGGAGCGTGTGCTGGCGGCGACGAGGCTGTTGGGAACGCTGCGCGCCGGGCGCCTGCGCGTCGAACGCCTCGCCGAGGAGTCGCTGGACTTCGCGGCGTTGGCGCGCGTCCTCGGGGCGGCGGCGGCTGACGATCCCGTCATCGAAGAAGTGCGACGCACCCAGGACCTGGTGGAGACGCGGCTGGCGATCTGGCGGGAGCTTCGTGCACAGCCTGTCGTGCAGCCAGCGGTGCCGGCCCTGGAACCGACGGACCTCCGGGCTGCAGACCACGGAACCGCCCATGGCGCGGCGGCGGCGACGGCCGCCGTCACCATCATCGGCGCCGCGGCTGCAGCGAGCGTCGACGAGGTCGCGGACGGCGACGAGCCCTTCCTCATCCCCGACGAAGAGCTGGTGGCCGACGAGGTCGGCGACTCCCCCGGATCCTTGGACCCGGACGCCGGTGAAGCGGCGATCGAGGGGTGGCTGTCCGCGCCCCTCGGCGTCGACGAGGGCGCCGTCCCCCCGGATCACCCCGACGAGATCGCGACGCTTCGAGACGGTGCGCTGCTCGACGGTCCCGATGAGCGACCCGACGAGGCAGAGCGGACGCTCGACGTCGACGGCGAGCTCTCCGCCGACGTGAGCGACGACGATGTGGACGCCGGCTCGCCGGTGGCGGCCGTGGTCGTGCCCGGGCCCGACGACGACACCCTGGACGAAGACGTCGAGCTCGCCACCGACCTCCCCGACGACGTTCAGGCGGCCACCGACCTCGAGCTGTCGCCCGTGGAAGACGAGCTTGACACGATCCACGACTACGACTCGGTCGCGCCAGGGGCGTTGGAGGACGACGACCGGGAAGACAACGACCGAGAAGACGACGACGCGGGCGTACGGGCCCAGCCCCCCACCCCCCGGCTGGCCGCGTGGCTCACCGACGACCTCGACGAGCCCGATGGCGAACCTGCCGAAGACGACGACTCCAGCGACGACGATGTCGTCGTGGCGGCCGTGCGCGTGCCGGACGCGCCCGCCGCGTCGTCGGCCTCTGCCGACGAAGACCCCGGCGACGATCCGACCCGCGAGACGGGCCTCGGCGAACCGTTGGCCGTCTCGGCGCGCGTCTCGGTCGAGGGGACCCTGGAAGGGGAGGAGATCACCGGAGAGCTGGTGGCCGGTCCGTCGGGCCCACGCGACCCGGAGAGCGTCACCAGCGAGCTTGCGGCAGCCCCCGCCGCCGATGATTTCCTCTTCGACGAAGACGTGTCGTCCTCCGTCGGTCTGCACGTCGCCTTCGAACAGCCCGACACGCTGGACGAGGACGGCGACCTCGAGTCCGAAGAAGCAGACGCCATCCCGCGGCTCACCGACGACGAACCCGAAGCCCCTCCCGGGGAATTCGACGACCTCGACGGGGAGCTCGCACTCGAGCAGGTCGAAGACATCGACGAAGACCTGTACAAGCAATTCCTCGGCCAGGCGGACTCGGCCGAGCGGCGGGGCGATCTCGGTGGGGCGATCCAGGCCTATGGCGACGCCATCGACCTCGCGCCCGACCGGCGGGAACCTTTCCTGGGCCGCGGTCGTGCGCACCTCGAGCTTGGTGACTACTCGGCCGCCATGAGCGACTTCCAGCGCGCCGAAGACATCGCACCCGGCGCACCGGAACCGCTGGTCGAGATGGGCAACCTGTACTTCGCGCGCAAGGAATACCGCAGGGCCATCGACTTCTACGACCAGGCGCTCGAGCTCGACGCCGCGCTGGCGATGGCCCGCTGCCGCCGGGGGATCTGTCACCACTACCGGCGCAACCACCGGGCCGCCTTCCAGGACCTCCAGAAGGCCTACGCCCTGGACCCGGACATCCCCAACATCCGCAAGTACGTGCAGATGGCCGTCAAGGCGATGGAGCGGGATCGCAGCGGGCGGTGAGCGCTCGACGGGGTGGGGGCGCCCGATCCCGACGATGTCGGGGTCCGTCTCGATGAGGCTGAATGCCGGTTCAACCTCGGCATCGATGGGCGAAGGCTGGTTCGCGGCTGCTGGGCGGGCGGTGCGAAGCACGCTTCGCGGTTGTCACGGCAAGTCTTCGAGATCACGTGTGTCGTGTGCTGGCACGAGGCTTGCGTTTCAGTGCCACATGATTGGAGAACGGCCAATGACACCGAACCACGAGACTCTGCTGCGGAGCCGCAACGACACCGTCGCTCGGACGCTGTACCGGCAGCTTCGCGGAGAGGGCTACACCCATGAGCAGATCATCGAGCTGTCCAGCACCTTGCTGGACCTCGTGACCAAGGATCTGCGCACCCAGGGTTGCGCCGAAGCTCGCTGAGGCGTCATCGCCTCCGGGTCCCCCCCCCACTCGGTCCCATGCTGGTGCGTCGGCGCCTTCGCGTCGGCGCTGGCGGCCTCAGTCGCAGCCGCTGCGGCGGACCTCGGTCTTGCCGACGACCGTCACGCCCTTCTTGTTGCCCGAGGTGTCGCCCACGACCGAGACGCCTGCGCGGGCGTCGGCCATGTGCGCGTCGCAGGCGAGCTGCACGACCCCCTTGCCCAGCACCGTGACGGTGGTGTCGAAGCAGTACCAGCCGTTGTCGTTCTGCAAGGTGTAGGTGGTCTTGGTCATCACGCTGACCGTCGGCTCGATCAGGATGAGCTGCGGGTAGCTGGTCTGGTCGTGGTCCACGAGCTCGTTGCCGAAGCCCATGACCCGCACCGACGACTCGACGACGCGGAAGCGCTTGCTGTCGTCGGTCGTGAAGGGATGCTCGCCCCAGGCTGCCAGGCAGGCGTCGATGGCGGCGCGCTTGGGCGAGCTCAGGTAGTCCTGCATGGCGTGGCGGGACTCGTAGTCGTCGCGAGAGAGCGCGTCGCCGGCGTGTGCCGGCCCCGTGAGGGCGGTGGAGAGCAGCAGCGTGGTCAGCATGGTTCCTCCGAGGCTGTCAGGGCCGCAGGCGGGCCATGAGCTCGCGCCACTCGCGCCCTGAGAGGCCGCTGTCGTCCTGGGTCACGGCTTCGCCGGCGAGCAGCCGCTGCACGACGGCCAACCCCTGAGCCGACAGGAACACTCCGCCCATTCGGTAGTCGCGGAAGGCCTCCCAGGCCAGCGGCACCCAGTCGGCGACGATCTCGCCGATGGCGTCGGCGAACACGCGGATCTCGTACTGGGCGTGCGAGTCCATGCGCAGCGACAGGAAGTGCAGGAGGTTGTGGAGGTCGATCTTCCAGTACCACTGGGTGTAGGCCGACAGCGGCAGGCCTATGCGGGCCAGCTCCCGGGCGAGCTGGTGTTCGTCCATGAGCGCCTGGTAGCTGTCGAAGGCCTGGACCGCGTCGCGTCGGAGCAGGCCGAGCACCGTGGCGGCGGTGTCGGCGTCGAGCACGTCGCCGCGGCCCTGGCGGTTGTTGGTGGCCTGGACCGCGAGGTCTTCGGGGCGTGGCGCGTAGAATTCCGTGTCGAGGACCGAGTAGCGCGCGCTGTACTCGTTGACGTTGGCGGTCCGGTGCCGGATCCACTGCCGGGCCACGAAGATCGGCAGCTTGACGTGGAGCTTCAGCTCGCACATCTCGAAGGGTGTCGTGTGGCGGTGGCGCATCAGGTAGCGGATGAGCCCCCGGTCGGTGCTCACCTTCTTGGTGCCCTTGCCGTAGGAGACGCGCGCCGCCTGGACGATCGCGGCGTCGTCGCCCATGTAGTCGACGACCCGCACGAAGCCGTGGTCGAGGCAGGGGACGGGCAGGTACAGCCGCTCTTCGAGGGCGGCGACCGTGGGGCGCCGGGTGGTGGCGGACTGGGCCCGGGCGGCGTCGAGGGCGGCCTGGGCGTCTTCGCTGAGCTTCACGGGCATGTCCTGGGAATGCGCTGCGCCCGTATCCCGCTGCAGCGCGGACTTCCGCTCGGCATGCAGCGGCTCGCTGCTGCGCACGGCCTCGACAAGCTCAGAGCTGTGCATAGAATCGGCGCCGTGTCCGACCCCGCCCGACTCGAGCGCCTGCACGCCGCCGCCTGTCGTCGTCACGACACCGGCTACATCGACCCCGACAGCGGGCTGATGGTGCTGACGGCCTGGTACCTGCGCAGCCGCGGCTACTGCTGTGGCACGGGCTGCCGCCACTGTCCCTACACGCCCGCCGAGCAGGCCGAAGCAGGTCGCTTGCCCACACCCGCGGACTGACGGACGTGGCGGGGCGGCGGTGCCGGTCCCGGCCGCGGTAGAGTGCGCCGCACACTGGAGCTGCCGTGATCGACGACGCCGTCGCTGCCAAGGCCATGCGCGCCCTGCGCTCGGAAGACCCCCACCAGGCGCGCACCGCGCTGGAGCGCATCCTGAGGGATGCCCCCGACCGCATGGACGTCCTGCACGCCCTCGCCGTGACCCTGCTGCGGCTCGGCGAGCCCGGCCCGGCCATGCAGCGGATCCGCCAGGCCGAGGGCATCGCTCGGCAGCGCGCCGACGACAGCGCGGCGGCGATCATGGGCCAGATCGTGCTGGCCCGGGCGGCGGCCTGCGAAGACCTCTACGACCCGGCCGGCGCGGAAGCCGCCTACCGCGAGGTGCTCGCCAACGAAGAGGGCAACCCGGCCGGTGCCACGGGCCTGGCCTACCTGCTGTTCGCCTGGGGCCGCGGGGACGAGGGCGCCGAGGTCCTCGCAGGCTACCTCGACGACAAGCTCGACGAAGCCGACGCCCTGGCGGGCAACGGCGCCTTCCTCGACGCCTGGCGCCGGTTCCACGCAGACGACGTCCACCCGCGCATGCTCCTCGAAGCCCACCGCGGCAGCTACGTCGAGTTCTTCGACCACCACGCCCGCCAGATGGAGGAGAAGGGCTGGCTCGCCGAAGCTGCGCGCATGCAGCGCGACGAGTTCGGCGAGGTCGTGCCCACCATCCCCGAGGGCGCGCGCCCCTACGCCGCCGTCCGCGTGGACCTGGTCGACCCGTCCACCGGACAGCCCGGGCTCATCGGTGACCAGCCCATGATCGTGGCGCTCGCGGACTACGAACCGCTGGCGCGCGCGCCGGCGCTGCTGCGCTGGCCCGAACGCGATCACCCCTTCCCGGTGTGGGTGTCGACCCAGGCGCCGTGGGACCAGCTCCCGGTGCAGATCGCCGTCGAGACCCCCTCGGTGGACGCCGCCGAACAGCTCGACGCCACCATCGGCGACTGGTACCAGGCCGGCTTCCACGGCAGCTTCGGGACCGCCGATCGCGGCCGCTTCCACTTCATCGGCGACCCCGAAGCACCCGGCGGCGGCGACACCATCGTGTGGAACGTCGACTGTGGTCGCGCCGAGCTGACCGCCATCCCGGACCTGCTCAAGCGCCTCGTCGTGCTGCACGACCGCGTCGGCTTGCGCCAGGTCGTCCTGGGGCGGGGCTTCGTCCCGGCCTGACGCGCCGGTCAGGACCGCTGCGCGCGGCGCTCTCGGGCGAGGTCGACCAGGCGCTGCAGCACCCGCGGGACCTCCGGGTGGTCGACGCTGCCGGTGATCTGGCGCACGATCTGCTCGCCACGACCGCCGTCGTAGAGGTGACGGTAGTGGCGGAAGCGGTCCAGCGTCCGGTGGCTGGTCAGCTCGGGGTGGAACTGCGAGCCCCAGAAGTTGCTGCCGTCCACGCGGAAGGCTTCGTTGTGGCCGGCGTCGTCGGTGACCAGCAGGGTCACCCCGGCCGGCAGGCGGCTCACCCAGTCCTTGTGGCCGAATTGTACGTCGAAGCGCGCGGGCATGGGTCCGAACAGCGGGTCGTCGTCGGCGGCCGGAGTCTTCTGCACCGTGAAGCCGCCCATCCGCGTGTGGTCGGAGCGGTACACGACCTCGCCGCCCATGGCCAGCGCCAGGCCCTGGAAGCCGAAGCAGGACCCGTACGCCGGAACGCCGGCTTCGACGACGTCCAGCAGGAAGTCGAGGGTGCGGTGCACCCAGGGTTCGTCGTCGAGCACCGAGTAGGCGCCGGAGCCGCCGAAGAGCAGCAGGTCGGCGGCCAGCTCGCGCGGGCCGAGCGGCTCCTGGCAGGGGTGGATCACGCGGAAGTCGGCCAGCCCGGTCGCCTCCTGGAAGCACAGCACCTCGTGCAGCGCCATGGCGTCGTCGACGTCCCGGAGGGAGACGAGGACGGCGTCCAGCGCGGCCGATCCGTCGCTCACATGGACCCCGACGCGTTGACCAGCCAGCCGATCAGCCCCGAGCAGCCGCAGCACAAGAAGCCAAGCACCATGATGCCGCCGACGGCGGCCAGGAGCAGCTTGGGATCGGGGCCGCCGCCGCTGTCCAGGTCGGCTTCGACCGCGCGCGGCTGGACGACGCCCGCGCCCTCCAGCGGAGCACCCCAGGCCGACAGGAAGGGCTCGAGCCAGGGAAAGACCGTGGGGTCGTCGATGTCCTGCAGGACCAGCTCTTCGGGCAGGCCGTGCACCTCGAGGCGGGCCGACGCGCCAGGGGTGCGCGGAAAGCGCGCCAGGCGCACGGCGCTGCGGGGCGCGGCGTGGCGTGCCACGGGCTGCCACGCTCCGCCGTGGGGCGCCTGGACGAGGACGACGGCCAGCAGGCGCTCCGCCGACAGGCCGAGCGTCACCCACACGCGGGCGCCGTTTTCCTTGGGGGCCGCTCCGGCCGCCATCGTCGAGAGGATCGTCTCGCCGGGGAGGAGCAGGTCGGCGAACAGGTCGGGGCTGTCTGCGGGCATGGTCGCGCGCCGTGTTCGGGGGCCGTGTCTTCGGGCGGCAGGCGTCTATCACGCACGGTCGCCGCCGGTCCCGGCCTCGCGCCGGCCCCGTCTCGGGCTAGACTCGCCGGCACGGCCCCTGTGGGCCCCCCACTCTCTCGGCGACGAGGTTCGAGCATGCGTGTGATGCTGATCAACCCACCGATCGACTCGGTGCTCGAGCACGGTCACGTCAGCCCCGTCACCGCATACCTGTTCTACAACTCGGCGCCGCTGGGCATCCTCTACATCGCCGCCGTGCTCGAACAGGCCGGCCACGACGTGGCCGTCATCGACGCCGCCGCGCAGGGGCTCGACATCGCCGCCACCACGGCCGAGGTCGAAGCCTTCCGCCCCGACATCATCGGCGTGGGCTCCTTCACCGTGACCTTCGAGACCACCCGCGTGCTCGGGCGGGCCCTGCGCGACGCCCTGCCCGGCGTGCCGCTGGTGCTCGGCAGCTACCACGTGACCCTCGTGCCCGACCAGGCCATGGCCGAGTCGGTCTTCGACATCGGCGTGCTCGGCGAGGGGGAGCACACCATGCTGGAGCTGACCGAGTGGGCCGCGGGGCGGCGGACCCTCGACGACGTCGCCGGCATCGTCTACCGCGGGGACGACGGCCTGGTGTTCACCGGCAAGCGCAAGAAGTTCCGCGATCTCGACAGCCTGCCCTTTCCCGCGCGCCACCTCCTCCCTCCGAACATCTACCGCCCGGTCCCCGTCGACGATCACGCCTTCCCCAAGTTCGCGATGGTCACCTCGCGGGGCTGCCCGCACGCCTGCGCCTTCTGCCAGAAGTCGCGCAGCGGCTACCGCAGCCACTCCGCCGGCTACGTCGCCGACGAGCTCGAGCACCTGGTGATGGAGTTCGGCGTCCGCGACATCGCCTTCGTCGACTCGCTCTTCTGCGCCAACAAGCGTCGGGTCCACGCCATCTGCGACGAGTTCATCCGGCGAGGCCTCCACGAGGTCGTGAGCTGGACCTGCAGCAGCCGGGTCGAGGTGGTCGACAAGCCGCTGCTGGAGAAGATGAAGGCCGCCGGCTGCTGGCGGACGCGCTTCGGCATCGAGTCCGGCAACGACGAGGTCCTCGACTTCATCTCCAAGGGCATCACCAAGGAGAAGATCCGCAACGCCATCACCTGGGCAGACGAAGTGGGGCTGCGCCCCAAGGCCTTCCTCATGGTCGGCCACATGCCGGACACGCGGGAGTCCATCCTCGAGACGATCGCCTTTGCCAAGTCGCTGCCGCTGCACGACGTCACCGTGCAGATCAACACCCTGCTTCCCGAGACGCCACAGATGGACATCTGGCAGCGCGAGGGCCACCGCTGGGGGCGCGTCGTCAATGAGAGCACGGACGAGAAGTCCTTCTGGGAGCCGACCTTCGTGCCCTGGGGCCTCGAACCGGGAGAGCTGGTCGAGCTGCACCGCCGCTTCTACCGGGAGTTCTACCTGCGCCCGGTGACCCTGGCGCGACACGCGGAAGCGGTGCAGAGCTGGCGCGACATCGCCAAGTACGTCCAGGCCGGCAGCCTGTTCAGCTTCCTGTTCTTCAACGCCGAGCGGCCCGGCCTGCGCATGCTGCGCAACGCCCTGTCGGGCGGGGACGCGCAAGGCGCCGCCTGATCACTCGCCGCTGTGAAGACTGGCGCTGCGGCGAGGCGCTCAGGCCGCCGATGGCAGCCACAGCTCGACGACCGTGCCCTCGCCGACCTCGCTGTCGACCACCAGCGCGCCGCCCATGGATGTGGCCAGGCCGCGGGCCGCCGCGAGGCCCAGGCCGAGGTGGGTGTCTTCGGTGGAGAAGAAGGGCCGAGTGCAGCGCAGCAGCGTGTCGGTGTCCATGCCGGTGCCGCTGTCGGAGACCGCGACGCGGACGTGGCGGCCCCCCTGGGCCAGCCCGATGGCGGCGGCGGCGTCGGGCAACAGCGCCACCGCGTCCACGGACAGCTCGACGGGGGGGCCGGCGTCCTGGCTCGCCGCCAACGCGTTGCGCAGCAGGGCACGCAGCGCCATGGCGAGCTGGTCGGAGTCGCCGGTCACGCGGAGCGGCCCCGGGCCGGCGTGGAAGTGGACGGTGCCGCCGTCTTCGACCGACGCCGCCCGCGCGATCCTGGCGCCCAGACGGTCGAGGCTGACCGGGTCCAGGGCGCCTCCGCCGCAGCCGCTGGCCATCCGCAGCAAGGTGCCCAGTGACGCCGCGCGCTCGCTCGACTGCAGGAGTCGGGCGACCAGGGCGGCCGCGGGCCCGTCGGCGTCGACGGCCCCGTGCAGCAGCTCGGCGTCCAGCAGCAGCGCGGTCACGACGTTGTTCAGTTCGTGTGCGAGGCTCCCGCAGTCGCCGGCCGAGGGGGCGCGGGGCAGCGTCGTCGCGGGCGCGGCGGGGCGATGGTCGGGCGCAGCCTCGCGCAGGTGCCGCCGCGCGGGTCCCTCCAGCAGCAGCGCGAGCTGCTCGGCGCGGCGGACCGTCCGTCCAGAGGCCGGGTGGCTGCTCCACGCCGTCAGCGCAGCGCCCTCGGCGTCGTCGAGCGGCAGCGCCACGCAGGCCCGGATCGCAGCGTCCACGCCCAGCAGCTCGTGCTCGCCGGGGTGGAGCCTGCGGATCACGACGCTGTGGTTGCTGAGCGCCTCGCGACCCGCGGCTGCGGCCACGCGCGGGTCCGGCAGCGCCAGCGGCGGCCAGGTGATGGCCGTCCCGTCCGTGAAAACCAGGGACAACGCCACGAATTCGCTGCCCTTGGCGACCGTCGCGACCGCATCCTGCAGCCACTGCCGGGCGACCGCAGGAGCTGCGGCGGGGGAGGAGGACAGGGGGATGGAACGGCTCGTGTGCATGGACCGATGCACCGAAGGCCAGACCCGCATGCGCGCGTCTGCGCCCTTCGTGAAGGAACGGGGGGATTTCACCGCGCTGCGAATGTAGCGCAGGGGTGCGCAGCTCGCGACCGTCGCTTTGCTACGACGAGGTGAAGCGTGGCGCCGGCATCGTCTTCGACAATGCCGGTGCGCTCTTGCTGGCGGGGGGAGGGCCAACCCTCCCCCCGCATCGCGCGCGACACGCGCGCTCCGGAACGCCGGACCGCCCCCTCCCCGCCGCCTGATGGGCGGCGGGCGCCTGCGGCGCCTTGGAGCCGCAGCTCGCGACCGTCGCTTTGCTACGACGAGGCGAAGCGTTAAGCCCGCTGTCCTCTCGATTCCCCGTCTTGCCATGTCCCCTGAGCAGCTCACGACGGCGTCCGCGGACCTCGAGACCACTGCGGGTGCGCTCCGCAGTGCGGCAGAAGGGGGGCAGCGCGTGCTGCTCACGGGCCCGGTCGGGCCCGACGGCGACAGCATCGGCGCCTGCCTGGCGCTGGCCGTCGGCCTGCGCCGGCTGGGGGCGGCCGTCGACGTCGCCGGCACGGCCTCGTACCGCTACGCCTGGATGCCCGGGGCGGCCGATATGGTGCCCGACGAAGATGTGCGTCCCGGCTACGACCTTGTGGTCGTCCTGGACGGCGACGCATCCCGCCTGGCGCCGCCGGTCGACGCCGCCTTCCGGGCCGCGCCGGTGCAGGGCATCATCGACCACCACCGCTCGACCTCGCCGGACGGCTACGACGTCCACCTCGTCGACGGCGACGCGGCGAGCACCTGCGACCTCGTCTACACCATCCTGACGGCCTGGGGCATCGACCTGGACCCCGTGCTCGCCCAACTCATCTACGCTGGCCTCGTCTTCGACACCGGTGGCTTCCGCCACAGCAACACCGTCCCGGCCACCCACCGCCTCGCTGCAGAGCTGATCGCCCAGGACATCGACCACCCGGCCATCAGCACCCGGGTGCTGCTCGAGCGCAGTCGGGCCGGCCTGCGGCTGCTCGGCGCCGTCCTCTGTGACGCGCGCTTCCTGGCCCACGGCCAGGTCGTCGTCGGGGTCGCCTCGCACCCCCTGGGCACGCGCCTGGGCGCCGGGCCCGGCGATCTCGAGGGCATCGTCGACCACCTGCTGTACACGTCGGGCGTCGAGCTTGCCTGCTTCTGCATCGAGCGCGCGCCGGGAGAGGTGAAGCTCTCCCTCCGCAGCCGGGCCCGCGTCGACGTGGCCGCGCTGGCCCGCAGCCTCGCCCCGGGGGGCGGTGGACACGCACGCGCTGCGGGGGCCCTCCTCCACGGCGACCTCGACAGCGTCGTGGTGCGCGTAGAGGCGGCGCTCGTCGCGGCGGTGGGCGACACCGGGGTGGCGTCGCCGTCGAGCTGAGCCCGGCCTGGGCGCGGGAGCCTGCTCGGCGAGAGGGGATAGGGGGGCGCGTCTCTCCGAGGTCCCCATGGCAGACGCTGACTCCCTGGACATCTCCTTCTCCCTCGACGGCCACGCCCAGCAGGCCACCATCGGCAAGCGCGACACCGCGCTCCCCCTCCTGCGCGAGGGCTTCGGCTGCACCACGCTGAAGGCCGGCTGCTCTCCCCAGGGTGTCTGCGGGAGCTGTGCGGCCATTGTCGGCGGGAAGCCCCGGCTCACCTGCACCCTGCCGGCCAAGGCCCTCGACGGCAAGGACGTCCTGACCCAGGCATCGCTGGGCGAGGAGGGGCAGATCATCGCCCGGGCCTTCGCCGCCGAGGGGCTGGCCCAGGACGGGTACGCCGTGCCCGGCATGCTCATCGCCTTCAAGGCGCTGCACGATCGCCTCGACGGCGCCCCCATGGACGAAGCCGCCGCCATCAAGGCGCTGCAGCTCCACGTCTGCCGCAGCGTCGGCTACGACACCGTCGTTCGCGCCTTCCTGCGGGCCGACGCCGCGCTGCGCGGGGTCGACCCGGTCCCGGCCGGCGCCGTTCCGCACGACCTCGTGGCGGCGGCGCTGGGCACCCGCCCCGCCGTCGACGATCTCCGGCGCCCCGGCATGCTGCACGGTGCCGTCGTCTTCGCACCCCACGCCCGCTGCCGCGTCGACGGGCTCGACCTGGACGCCGCTCGTGCCGTGGACGGCGTCGTCGACATCCTGACCGCCGACGATCTGCCGGCCGCCCGCGCCCACGGCGTCTGCCTGTCGGACTGGCCGGTGCTGGTCGGCGTGGGAGAGACCACGCGGGGCTGCGCCGACCTCGTCGCCGTCGTCGCCGCAGAGACCCGGGCCGCCGCTCGTGCCGCCGCCGCCCTCGTCACCGTCCAGGCGGAACGCCTCGACCCCGACACCAGCGTCAACCACGCCGCTGGCCACGCCGACCGCATCATCCACCGGGTGGAGGTCCACAAGGGCGACGCCCGTGCCGCGCTCGACGGTGCTGCGCACGTGGTGAAGGTCCACGTCGAGACCGCGGGCAGCGACCCCTGCTTCGTCGAGCCCGAAGCCGCCCTCGCCGTGCCCCTCGAGGGGGGGCGCCTGCGCGTCTACGGCGCCGGCCAGGACCTGTTCCGCGATCTCGAGCAGCTCGCCAGCGTCACCGGGCTGGACCCCGATCTCTGCGAGGTGGTCCACCTGCCCGCCGGCGGCAGCGGCGGGGCGCGCCTCGACATGGGGGTCGGCCCCCACGCCGCGTTGCTGGCCCTGCGCACGGACCGGCCGGTCAAGATCGCCCTGGAGATGGCGGAAGCCACCCGCATGCATGCCGGCCGGCACCCGACCTGGAGCAGCGTCAAGCTCGCCTGCAACGATGAGGGGCACCTCGTCGCCCTGCACGCCACCGTGCTGCTGGACACCGGTGGCCACACCGGTGCTGGTCCCCTGGTCGCCGACACCATCGCCCGCCACGCCTCGCTGGCCTACGACATCGAACACGTCGACCTCGACGTCCTCTGCGTCCGCAGCGACAACCCCGCCGCCGGTGCCAGCCCGGGCCTCGGGGTGCCCGAGTACGCCTTCGCGGTGGAGACGGCGCTGGACCGCCTGGCCGAAGACGCCGGCTTTGACGCCTTCGACCTGCGAGCGGTCAACCTCATCGACGCCGGCCAGCAGACCGCCGCCGGCCTTGCCGTGCCGGAGGGCTGGGACCCGGACCTCGTCCTCGATGCCATGGAAGGCGAGGGCGGGCGCCTCATCGACGCCGGCCTCACCGTGGGAGCGGCGCTCGGAGTCCACGTGTCGGCCCTGCCCTCGGACGTGGCCCTGGCCGAGCTGGAGGTCGTCAGTGCAGGCCACGTGCGGGTTCATACCGGCTTCTCGGAGCTGTCCCAGGGCTTCCACGCTCGGGTGGCGGCCACCGCGGCTGCCGCCACCGCCCTGCCGCTGGACATCTTCGAGGTCGTCACCTCGACCGCGGCCGACGTCCCCTGCGGGCCCACGCTGTCGGAGCGGGATCGCCGCCTGGGGCTGGCCGCCGTGGCTGAAGCCGCCGCCGAGCTCTCCGCGGCCCTCGCGGACGCCGGCGGCCAGCTCGAAGCGCTCGTCGGTGAGCGCTACCTCGCCGAGTCCTCGGCGGGCCCGGCCATGGCGCTGTGTGGCCAGCTCGCCGGCCTGGACGACAAGGGCGCGCTCGCCGAGCTGGTCGTCGTCAGCGACGTCGGCCCCGACGCGCTCGACGCCCACGATCGCGGCCTGCTGACCGGGGCGGTGCAGCAGGCGGTCGAGGTCGCGGTCATGGCGGAGCGAGAGGTCGACGCCGACGCCATGCCCGAGACGCGCTGGACGAAGCTCGGCGTGCTCAAGGCCCGCTTCGCCCCGAAGATCACCCTGCACCCGGTGCACGGCCCGGTCCGCGGGGCCGTGCTCGACGCCGCCGCCGTCCCCACTGCGGCGGCGCTCGCCAGCGCGCTCTTCGCCGCCAGCGGCCAGTGGCAGGATCGCCTGCCCATGAAGGCCACGACCGTGGCCAAGGCCATGGGGGTCCGCCCACCGCGCAAGTAGGCACGCCATCCTGTAGAGTGGAGGGGCAGATGCTGTCCCTCCTGCTCACCTGGGTGTCCGCTGCCGTCGCAGCGCCCCCTCCGCCCGCTCTCGACGCCGCCCAGCAGCGCGTGCTGGAGCAGGGTGACGTCGTGCTCCTGCCCGTGTCCGGGGGTGGCGGCGCACAGGCCAGCGCGCTCATGCGGGTCGACGCCAGCCCCGACGAGATCTGGTCCATCGTCAGCGATCCGCGGCACCTGCAGGCGTCGGCGTCGGGCGTCAAGTCGCTCACCCTGACCCGCGACGACGCCCTGGCCGACGGCCGCCGGCAGCAGCACCTCTCCTACGTGGTGAAGGTCGCGCTGTCCGAGGTGCACTACAGCGTGGTGCGGACCTACGACTTCTCCGACGGCCGCATGACCTGGACGCTCGACCCGACTGTGGACAGTGACATCCAGGCCACGGATGGTGCGTTCACGCTCTGGCCCCAGCCCGACGGCAGCACCCTGTTTGGCTACGACATCCGCCTGGACAGTGGCCGCAAGCTCCCTCGCTGGCTCCTGGACGAGCTGACCGAAGCCAGCCTCAAGCGCTTCCTGCGCTACGTCCGGGACACGGCAGAGGGCTGAAACGCCTCGCCCCGAAGCACCGGTCCATGCCGCCTCGCCTCCTCGCCATCAGCGACCTGCACGTCAGCCACCGCCGCAACGCCCACGCCCTGGCCGACCTCGGCGACCACGGCGATGACTGGCTCATCGTCGCCGGCGACGTCGGGGACTCCCTCTCCGACCTCGCCCGTGCCTGGGACCACCTGTCGTCCCGCTTCGGCAAGCTCATCTGGGTGCCGGGCAACCACGAACTGTGGTGCACCGACGCGCTGTCCCAGGGACTGGAGTCTGCGCGTGGCGTCCGCCGCTACGAGCTGCTGGTCGAGCTGTGTCGGGCGCACGGCGTCGTCACCCCCGAAGACCCCTACCCCCTGTTTGAGGGGGAGGGGGGCCCGGCCCGGGTGATCCCGACCTTTGCGCTGTACGACTACAGCTTCCGGCCCGACCACGTCTCCCTCGCCGACGTCAACGACTGGGCCTGGGAGCACGGGATCCGCGCCCGGGACGAAGCGCTGCTGCACCCCGATCCCCGCGACAGCCGGGTGGCCTGGTGCCACGACCGCGTCGCCCGGACGGAAGCGCGCCTCGCGGCCCTGCCCGATGAACGCGGCGTCAAGCGGGTGCTGGTCAACCACTGGCCCCTGCGAGATGACCTCGTCCGGATCCCCAAGGTGCCGCGCTACCGGCCCTGGTGCGGCACCGTCCTGACCGAGGAGTGGCACGTCCGCTTCGGCCTCGACGTCGTCGTCAGCGGCCACCTCCACGTGCGGGCCACGGACTGGCGCGACGGCACCCGCTTCGAAGAGGTCAGCCTGGGCTATCCCCGGCAGTGGCGGAGCGAAGCCCGCCTCGGCGACTACCTCCGCGACATCCTGCGCAACGAGCCGGGCCCGGCCAGCGGCCGCGGCGGGCCGCTGTGGCAGCGCTGGAGGTAGTCAGCAGTCGAGCCCGAAGAAGCGCCGGGTCGTCGCCGTGCACGCGGCGGCCAGGGCGTCGGGGTCGTCGCCGCGGAAGCGGGCCACGGCCTGGCAGATCCAGGGCAGCAGGGCCGGCTCGTTGCGCTTCTTGAGGCGGCCGAGGCCGATCCCGGGCACGGGGCTCTCCCCCGCCAGATCCCGGGGGCCGAGGAAGGGGGCGTCGGTCTCCAGCATGAGGCGGTCGGCCGGGATCCGCGGCACCGCCGCCCGCAGCGGCCCGGCCCGGCGGTCGTCGCAGATCCAGCCGGTGACGCCGATGTGGCAGCCGAGCGCCAGCGCCGCGTCGGCCACATCAGGGCCGTCGGTGAAGCAGTGGACGACGGCGCCGGGCACCCGGTCGAGGAAGGGGCCCAGCAGCGCCGCGAAGCGCCCCCAGGCCTCGCGCTGGTGCAGGAACAGCGGCTTGCCAAGGGTGGCGGCCAGCTCGAGCTGGGCGGCGAAGGCCCGCTCCTGGTCGGGGCGGGGAGAGAAGTCCCGGTCGAAGTCCAGGCCACACTCCCCGATGGCCACGCAGCGGGGGTGACGAGCGAGCTCTGCTAGCGTTGCTAGCGCGGCGTCATCGAGGTTTCGGGCGTCGTGGGGGTGCACCCCCACCGTGGCGGCGAGGTCGTAGGTCTCCGCCAGCTCCAGCACCCGGGCGCTCTCCCGCACCGAGGTCCCGGTGAGCACCATCGTGTCGACACCCACGGCCCGGGCCCGGGCCACGACGGCGGCGCGGTCCTTGTCGAAGCGGCGGTGGGCGAGGTTCACGCCGATGTCGATGAGGTGCATGGGGGTTCCCTCCGAACACTCTTCCCCCCCCTTGCCGAATCTTGACGCCCGCGCCCGTGACTTGCACGTGACGGCCGTCGTCTCTGCCGGGCAGGCCCGCTAACGTCCGATGCCTCCCGAGGAACCGCCATGCCCCGCGCCATCGCCCCGCTCCTTGCCCTGTTGCTGTCGACCGCCTGCCTCGACCTCGGCAGTGGGGGCAGCGGCAGCGGCGGCGGCCAGCTCGGCGACGGCCTGTGGCTCGGAGACACCGGGCTGGCCGCTGCGGACGGTGGCGCTGCCGATGGTGGCGCTGCGGACGGTGGCGGCACCGGTGACGGTGGCGGGACCGGTGACGGTGGGGGCAGCAGCGACGGTGGTGGGGGTGGCGGCAGCGGTGACGCGGGCGGCGGCGACGGCGGCGGCGTGGACCTCTCAGAAGCCTGCCACCCCGACATCGCCGACTGGCCGGCGGCCTGGGCCAGCTACGAAGAACAGGTCGTGGAGCTGAGCAACCAGGCCCGCGCCGAGGGCCAGGACTGCGGCGAGTACGGCGTCTACCCCCCGGCTGGTCCGGTCACCATGGACCCGGCGATCCGCTGCGCGGCCCGCTACCACAGCCTGTGGATGGCCGACAACAACGTCTTCGACCACTACAGCACGGGCGGCGACCTCGGCGACGACCCCTGGACCCGCATGGCCAACGCCGGCTTCACCGGCTCGCCCACCGGCGAGAACATCGCCGCCGGCTACCGCACCCCCGCCGAGGTGGTGCAGGGCTGGATCGACAGCGACGGCCACTGCTCGAACCTCATGAACGCCGACTCCACCCTCATCGGGGTCGGCTACGCCGAGGGCGGCAGCTACGGCACGTACTGGACGCAGGACTTCGGTCGCTGAGGGCTGCGCGGGATGCGCGTCAGCTCCACAGCAGCCAACGCTGCGGTCCCCGGCCGATGAAGCCGCCGACGGTCCACCGAGTGTCGCTGGCCGAGGCCAGCACGCGGTGGTTGTAGCGGGTGCCGTCGAAGACGAGCAGGTCGCCGGGGCGCGGGCGGACCAGGGTCAGGCCGAACTCGGAGAGGGCCGCGATCGCCGCGTCCGGCGCCAGCCGGTCCACCGCCGGCTGCCGGCCCGGCGGGGGGCGGTGGAAGACCTGGAGCACGCCGCCGTCGGCGGGCGTCAGCAGGGGCGCGTAGGTCGAGAGCTGGTGGCCGTCGACGAGCAGCCGGTCGGCAAGATCGGCCATGCTCGGCCAGGTGCTGTACTCGCTGTGCACCGCGATCTCGACCCCCGGTGGCAGGGCCCGGATGGTGAGGCCAGCGTAGGGACGGCCGGTGGCGTCGGCGGGCACCGCGACCCGGGCGCCGTCGGCCGCCACACCTAGCGTTGTGAGGTAGGCGGCTTCGATGTCGCAGGGGCCATCGGCCAGCAGCGCCCGCAGGTCGGCGGCCCGCTCGTGGTAGCCGGCCCGGTCCGGTGGGCTGATGACCAGCACCTGGCCCCAGGTGATGCCGGGGAAGTGCTTGGACCGCAGCGGCCCGGCGGGGCCGGGGTGTGCTTCCAGGTGGGCGACCAGGGCTGCGAGCGCCACGGGATCGAAGGCCCCGGTGATCAGGACGCCGCCCAGCTCGCCGGCGGCGATGGCCGAAAGCAGATCGTGCGTAGCTGGCGCGTCGGCGGCCAGCACCGCCAGCTCCGGCGCCTGCCCCTCGCCGGTGCGGACCACCTCGACCCGGGGCTGCGCGTTCATGCTTCTGGCTCCAGCAGGTCGGCGAGGTCGCCGTGGACGCGGGCCTGGGCTTCGTGCAGGCCGTCGCAGTCGACTCCGAAGTGCCGGCAGCGGTCCGCGTGGACGCAGCCGAAGCGGAAGCCGTCGCTGAGCCGCACCTGGAATTCGTCGCGGATGAGCATCTGCGGCTGGTGGTTGTCGAGCTTGTCGCCGTGACGGCCGAGCAGGCAGCGCGGCCACCACTTCAACACCGCGGGGACGCCGGCGCCTTCGAGGTGGTCGAGGGCCTGCCGCAGACCGGGGAGCACCGCGGGCAGGTGGACGAGCTGGTCGTCCTGGCCGGCCCCGGCGATGGACAGGAAGCTCCACCAGTGCGCCTCCTGCACCCCCTGGTCCACGAGGAAGGTGGCGATCGCCGGCAGGGCGTGGGCGTTGTCCCGGCAGACCACCGTGTTGGACAGCACCCGAGCGCCTAGCAGCCGTAGGTTGGCAACCCCGGCCCGCATCTCGTCGAAGCTCCGCGGTGCCCGGGTGATCCGCGCGTCGAGGTCGGCGTCGGGGGCGTGCATGCTCACGAAGAACTCGGTGGCGCCGGCGTCGACGAGGGCGGCGGCGAAGCCCCGGTGGCGCAGCCGCCGGGCGTTGGTCTGCAGGCGGACCACCTCGAAGCCGCCCACCGCCACCGCCTGCACCACAAGTGCAGGCAGGTCCGGCATCAGCGTGCTCTCGGCCCCGGAGATGGTCAGCCGCCGGAAGCCCCCGCCTTTCTGACGGGCGGCGGCGTTGGCCCGGTAGACGGCGTCGAACACTGTAAGGTTGGCGTCGTCGAGGCGCTGGTCGATCTCGGGGGCGATGATGCAGAAGCGGCAGCGGCTGTTGCACCGGTAGTTGAGCGCGACGATGAGCGTGTCGTCGTCGGCGTGGGCGCCGACCCGGCCCTCGGAGAAGGCGCGGCGCACCATCTCCAGGCTGACCGCCATGCCGGTCACCTGGGCGTCGTCGAGATGTTCGAGGGCAGCCGTCATCAGATGAACCCGTACAGGCCGACCTTGTCGACGGTCACGGCGGACAGGTCGATGGCCGGTACGCGGAAGTCGATGCCGAGGTCCCAGCGGAGGTGGGCGAAGTCGTCGGCGTGGTGGCGGAGGATCCGCTCGACCGCGCCGGGCCACAGGCGGGGGAGGACGGCGAGCACCTGGGCGGTGTCGAGGCGGCTGAAGTAGAGCGCGTCGCCGTGGGCCTTGCTGCTGAAGCAGATGCTGTGGCAGCGGCACAGGGTCGGGTCGAGCAGGCGGTCCGGATCCGGGCCGCGGCGCAGGCTGGCGGCCAGGACCGCGCGCACATCCTCCAGCTCGTCGGCCGCCGAGAAGAAGAGGTAGCTGTTCTCCCGCACCAGGCGGTCGCCGGCGACGTGGAAGCTGACGCCATCGTAGCCGTGCCGGCGGCGGTCGCCGGTGGGGTAGATGCGGAAGCCGTCGCTGCGGCCGGTGGCGGCGACCTGTGCGTCCAGCTCCAGGCTGCACATGTGGTAGCTGGCACGGTCGTCGTCCAGCCGGCTGTCCACCGCCACCACGTCCGTGAGGCCGGCGACCAGCCGGGTCACACCGCGGGGGTTGTCACGGCCCTTTGGGGCGAAGCTGGCGTCGCGGTCGGGGTCGTAGACGTACAGCTCGACGCCGCAGTGGCCGCCGGGCAGGCGCTTGATCCCCCACACGGTCTGGCCGGGGCCGAGCAGGGCCACGAAGCGGTCGACGATGGGCCACAGGCCCTCGTACAGCCCCTCGGTCCGCAGGAAGTAGCGCAGCAGGCTGTCGCTGGCGGCCCGCCCCGCCGGGTCGATGACCGGGGGGTAGGCCGTGGCGATGTAGTCGCGCAGCACCCCGGGCACGGGCTGGGAGCGGCGGGCCTGTCGCCACCGGCGCTGCTCTTCCGGGGTCGGCCCGTCGCTGGCGGAACGCTCTGCCATCGCCGCAGCCTACCCGGTCCCGTCACCCTCGGGGGCGGGGAGGCCGGCCCACACCCGCGCCGCTCCCCGCTGGGCCGCTGCCAGGCGGACCCGTAGCGCCCGGATCGGGCCGTCGTGGGGACCGAGCTGTTCGCCGCCCAGGGGCTGGCCCATGTCGTCGCGGAGGATCCCGCAGAGGGCGACGTAGTCCTCGACCTCGGTGAGGTTCTCCTCGCCCCGGAGCTGGTCGAGGTGGACCTCCCCGCGGATCACCGAGGCGCCGAGCTGTGCGACCCGCGACGGCGCGAGGGGCCGGTCGCAGGGCTCGGACCGGGCGTAGCGCTCGTGCCCCGGCACCGACGCCGGCACGTGGGTCACGCTGAAGCTGACGCAGGCGTCGCGGTCGACCGGCACCCGCCACACGAGGTGGTCCCGCCAGCCGGCGGCGCCGTCGATGGGGGTGGGAAAGCACAGGGCGTTGGGCAGCAGGAAGCGCATGCGCAGGGGGACCGGGGCGGCGGCGTCGCCCTCGACCAGCAGGCCGTCGTCGAGTGGCCGGACCCGCGGGGCGGCCGGTGCTCCCGCCAGCGCGCCGACCCCGCTGGCGGCGTGGGTCGTGGGCAGGTGGGCCATGTCCAGGCTGTTCTCGACCCGCAGCGAGAAGGGGCAGGGCCACCGCTCGGGGGCGATCACCCGCAGCGTGCCGGGCTCCTCGAAGGCCGGCCACCGGGGCAGGGCGGCCGGCGGCCCCGCTCCGAGCCACGAAAACAGCAGGCCGAGGTGCACGCGCACCGGCGCCGCCCGCACCGCCGCGGCCGCACAGGCGCCGCCGTCCGGGCGCTCGGTGCAGGCCCCGGTGCCCTCGAAGCCCCAGCCGTGGTGCATGCAGACCAGCCGCTCCCCCTCCACCCGGCCCAGGTCCAGGGCCGTGCCGCGGTGGGGGCAGGCTGCGGCGACCATCGCCGGCTCGCCGGAGGCCGTGCGGAACAGCGTCCAGCGCTCTCCCAGGACCTCGACGCGCACGGCGCGGCCCGGACGCAGGTCGACGTCCCGGTAGACGGGTTGCCAGGCCTGGCGCAGCAGCTCGCCCATGGGGGTGCCGGCGGTCACTTCAGGCGGGCGGGGCACGGTGGGCTCCGGGGTGCGGAACTCGAGGGTAGCGCCCGGGTGCGGTCGATGGCTACGCCCGCCCGCCTGCGCCGCCGACGGACTCGGGGCTTGCCGACTGCAAGCTCCGAGCGGGCTCGGGCGTAGAGTAGGGCACCCCGACTCGGAGCCCCCCATGTCCAGCTACGCCGACACCTTCCAGCGCGTCCTCTCCGGCGACTACGCCGACGCCACCGACGAAGAGCGCGCCGAGGCCGTGCGCGAGGTCATCGAGATGGGCAGCGCCGCTGCCGCCGGGGCGGTGATGCTCCAGCCGCTCCCCCTCATCGACGCCATCCTGATCTCCCCCATCCAGATCGGCATGGTCCAGGCCATCGGCCGCGTCCACGGCCACCAGCTCGACAAGAAGTCGATCATCGAGATCCTGAGCACCTTCGGCGCCAGCGTGCTCGCCCAGAACCTCATCGTGTCGTCGGCCAAGCTCGTCCCCTTCGCGGGCTGGGTGGCGGCGCCGGCCATGGCCTACGCCCTGACCTGGGCTGTCGGCGAGGTCAGCGACCACTACTTCACCCAGGGCCGCGGCGTGACCCCCGACGAGCTGCGCGACATGTTCAAGAAGGTCTACCGGGACAAGAAGGACGAGAAGGTGTCGGCCCATGCCGGTGACCAGACGCTGAAGCAGCGCCTGCAGCAGCTCCAGGAAGCCCGCGAGGCCGGCATGCTCAGTGACGAAGAGTACGAAGCCAAGAAGGCCGAGATCCTGGCGTCGTTTTGACCGGAACCCCGGGCTGGAACCACCACCCGCCCCCGACGTCTCAGGCTCAGGAGTCCACGCCGTGCAGCAGTGCTTCCCCGACATCGACCCCATCGCCTGGGAACACCCCGCGGACCGCGCCGCGCTGGATGCGCTGCGCAGCGTCCCGGGCTTCGACGCCGTCCTCCGGGCGACGCTCGGGCGTGTCCAGGACGCCGTCGCGCTGCGCCGCCACCTCGCGGCGGGGCGGCCGGCAGAAGCCGTCGCTCCGCGGGCGGCGCTCGTCTGGAAGGACGTGGTCGAGGTCCTCGACCCGGTCGAGGAGCCACCCTTGTATGTCTCGGAGGGGGACAGCATCAACGGCTTCACCTTCGGTGTGCGCCAGCCCCACGTCATGGTCACCCGCGTGGCGGTGGATCGGCTGCGCTCGCCCCAGCTCAAGGCCATCCTCGCCCACGAGCTGGGCCACGTCATGTCCGGCCACATCACCTACAAGACCGTCATCCGCGCCCTGGAGGCCACGCGCTGGTGGCTGCTGCCCGGCGGCGCCAACCTCGTGCTGACCGCACCGCTGCTGCTGGCGCTGTACGCCTGGGACCGCAAGAGCGAGCTGTCCGCCGACCGCGCCGAGCTGCTCGTCGTGCAGGATCTGGACGTCTCCGTGCGGCTGCTGCGCCGCACCCACGCCCCCATCATCGAGCAGGTCCAGGAGCGCTACCGCCGCATCGCCGACTACTCCAAGGCGGGGGCACAGGCGGTCGAGGCCCTGGAGCTGGCCTTCTCCAAGCACCCGCCGCTGGACGAACGCATCGCCGAGCTGGAGGCCTGGCAGGCCAGCGACCGCTACCAGGCCATCCGCGCCGGCGACTACCCCCGGCGGGACCCGGACGCCCTGCGGCCCGCGGGCGTGGAGGAGCGCCTCGACACCATGAAGGCCGGCCTGCAGGCGCAGCTCGCGGCGGCCCAGCAGACGGGGGCGCGGATGCAGAGCCAGGCGTCGTCGTGGCTCTCAGACGTCGGCGAGGCCGCCGCCGGCCAGGCGGAGTCGCTGATCGAGCGCTTCCGGCATGGCGACGAGGATTAGTCTGACAAGCAAACGCCGCTGCCCTTCTGGCGGGGGGAGGGCCAACCCTCCCCCCGCATCGCGCGCGACACGCGCGCTCCCCCCTCCCCGCCGCCTGATGGGCGGCGGGCGCCTTCGGCGCCTCGGCGAAGCCCGCCCTGTCTGCCACACCGCAGCCAGCGGCTTGCGACGCAGGCCAAACCAAACACCGCTAGATGCGTGTGGTCTAGCGGCGTTCGGTCAGGCTACCGGGTCGGGGCACGTGGGGGACGCGGCGACGAGAGGAGGAGAGAGGCACCGGGCCCGCGCAGCGCGCGCCCCGACCCGCGGTGGCCTTGAGTGCTGACGAGTCTATTTGGCTGGCAAGGGCTGTCCACGGAGGCGCGACGAGGTGCCGCGGGCCTGTCATCGACAGCACCCGCGCGACACCCCGCGAGCGCGCTCAGTCCACCCGCACGTACTCGAACTCGACGGGCTGGCCGTGGATGCCCCGCCGCGGCGCGGCGATCCAGTTGGCCATCTTGCCGGGTTCGTAGACGGGCTTCATCAGGCTCTTGACCCAGGCGCGGTCGTCGTCGGTGGGCAGCCACTCGTCCCGGCGGGCCTGCCAGGTGGCTTCGTCGATGAGGTTGCCCAAGGTGTCGAAGTGGTGGTCGGCGTAGATGCCCTGCCGCCGGTGGAAGCGGGGGTGGGGCAGGGTGATCTCGACGTCGACACCCTCGGCCGCCAGGGCCTTGTTCCAGCGGCTGACGACCCGGGCGCAGTCGGCGGCGTAGTCTTCGCGCAGGGACTCGTTCATGGCGTTGCGCAGGGGAACATCGCGGCCGACCAGGGCGCCGTCCTCGACGTACTCGATGCGGCGGGTCTGGCCGAGTGCCGTGTGCTCGTCGTAGTCCTTGGCTTCGCGCCACCGGCCCTTGAGCCCGCTGGCGAAGTAGTCGGCGGCGTTGGTGCTGACCTCGGAGCCGAACAGGTCCAGGCAGTACGAGAACCAGTAGTTGACGTACTTCTGGATGGTCGTGAGGTCGATGCCGCCCTGGGCGCGGGCGTCGCCGTTGGGGTCGATCTTCTGGAGCTGGGCGGCCCGGCGGATGATGCGCTCCATGCCGCTCTCGCCGACGAAGAGGTGGTGGGCTTCCTCGGTCAGCATGAAGCGGCAGGTGCGGGACAGCGGGTCGAAGGCGCTCTCGGCCAGGGCGCCGAGCTGGAACTTGCCGTCGCGGTCGGTGAAGCAGGTGAAGCAGTGGAAGGTCAGCCAGTCTTCGCAGGGCTGGTTGAAGGCGTCCAGGATCCGCGGCTTGTCGGCGTCACCAGCCCGGCGAGCGAGCAGCTCGTCGGCTTCGTCGCGGCCGTCGCGGCCGAAGTAGGCGTGCAGCAGGTAGACCATGGCCCACAGGTGGCGGCCCTCTTCGACGTTGACCTGGAAGAGGTTGCGGGCGTCGTAGAGCGAGGGCGCGGTGGCGGCGAGGTAGCGCTGCTGTTCGACGCTGGCGGGTTCGGTGTCGGCCTGGACGACGATGATGCGCTTGAGCACGTTGCGGTACTCGCCCGGCACCTCCTGCCACACGGGCTGGCCCGCGAAGTCGCCGCCCGGGATCACCCGGTCCTGCTCCGGATCGGCCAGGAACACGCCCCAGCGGTACTCGGGCATCTTGACGTAGCCGAAGTTGGCCCAGCCGCCGGCTTCGGTGCTGATGGCGGTGCGCAGGTAGACGTCGTTGTCTGCGAAGACCTGCGGGCCGACGGACTTCCACCAGTCGAGGTAGGCCGGCTGCCACTTCTCGAGCGCTCGCTTCAGGCGGCGGTCGTGGCCGATGTCGACGTTGTTGGGGATGCGTTCGTCGTAGTCGATGTGGGACATGGGGGGCTCCAGGTCGGGCGAAGGGCTCAGGTACGGTTGAAGTCGAAGACGGGGCGCTCGGGGTGGCCGAACATGGTCAGGGCGCCGCGGTCGCCGACGGCGTTGGGGCGCTGGAAGATCCAGTTCTGCCAGGCCGTCAGGCGCCCGTAGATCTTGGTCTCGCAGGTCTCGGCACCGCCGAAGCGCAGGTTCTGCTCCATGCCGGTGAGCGCGTCGGGCGAGAGGCTGACCCGCTCTTCGATGGCGATGCGCACCTCGTCCTCCCAGTCGATGTCGTCCAGCGAGGCGGTCACCAGGCCGAGCTCTTCGGCCTGCTCGGCGTCGATGCTTCCCTCGACCTCGATGACGGCGTCGATGGCGTCCTGGTCACCGGGGTAGCGGGCGGCGATGCGCGAGATGCCGCTGGCCATGGGGAAGACGCCCTGGTTGGCGTCGGTCAGGCGCACGCTGTTTTCCAGGTCGTCGTCGAGGAACATGTAGGAGCGGTCGGCGGCCAGGCACAGCTCGAAGAGCGTGCCGGCGAAGCAGTTGCCCGGCTCGATCAGGGCGAAGAAGGTCTTGGCGGTGTTGTCGACCCGTCGCAGGGTCCGCGCCTGGAAGAGCTGGACCTCGCGCCAGAACCAGTCGGTGTCGGCACCCTCCATCACCTGGGCGTCGTGGGCGAGGACGGCGTCGACATCGCCCTCTGTGCGCAGCACGATGAGCCCCACGGGGAGGTGGTTGAGCCGCAGCCGCAGCAGGGCGTCGTCCAGCTCGCGGAAGGCCTGCAGGGACCAGGTGGTGGCGTCGCGGCGGGGGGCGTCGGTGGGGCCGCGGAGGGTGATGGTCACGGCGCGGTCGTCGAGGTCGTGGTCGAAGCGCACGTCGACGTGGGGATAGGACCAGCCATCGTCGCTGTCGGTGCGCGACAGCGGGGGCAGCGGCACGCCCGGGCCCTTGCGTTCGGGGTGGTCGGCGGTGGCGGCGTCGGCAAGCTCGCGGGCGCGGGCGGCACAGCCGTCGGCCCACTTGCTGCGGGGCCAGGTCTGGTCGACGAAGTCGAAGCGCTTCGCGTCCCGGGCGCGGAAGCCCTCGGCCTTGGTGCAGAAGACGTCGGCCATGTCGCGCCGGATCTGCCGCTTGTCGGTGATGCGGGTGAGGCCGCCGGTGCCGGGCAGGACGCCGAGCAGCGGGACTTCTGGCAGGCTGACCGCGGCGTTGCCGTCGTCGATGAGCCAGATCTCTTCGCAGGCCAGCGCCAGCTCGTAGCCGCCACCGCTGGCGGTCCCGTTCAGCGCCGCGACGAAGACGAGGCCGGAGTGGGTGGTGGCGTCTTCCAGCGACGCGCGGGTCTCGTTGGTGAACTTGCAGAAGTTCACCTTGAAGGCATGCGGCGCCATTCCGAGCATGCGGATGTTGGCGCCCGCACAGAAGATCTTGGCGTCGAGGCCGCCCGTGACCTGGACGACGCGCACGTCGGGGTGTTCGAAGCGCAGGCGCTGGACGATGTCGGCCAGCTCGATGTCGACGCCCAGGTCGTAGCTGTTCAGCTTCAGCTCGTACATGCCGGGCCACAGGGGCTGGTTTTCGTCGACGGCCATCTGGAGCGTGGCGATGTCCCCGTCGATGGACAGCCGCCAGTGCTTGTAGCGATCGGGATGCGTCTCGAAGTCGACGGGGGGGTAGGCGAAGTCGTGGCCCATGCGTGGTCTCCGACGGGGCTGGGTTCGGGGTCGGTCAAACGACCGAGGGTGACCGGGTTGCGCAGCCT
>CAZRFD010000008.1:58167-111393 GCA_964599085.1 uncultured Enterobacterales bacterium | reverse complement strand
CGACCCTCGGGCGCGATCCCCAGGCCGTCGACGTCGATGGAGCCCTCGACCACGGCGTCCAGCGACCGCGTCCAGGCGTCGTCCGACGGCTGCACCAGGCCGATCCAGAGCTGGTCGGCGGTCCAGGCGTAGTACGCCGCGTGGCCGCGGGCGCCGCCAGTGTCGTCGGGCGCCGGGCCCGTGGCCCCGGGGATGTTCGGCTGCACCCCCAGCGAGCTGTGGCAGCCCCCGCAGGTGGCGCCGATCCCGCCGATGCAGGCGGCCATGCCTCGGGCGTCGGTGGCGGAGGCTGCGGTGGCGGCGACGGCGCGCATGTCGTCGAGGTAGTGCCCCACGCCCTCGGGCTCTCCCGGGAAGGTCTCGTGGTCGGCGAGCCAGGCCAGCTCGACGCGGGCGGCGTCGAGCTGGCCGGCGAGCACGAGGTCACGCGCCTTGCTCATGCGCGAGTAGTGCTCGCCCATGTGGAATTGGAGCATCACGCGATCCCAGTCGACGTCTTCGGCGGCCGGGAGATCGGTGGCCGGGGCCGCGGACTTGGGCGCGCAGGCGAGCGTGGTCAGGAGCAGCAACATCGGGGAACCTCTCCGAGTGGGCTCACACAGGTGTTATCGGGCGCGGCGTCGTCGCGGTAGACAACGTTCGCCGCGCAGGGACCGCTCGCCCCACCGTGAGCCCGCCCGTGTCCACAGAGGAAGACATGACCCCGAAGAAGACCGCGATCCTGGTCGGGGGTGGCCCCGCCCCCGGCATCAACGGCGTGATCAGCGCCGCCACCATCCGCTGCCTGCTCGAAGGCATCTCGGTGCTCGGCATCGAGAGCGGCTTCTCGTGGTTGATGAAGGGCGAGATCGGCCACGTCCGAGAGCTGCACATCGACGAGGTCAGCCGCATCCACTTCACGGGGGGCAGCTACATCGGCATCAGCCGCGCCAACCCGACCAAGGACCCGCAGCTCCTGGAGAACGTGGTCACGTCGCTGCTGCGCCTCAACGTCAACCGGCTGATCACCATCGGCGGCGACGACACGGCGTTCTCGGCCATGCAGGTCGAGAAGAAGGCCGCCGGTCGCATCCACGTGGTGCACGTGCCGAAGACCATCGACAACGACCTCGACCTGCCGCAGGGCATGGACACCTTCGGCTACCAGACGGCGCGCCACGTCGGCGTCGGCATCGTCAAGAACCTGATGATCGACGCCCTGACCACTGGCCGCTGGTACTTCTGCATCGCCATGGGCCGCAAGGCCGGGCACCTCGCCCTCGGCATCGGCAAGGCGGCGGGCGCGACCGTCACCCTGATCCCCGAGGAGTGGCAGGGCCGCCGGATCCCCTTCAAGGAGCTGGTCGACACGCTCGTCGGCGCCATCCTCAAGCGCATGAGCTATGGCCGCAACGATGGTGTGGCGGTCATCGCCGAGGGGGTGGTGCTCGACATCCAGCCCGAGGACATCGAGGGGCTCGGTGATGTCGAGCGGGACGCCCATGGCCACCTGCGCATCGCCGAGGTCAACATCGGCGAGCTGCTCAAGCGCGCCGTGCAACGTCGCCTCTCCGAATTCGGGCGGCAGGTCACCATCGTGTCGAAGAACATCGGCTACGAGCTGCGCTGCGCGGACCCCATCCCCTACGACATCGAGTACACCCGGGACCTGGGCTACTCGGCCGCCAAGTTCCTGCTCTCGGGCGGCAACGGCGCCATGGTGTCGATGCAGAACGGCAACTTCGTGCCCATGCCCTTTGCCCAGATGGTCGATCCCAAGACCGGGCGGACCCGGGTCCGGCTCGTGGACATCCGCAGCACCCGCTACGCCATCGCCCGCCGCTACATGATCCGGCTGCGGCGTGACGACTTCGAGGACCCGCACGATCTGGCGCGCTTCGCGGCCACGGCGGGGATCACGCTGGAGGAGTTCCGGGCGCAGTTCGGCCACCTCGTCGACGCCGAACCGCCCAAGCTCGATCTCAACGGGGCGATCAAGACCGCCCCCATCGCCGCCGAGCACATCGACCAGCAGAGCATCAACCCGCCGCTGGAGGGCTGAGCGGCCGGGTCCACAGGACGGTTCCGTCGGTGGCCTGGACAGGCTGGAAGCCGGCATCGCGGAGCAGCGCTGGCCATGCGTCGGTGGGGGGGGCGCCCTGAGGTGTCGACGCGAGCAGGGCGTAGTCGAGCGTGGGCAGGATGCGGTCGGCCAGCCCGGGTTCCAGGGCGAAGTTGCCGCGCAGGTAGAGGTGTTCGCGGTCGGCGAGGAGGGGGCCGAGCCGGGGTTCGCAGAGGACCCCGCCGTCGCTGTGCTGCACCTCGGCCATGAGGTCGAGCGTGTCGGACACTGAGGGAGAGGGGCCGACGAGTGCATGGGCGGCGAAGCGCAGGCCATCCCGCAGCTCCGGCAGGCCGGTGAGCAGCGCGGCGAGGAGCGCGGTCGCGAGGAGGGGGTGCAGGGGAAGGCGCCGAGCCAGGCGCGGCAGGCCGAGGGCGACGCCGAGGGCGAGGAGGGGCTGGGCGACGGCGAGGTAGTGGGCGCCGGGCTGGCCCGGCTGGGCCGGCTCGAAGACGGAGAACACCGCCAGCCACAGCCACGCCGCGACGCCCGGCAGGCTGGCCAGGGGGGCGGCGAGGGCGGGAAGCAGGCCGAGGAGGTCGCGCAGCCCGCTGCCCGCCTCTGCGGTGTCTCGAAAGAGCGGGCGCCGGCCGTGCAGGATCGCGTCCAGCGCGGCGGCGGGCGCGTCGTTGGTGGAGAGCACCGACAGGCGCCCCCACACCGCCAGGAGCAGCGCCACGGACGCCACGCAGAGCGCGGCGAGGACCAGCAGCGGCAGCAGGCGCCGGTGCCGGCGGGTCGCGGCGACGCCCAGGGGCAGGAGCGCTGCGAGCAGCCAGGGCGCCTCCTCCCGGCAGGCGATGACGAAGGCGCCACCCAGCAGCACCGTTGGAAGCGAGGGCCGGATGAGCCCCAGGCCCACGGCGATGACGCCTGGCAGGACGAAGGCCAGGGGCCGCAGGTCGGCGGTCGCCACGCCGGCCGTCAATGGTGACAGCCCGACGATGGCCACGACGGTCGCGGCGGTGGCGGTCGAGGCGCCCGCGGCTCGGGCCACGCGCGCGGTGAGCCACAGCGCCAGGGCGGCCGCGAGCCCCTGCAGCGCCACCAGCGTCGAGAGCGCTGGTCGCAGGCGGTAGGGCAGGACCCACAGCGCGCGGATCGGGCTGAAGTGGACGCTGCCGATCAGGGACTGCCCCTCGAAGGACAGGGCGGTCTGGGCGAAGCCACGTCCGTGCGCGGCGTTGAAGGTCGCCTGGTGGAAGGCTGCGAGGTCACCGGGCGCGATGGCGGCCAGCTCCACCTGGCGCCCGACGGCGGCCAGCACGAGGAACCCGCCGAGGATCACGGCGAGCAGCTCAGGTAGGAGGCGCCGCATCGACCGGCTCCAGGGGAACAACGCCGCGGCACGGTAGCACGTGCTCCGTGTGCCCTGGCCCGCCAGCGGATCTGTCGCAAGAACGCGACGGCCGGGCTGCGATCCCTTACCCTCTGGATGTGACTCGCGATCCCGCCGACGCCCGGCAGCGGCCGGTGCTGCCCACCATCGAGCTCGCAGGCCCGGACGACCTGGCCACGAGCTGGACGACGACGGGGGGAGATCATGGCCCGGAAGACGCCGCTCCTGCGCCCGCTACGCGCCGAGAGCGCTACACGCTGCTCGACCCCATCGGGATCGGCGCCATGGGCACGGTGCACCGGGCCAAGGACCTCGATCTGCGCCGCATCGTCGCCTACAAGACGGTCAACGACCCCGACCGACGCGGCGTCAGCCGGCGCCTGCTGACAGAGGTGCAGGTCACCGCCCAGCTCGACCACCCCGCGGTCGTGCCGGTCTACGGCCTGGAGGTGTCGCCCGACGGCGTGCCGGCCTACGCCATGAAGCTGGTCGAGGGCCGCACCCTGCACGACCTCGTGAAGGACACCAGGCAGGCGATCGCCGAGGGGCGGCCGCTGTCGCGCGGACAGGATCTGGAGGGGCGGCTGCAGATCTTCCTGCGGGTCTGCGACGCGCTGTCCTACGCGCACAGCAAGGGCGTGATCCACCGCGATCTGAAGCCCCCCAACGTCATGCTCGGGCCGTTCGGCGAGGTCTACCTGATGGACTGGGGGATCGCGCGGGTGCTGGGTGCCGACGAGACCGGCACCCAGAGCACGCTCGATCTCGACGTCGGGGACGACGGGACGCGCACCCGCATCGGCCAGGTCTTCGGCACGCCGGCCTACATGTCGCCGGAGCAGGCCCGCGGCGACGTGCGCGCCGTGGACCAGCGCAGCGACGTCTTCGCCATGGGCCTGCTGCTCTACGAGCTGGTGGTGCTGCAGCGGGCCTACCGCAGCCGTGGGGTGGATCCCCTGTTGGAGCAGGCGCGGGCCGCCCGGCTCGACCCGCCGGATCCGCCGCCGGGTGTGCCGCGGGCGCCGCGCGAGCTGCTGGCCATCGTCGCGCGTGCGACCGCTGCCGAGCGCCTGGAACGCTACCCGGACGTCGAGTCGCTGGCGGGCGATGTGCAGGCCTGGCTCCGCGGCGAGGAGACGACGGCGCTGCCCGACACGCGTGCCCGGGCGCTGCTCCGCTGGCTGGAGCGCCGGCAGCGGGTCGTGGTCGGGCTGCTCGCCGCGACGGTCGTGCTCGCCACGGTGTCCGTCGCGGCTGTGTGGCTGGTCCAGCAGCGGCGCCTCTCCGACCAGGCCCTCGCCCTCCAGGCCCGCCAGGCACGGGTGACCGCCATGCTGCGCGAGGTGGACGAGCGGGCGCAGGCCATCGACAGCCGCTTTCTGTGGGTCGACGGGCAGCTCGAGGGGCTCGCGGCGGCTGCGGAGTACGCCTTCGCGCGGGGCACGCCGCTGCAGCGACCGGCCCTCAGCGCTGCCGACTACGCCGACCCCGCTCGGGCCCCGGAGGGCATGGTCCCCAGCAACGCCTACGGCAAGCCCATCCACCCCGACCTGGCGGTCTACACGGTGGCGCCCGGCGTGCCGGAGGCGGCCTGGCGCGGCGACCTGGCGCTGGCGGACGGACTCCGTGAGCACCTCCACCGCATGCTGCTCGCCGCCGCGCCCGGCGCCACTCCGCAGGGCGCACGAGACGACGCCGCGTGGATCGCCGAGCGTGGCAACCCGCTCGTCTGGGTCTACGTCGCCATCGAGCGCAGCGGGCTGATGTACATGTCCCCCGGCGCGCGTGGCTGGGATGCGCTCTACGACCCGCGCACACGGCCCTGGTACCGCGTCGCCCTGGGGCTGCGGGGCAACGTCTGGGGGACGCCTTATGTCGACCTGATGGGGACCGGCCGCCTGCTGTCGGCCACGCGCAGCATGTACCTGCCCGACGGCAGCTTCCTCGGCGTCGCAGGGGTGGACCTGCAGTTCGAGCAGGTGGTCGAGCAGCTCGTCGCTGCCGATGACCTGCCGGGCTTTCGCACGGCCTACCTCGTGGACCGGCAGGGGCGGGTCATGGTCGAGAGCGCCGCTCGGGACATGCCCGTCGTCATCCCCGCGACCGAGGAGATCGACGACGGCATCGACTTCGGGCTGGCGCGTCGCCCCGAGGTGCGTGCAGCGGCACAGCGTGGCTTCTCCGGCCACCTCGAAGTCGACGAGGTCGATGGTCGGCGGCTGGTCTCCTGGGCCGAGGTCCCCTCGGTCGGCTGGACCTACGTCGTCGAAGCCGACCTGCAAGCCTGGCTCGACGCCGCCGCTGGGGGCACGCCGTAGTACCCTGCACCGGTGTTGCTGCCGCTGCTCATCACGCTGCTGTCCTGTGGGCAGCCCGCCGACTCCGGGGCTTCGACGCCCCTGGATGGTGGTGCGGACGCTGGGGGTGCGGACGCTGGCGGTGCGGACGCCGGGGCTGGCGACACGGGGGGCGCGGCCGCGCCGCCGGACCTTGTCGACGCCGAGACGCTGCTGAGCCGGGCCTCCCTCGACCTCCGGGGGCGCCGCCCCTCGCTGGACGAACTGGCCGCGGTCGCCGCCGACCCGGGCGCCGTCGACGATCTCGTCGCCGTGATGCTGGACGACCCCGCCCTGCCCGAGCGCATGGCCTGGCTCTACGACGACGCCATGCACACGGCCCTGTGGATGGCCGACTTCGACCGCTTCGACGGCGAGCTGCAGCGGCCGCTGAGCTTCTCGGAGTGGCGCAGCATGGGCTGGGAGCCGCTGGCCATGGTCGCCGCCATCGTCGACGAGGACCGGCCCTTCTCGGACCTCGTGCTGGCCGAGGAGCTCCCGACCGACGCCGATCTGGCGTCGCTGTACGGCACGGCGGGAGCGCCGGACAGCGGCTGGGGCTGGGGCAGCTACCAGGACGAGCGGCCCATGGCCGGCGTGCTGTCGAGCACCTCGCTGTGGTTGCGGTACAACGCCGATCTCGTCAACCACAACCGGCGGCGGGCCAACGCGCTGTCCTCGATCCTGCTCTGCTCGGACTTCTTCGATCGCGACGGGACGGCCAGCTTCCAGGTGGAGGGCGAGGTGACCGACATCGAGCACGCCGTCGAGACCGAGCCCTCCTGCACCTCCTGCCACGCCGCCCTCGACCCGCTGGCGTCCTTCTTCGGTGGGTTCCCCGAGAAGTCCAGCAACCTGCCCATGGCGCAGTTCTTCGGCTGGAGCGCGTTCTCCGACCGCTGGACCCGCGCAGGGCTGGCGCCGGCCTACTACGGCGTCCCCGCCAGCTCCCTGTCCGAGCTGGGGGCGCTCATCGCCGCCGACCGGCGCTTCGCCCGCTGCGCCGTGACGCGCTTCTACGAGGGCCTCACCGACCAGGCCCTTGCCCACGACGAAGCCGCCGCCGCCCTCGTCGACGACTTCGTCGACGGCGGGATGCGCGTCCGTCCCTTGCTGGCCGAGGTGATCGCCAGCGACGCCTACCGGCAGGCCCCGCTGCGGGTGTTGCGCCCCGAGCAGCTCGCTTCAGCGCTGCAAGACCTCACGGGCTGGGCGCCGGGCACGGACCTCGACGATGGCCTGACGCCGCTTTCGTGGTCGCAGGAGCACCGGATCCTGGCGGGGGGCACCGACGACGTCACGGTGCTCAGCGACAACGGCGCGCTGACCACGGCCAACCAGGTCCTGCAGGAGTGGGTGGGGCGGCAGGCCGCCGGGCCCGCCGTCGACGCCGACCTCGCGCTGCCCCTGGCTGAACGGCGCATCGTCACCGTCGAGTCGTCGGCGGGAGAGGCCGAGGTCCGCCAGGCCCTCGCCGACCTCGCCGGGCGGGCGCTCGGGCGGGTACACGATCCCGAGGGCGCCGAGGTCGACCTGCTGTTCTCGCTTTGGCTGGACGGCGGCGGCTGGGACGACTGGGCGGCGGCGTGGAGCCTGGTGCTGGAGGGACTGATCCGCCACCCCGACATGGCGGTGCACTGATGCTGCTGCTGTCGCTGCTGTGGGCCTGTGGGGGTGGCGCCGGTGCCGGCGGCATCGCCGACAGCGCGGGACCCACCAGCGACACCGGCGTCGCCGGCGTCGACTGCACCGACGACTGGCAGAGCTGGCAGAACACGGGGCAGCCGCTGATGCTGACCTGGTGCACCGCCTGCCACGGCAGCGCGGTCACCGGCGACCGCCGCAAGGGCGCGCCGGAGGGTGTGGACCTCGACACCCTGGCTGGCGTGCGGGCGCACGCCGACCGGGTCGACGTACGGCTGTCGCTGGGGGACATGCCGCCGGCCGGTGGCATGCCGGGCGACGACGTCGCGCGGCTGCGGGCCTGGCTGGCCTGTGGTGCGCAGGGCGAGGAGCGCCCGCTGCCGGACTTCGGCCCGCTGGACGAGGACAGCGCGGCGGCGCTGGAGATGCTCGCCGAGACCGAGGTGGACCCTGACGATCCCGCGCTGTTGCGGCTGCGCCGTCACGCCGACGGGAGCGCACCGGACGCCGCCTGGCGGACGGAGCGCTACCTGCTCACCGACAGCGAAGCCTGGCTGATCGACGCCGTGGACCAGGACGACGATGGTGCCGTGGTCAGCGGCATCGACTTCGGCGCGGGCCTGCCGCTGCTGCCCGCGGGCGATGCCTGGGAGGGCAGCGTCGAGGTGACGCGGTGGACCGCAGAGGGAGAGGCGACGGCCACCGAGACCTGGGCGGTGCAGCTCGGCCCCACGTCGGGCGCCGACACCATGGAGCTCGATCTCGACGCCGTCGAGGTGATCGCGCTGTCCTCGGCCGGTGACGAGCTGGGCTGGCACCTCAGCCCGGATCGTGGCGTCGTGGCGGCCTGGGTCGACGGCGACGCGGGACGGTCGTGGGCGGCGCTGCAGATCGAGGCCGTGCTCGTCAGCTTCCCCGCCGATCCGCCGGCCTTCCCGCTGGATCCCGACTGGGACTTCGTCGAGCGGCTGATCGTCGAGGGGACGCCGTGACCGGCCGGCTCAGTCGACGGCAGGCGCTGCAGCTCTCCATGGGTGCGGGGCTCATGACCCTGCTGCCCCGGGTGGCGGCGGCTGCCGGTGGCCGGCGACGGCTGCTGGTCTACTTCAACAGCGGAGGCTGGGACACGACCCAGGTCTTCGACCCCCACTTCGAAGCCGACGGCATCGACCGCGACGCCGACGCGGTCCCGGCGACGGCCGGTGACCTCGCCTACGCCCACGCCGACAGCCGCCCCTCGGTGCAGCGCTTCTTCGACACCCACGGAAGCCGCTGCGTGGTGGTCAACGGCATCGCCGTCCACTCGATCAGCCACAGCCAGGCGGCGAAGATGATGCTGACCGGTACGCCGACGCTGGACGCCGCTGACGTCGCCACCGTCGTTGCCGCCCGCCAGGGGCTGGGGCTGCCGCTACCCTTCGCGGTGCTGTCCGGCCCTCGCTACCCCGGGACGCTGGGGCGCTACCAGGTGCCGCTCAACCACCTGCTCGTCGGCGCTGCCCGCGGCGATCTCCCGGCCGGTGCCTTCGACGCCGCTCGCGAAGAACGCCTGCGCAGCTACCAGCAGGACGTGGGCCAGCTCCGCCTCGACCAGACGGGTGATCCCCGGGTCGAGGAATACCTTGCGGCCCTGCAGCTCCGGGATGCGCTCGACGCGGGACTCGACGGCCTCGAGGTGAGCGAGGACAGCGACGCCGACGCGCTGCTCGACACCGCGGTGCAGGCCCTGGCGCGGGGGCTGTCGGCCTGCGCCATCGTCCAGGGGGAGGTGCCGACGCTGGTCGGCTGGGACACGCACTCCGACAACGACGCGCAGCAGGACGCCTGCTATGAAGCGAGCTTCGACACCCTCGACCAGCTCGTCTCCACGCTGGTCTCGACGACCGGCCCCGAGGGCGCCCCGCTCATCGAGTCGACGACGCTGCTCGTGGTGTCGGAGATGGGACGCCTGCCCCACCTCAACGCCCAGCAGGGCAAGGACCACTGGCCGGTGACGAGCTGCATGCTGGTCGGCGCCGGCGTGGAGGGAGGGCGCGTCGTGGGGGCCACGGATGGCGGCCTCAACGCGCTCGCGGTGGACGCCGACACGGGCGAGGCGGCCGAGGGGGGCGTCGTGCTCAGCTCGGCCGGCCTGCTCGCCGGCCTGCTGGAGCGCTTCGACGTCGATCCCGCCGAGCCGCTGCCGGGGGTCACCCCCTTCCGGGCCCCCTTCGCCGGTTGACGACGCGGTTGTCGCGGTCGGGTGGCGGTCACGGGCGCGCCGAGGCAAGGTGCCCGCACCATGACGCCTACGCTCCAGCGCCGCCTGCTCCTGTCGACCCTGCGCCTGCCGGCGCCCGTCCGGCGCCGGCTGTTCGGCGCCCCGCCCGTCGGTGACCGCGGCCAGCGGATGGACCCGGATCTCGCGGTGATGGTGGCCCTCGAGCGACGGCTGCCGCAGGGCATGGGCAAGGGCTCCGTGGAGGAAGCGCGGGCCGCCATGCGCCACGCGGTGCAGACCATCCAGGGGGATCCGCGCCCGCGTGTCCGCGCAGAGTCCCGCGAGCTGGCGGGGCGACCCTGCCGGCTGTACCGGGCGCCGGGGACGCCGCGGGCGCTGCTCGTCTACCTCCACGGCGGGGGCTGGGTGTGCGGCGATCTCGACAGCCACGACCGCGTCTGCCGCCGCCTGGCGGACGAAGCGCAGCGCGAGGTGCTCGCCGTCGACTATCGGCTGGCCCCCGAGCACCCCTTCCCCGCGGGCCTCGACGACAGCGTGGCCGTGCTGCGGCGGGTGCTCGGCCACGGCCTGCAGGGTGTGGCGCCCGGGCTGCCGGTGGAGATCGGCGGGGACAGCGCAGGGGGCAACCTCGCGGCGGCGGCCTGCCTGCGCCTGCGCGGCCGCGGCCGCCAGCCCTCGCGGCAGCTCCTGGTCTACCCGGCCGTGGATCTGCGCATGCTCGGTGTGTCCCACCGCAGCCTCGGCCACGGCTACCTGTTGGAGGCCAGCGATGTCGCCTGGTACCGCGATCACTACGGCTGCACGGACTTCTTCGACTGGCGTGGCTCGCCCCTGCTCGCCGAGACGTTGACGGGGCTGCCGCCGGCCATCGTGGTCACCGCGGGCTTCGACCCGTTGCGGGACGAGGGGCAACAGTACGCCGCCCGCCTGGAGCAGGCGGGTGTCCCGGTGTGTCGCCTGCACGAGCCCGGACTGACGCACGGCTTCCTGAACATGGACGGGGTGATCCCGGCCGCGGACCGCGCGTTCTCGCGGATCTCCGCCGCGCTGCTGCGGGGGTGCTGATCAGCCTGTCGCGGGCTTCGTCGACCGGTGGGGGATAGGGAGGTCCGCCCCCCACCGAGGTGTCCCGTGCTGCTGCTCCTGGTCTCCCTCCTCGCCTGTGACACCCAGCCCGCCGGGGACGCGCCGGCGGCGCCTGCCGCGGCTGAAGCCCCTGCAGCCCCGGCGGCGACGCCGGCAGCAGCTCCTGCTGCCGGTGCCGGGCTGCCCCCGGGCCACCCGCCCATCGGTGCGCTGGCCGGTGGCGACGCCGCCCCCGCTGCGGACGCAGCCCCTGCGGACGCGACCCCCGCCGAAGTGGTCGAGGGCACCGTGAGCGTGGCCGATGTCTGGGCCCGCAAGGCCGAGCTGGCGGGCAAGACCGTCACGGTGCACGGCAAGGTCGTCAAGTACAACGCCGCCATCATGGGCAAGAACTGGCTGCACCTGCAGGACGGCAGCGGCAGCGCTGATGGTGGCGACGGGGACCTGACGGTGACGACCCAGGGCACGGCTGCCGTGGGCGACGAGGTCACGCTCTCCGGCACGCTGGCCACCGACAAGGACTTCGGCGCCGGGTACAACTACGCCGTGATCCTCGAGGACGCGACCGTCCAGCAGTGAGTGCCTGCGCGGGTCACCCGCCCACGCCGCGGTCGGGACAGCCCGGCTCCTTGTCGAGCTGGCAGCTCCCGCCGCTGCAGCCCTCGCAGCCTTCCTTCATGCCCAGCTCGGCCTTGTCCTGGGCCCGGCGGACCATGAGCATGCCCCAGATGGCCACGGCGAAGGCGGTGCCGATGATGGCGAGTACCTCGGTCATGTGATCCTCTTGTGCACGGTGCTCGCCGGGACCAGGGCACGCGACGTGGCGTCGCGTCGGTTTGGGGTCAGGCTCCCTCGCCGCTGAACAGGCCGGCGAAGCCCATGAATGCCAGGCTGAGCAGCCCCGCCGTGATCAGGGTCATCGCCGTGCCGCGCACCACGGAGGGGGGCTCTGACAGCTCGGCTTCTTCGCGCAGCCCCGCCATCAGCACCAGCGCCAGGGTGAAGCCACCGCCGCCGCCGAGGGCGAAGACCAGTCCCTCGACGACGTTGTAGCCGCGGCTGGTCTGGAACAGGGCGAGCCCGAGGATGGCGCAGTTGGTGGTGATGAGCGGCAGGAAGATGCCGAGCGCCTTGAACAGCGCCGGGCTGAGCTTCTTGATCGCCATCTCGACGAACTGCACCGTGCTGGCGATGACCAGGATGAAGCTGATCAGCCGCAGGTAGGGGGCCGAGGGCAGGATGAAGGCGTTGAGCGCGCTGGCGCACAGGCTGGTGATCACCATCACGAAGGTCGTCGCCAGCCCCAGCCGGAAGGCCGTCTGCAGCTTGCCGCTCACCCCGAAGAAGGGACACAGCCCCAGGAAGTAGGAAAGGACGAAGTTGTTGACCAGCAGCGATCCGATGAAGATGCCGACGAGGGTGCTCAGCTCGCTCATGCCGCCTCCTGCCGCCGCGTTGCGTTCGCGCGGGTGCGTCGCTCGGCCATCCAGTTGAAGAACAGCAGGATCATGCCCAGCATGATGAAGCCGCCCGGCGGCAGGATCATCACGACCCAGGGTTCGTAGCCGGGGCCGAAGAGGTCGAAGCCGAACAGGCTGCCCGACCCGAGGATCTCGCGCAGCGAGCCCAGGCAGAGCAGGGCGAAGGTGAAGCCCGTGCCCATGCCGATGGCGTCGGCGATCGCCAGCTTGACGCTGTTCTTGCTGGCGAAGGCTTCCTGGCGGCCCAGGATGAGGCAGTTCACCACGATGAGCGAGATGAAGGCGCCCAGCTCCTTGTGGACGGCGGGCACCGTCGCCTGGAGCACGAAGTCGGCCACCGTCACGAAGGTCGCGATGATGACGATGTAGGTGCTGATGCGGACCTGCTTGGGGATGAAGGCGCGCAGCAGGCTGACCAGGAAGCTGCTGCCCACGAGCACCGACAGCGTCGCCAGCCCCATGACCAGGGCGTTGATCGCCGAGTTCGTGACCGCCAGGGTCGGGCACATCCCGAGCACCTGTACGAACACCGGGTTCTCGCGCCAGATCCCCTTGAGCAGCTCCTCGGCCGTGCGATCGGGCTGGTCCTTGCTCATGGTGCCTCCTGTCCCGGTGCCGCGGGCGCCGTGGGCGCCAGGGCCGGGGCCGCGGCCCGGTCGGGCAGGCGGTCGGTCCAGGTCTCGACCGAGTTCGAGATGATGCGGGTGACCGCCTTCGACGAGATGGTCGCGCCGGTGATCGCCTCGATCTCGTAGGGCTGGGTCTTGCCGCCCTTGCTGACCACGGCGAGCTGCGGCTTCGTCTCCAGCGCGTCGAAGTTGGCGATGAAGGCCTGGTCCTTGACGATCTTGTCGCCGAGCCCCGGCGTCTCGCGGCTCTCGAGCACGCGCATGCCCACGATGGTGTCGCCGTCGGGCTCGAAGCCGAAGATGAGCGCGATGGTGTCCTGGAAGCCGGGCCCCTCGGCCGGCACGGCGTAGCCGAGCAGTGCGCCGCTGTCGTCGTAGGCGCCGTAGACCACGTCGTCCCCCTTCGTCTGGCCGGTCACCAGGCTGTCGCCTGCCCAGTCCAGCCGCTGCATGGCGGTGGCACCGGGGACGACCTCGAAGACGGCCTTGCGCAGCGCTTCGGCCTTGTGGGCGGTGATGGCGGGAAGGGTGAGCTGCCAGGCACCGACGATGGCGACCCCGGACAGCAGGCCGGCAATCGTCAGCGTTGCGACGAGGCGGACGCTGCTCGGTTCGGCTTCGGCGGTCGCGCCGACCTGTTCAGCGGGGCTCACGGGATCCTCCGTGCGTCGCGTCCGAAGACACGGGGCTGGGTGGCCCGCTCGATCAGCGGAGCGGCGGCGTTCATCAGCAGGATGGCGTACATCACGCCCTCGGGCAGGCCGCCCCAGTTGCGGATGAGCACGACCAGCAGCCCGGCACCGGCGCCGAAGATCCAGGCGCCGCGGGGGGTGGTGGGAGAGGTGACGGGGTCGGTGGCCATGTAGACCGCGCCGAGCTGCAGGCCGCCGGCGAAGAGCATGAGCTGGGGCGGCGGCAGGGTGGGCCAGACGAGGTGGGCCAGGCCGGAGAGCACGCCGACGCTGAGCAGCATGGCGACGGGGATGCGCCAGTCGAAGGCGCGCCGCCAGGCGAGGTAGAGGCCGCCGAGGAGGATGAGCGCCGCGCTGGTCTCACCCAGGGAACCGGCGACGTTGCCGACCAGCAGCGGCACGGTGTCGGTGAACTGCCCCTGGAACTTCGCCAGGGCCAGGGGGGTGGCCGTGGTGACGACATCGACGCCGGCCTGTTGCATGGGCAGCGCCAGGGTCGAGCCGGGCAGGTGCAGCAGATCGCCGGCCACAGGCGGCGACCAGGTCGTCAGCACCGTCGGGAACGCGGCCTGCAGGAAGGCGCGGCCCACCAGGGCCGGGTTGAACAGGTTGTGGCCGAGCCCGCCCCACACGAGCTTGCCGAGGCCGATGCCGACGGCGCCCCCGAGCAGGGCCATCCACAGCGGGATGCCGGGGGGCAGGGTGAGCGCCAGCAGCAGCCCCGTGAGCAGGGCGCTGCCGTCGCGCAGGCCGGTCACGCCCTGCTTGCCGAGCAGGGCTTCGGCGCCGGCGGCGCCTGCCATCGCAGCGGCGATGACGAGCAGGGCGGACAGGCCGAAGGTCCACAGCGCAGCCCCCACCACGGGCACCAGCGCCAGGATGACGTCCCGCATGATGGCGGGGGTGCTGCGCGGTGAGTGGGTGAAGGGGGCGGCCGTCACCTGCAGGCGGGGATCGGGAAGGGTGCCGCTCACGACTTGCCCTCCTTGGCCGCTTCCTCCGCCTTGCGACGGCGGATCGTGGTCTTGGCCGAGCGGAAGAGGTGGACCAGGGGGATGTGCGATGGACAGACCCAGGTGCAGGACCCGCACTCGACGCAGTCCATGACCATCCAGTCCTCCATCTCGAGGACGCGGCCCGCGCGGGCGAGGCGCCCGAGGCGGGAGGGGTTCAGCATGTAGGGGCAGGCTTCCAGGCACTGCCCGCACTTGATGCAGGGGCCGGCCTTCGTCAGGCGGGTGCTGGCCTCCTCGAAGGCGAGCAGGCCGCTGGTCCCCTTGAGCACCGGGCCGTCGAGGCTGGCCACGGGCATGCCCATCATGGGCCCGCCCATGACGACCTGGCGGACCTTGGGGGTCAGGCCGCCGCAGTGCTCCAGCACCGCGCGGATCGGCGTGCCGATGGGGACGATGAGGTTGGCCGGGCGGCGCACGGCGGAGCCCGACACGGTCAGGACCCGCTCGATCAGCGGGCGGGAGCCGTCGACCCACTCGCCCAGCGCGAGCATGGTCGCGACGTTGTTGACGACGTAGCCCAGATCCAACGGCAGCTTGCCGGCTGGGACCTCGCGGTCGAACAGCGCCTTGATGAGCATCTTCTCGGCGCCCTGGGGGTACTTGACCTTGACCCCCTGGACCCGGATGGGGAAGTCGACGCCGTCGTTGTCATCGGCGGCGATGCGGGCGGCGCGGCGCTCGATGGCGGCGTTGAGGGACTCGATACCGTCGGGCTTGTTCAGCTCGACGCCGATGACGGCGCCGCGGGTGCGCAGGCGGGCGCCGGCGATGTCGATGCCGCGCAGGACCGCGTCGGGCCGCTCGACCATCGTGCGGTGGTCGCAGGTCAGGTAGGGCTCGCACTCGCAGCCGTTGATGACGAGCTGGTCGCAGGTCCGACCCTCGGGAAGGGACAGCTTGACGTGGCTGGGGAAGGCCGCGCCGCCCATGCCGACGATGCCGCCGCGCTGCACGGCGCTGACGAAGTCCTTGTCGGAGAGGCTGCGCCAGTCCAGCGGGGAGGGCTCCGGCGGCTGCTGGGGGTCGAAGCGGTCGGCTTCGATGACGATGGCGTCGACCAGCGAGCCGTTGGGGTGGCGCTGCTTGTCGATGGCCACGACCGTCCCCGTCACCGGGGCGTGGTGGGTGGTGGACACGAAGCCGCCGGGCTGCGCGATGGTCTGCCCCCGCTGGACCCGGTCGCCGACGGCGACGACCGGACGGGCCGGGGCGCCCAGGTGCTGGGCGAGGGGGAGCACGAAGCGGTCCACGAAGGGCATGCGCTCGACGGGGAGGTGCTCCGTGGCTTCCTTGGCGCCGTCGGGGTGGACGCCGTGGCGGAAGGTGCCGGGACCGGAGGTGGTGGACATGACCGACACTCAGTCCCCCGTGCCCTGGGTGGAGGCGGGCACGGTGGCGCCGCGAGTCGCGGCTCCGCGTGCGGAGAGCGTCACGAGGCGGTCGCGGATGCGGGCCGCCAGCTCGGCTTCGACAGCGGCCCGGAGCTGCGCAAGCTCCGCCTGGTGCTCGGCCTTCAGCGCGGCCAGGGTCGCGTCGTGCGCCGCGGCCAGGTCGGCTTCGGCTGCGGCGCGCACCGCCGCCGTGAACGGTGTGACGACACCGGCCAGTTCCTGGAGGACGCGCCAGGTGGCCAGCCGGGCGTCGGCGGCGGCGGCGAGCCGTGCCGGGTCGACGTCGGCGTAGCGGCCCTCGGTGGTGGCCCAGTCGGTCGGGCCGATCCGCTGGCCGTCGAAGGCCGCCTGCAGCTCGGTCGGCTCGGGGTTGCCGTCGAGGTCGATGAGCGATCCGAAGACGCCCTCCCGGCTGGGATCGAGGCGGATGAGGGGCCAGGCGCGGCTGCGGACCGCGGCGGTCGCCTGGACCAGCGCGCCGTGGGTGTCGAAGCCGTGGCGGCGGGGGCTGGGGGCGTGCATGCGGATCACGGCCGGGCCGTCGTGGGCGAAGGCCTCCAGCAGCGAGCGGGCGAGGTGGGCGGGGGCACCCACCGAGGTCTGGGCGACGTAGGCGTTGCGAGCGCGGGCCGTGGCCAGCAGGCCGGGTTCCGGGGCGACCGCGCCCAGCAGGTCGGCGTCGGAGAGGACCACGACGCGCACCGGCAGGCCTGTGGCCAGCAGGCTGTCGAGTCCTCCGCCGCCGAGTCCTCCGCCGCCGAGTCCTCCGCTGCCGAGGAGGCGGTCGTCGCCGACCAGCAGCAGGGGCGGGCAGGCGGCGCGCTCGTCGGCGTCGAGGTCGGAGAAGCGACGCGCGGCCACGGCTTCACCTCGGCCTGCGACCGCCACGCGCGCGCGGCGCAGCAGGTCGAGGTCGGCGATGGCGCCGGCGAGCTGCGTCTCGGCGATGCCACGGGCCAGCGCGCTGGACTCGGGCCCGCCGTCGTCGACGACCGGGATCTGGAAGGGGTTGTAGGGGAAGAGCGCGCCCCACCAGGCCGCCGGGCTCGGCCCGAGCACCAGGCCCATGCGGGCACGGCCCAAGCCGATGCTGCCGTGGGCGAGGCGGGCGGCGAGGTCGTCCAGCTCGTCGGCGAGGGACAGCAGGGCGGCCATGCGCTCCACGTCGCGGGCCCCCAGCTTTGCACCGCCGGCTTCCGCGACGAGGTTCGCGACGTCGACATCGTGGCGGCTGCGGCCGGAGAGCGCGCCGGCGAGGGCTGCGACGTCGTCGGCGGGGACGGCGTCGGCGACGATGCCGCGCACTGCGGCACGGAGCTGCCCGCCCAGGTCGCCGGCCTCGGCCACGAGGCCCGCGAGGCGGGGCTGGAGGCTGGCCTCGGCGACGCCGAGAGCCGCCCGCAGGCACAGCCGATCTCCGGAGCCCGGCTCGGCGGCGTCGGCGCCGGCCATGGCCAGCAGGGCGTGGCGCGACATGAGCAGGGCACCGACGTGGTCGACGTCGTCGCGCTCGGCAGCGCGGGCGATGGTGGCGCCGGCGGTGTCGGGGAGCTGCTCCCAGAGGCGCCAGCCCGCGCGCACGGTGGCCATGCGGTCGTCGGACTGGGGCTGCGGCTCGATCGCGTCGGTGGGGCACACGGCCCAGCAGGACCGGCAGGCCTTGCAGGTGTCGGCGTCAAACACCACCGCGAGCAGCTCTTCCTTGCCCTTGGGGGCGTCATCGAAGAAGGCGTCGGTGCGGATGATGGGCAGGTCGGCGAGGGAGTCGGCGACGGCCTGGCGGCCCTCTTCGACGGCGGCGAGGCGGTCTTCGGGCACGCCGCCCTTGGCGAGCACGGCGTCGACGGCGGCGGCGAGCTGGGCGCCGGCGCTGCCGCTGGCGGCGTGCTTCGCCAGCTCCTTGGCGACCTTGCCGGCCATGGAGCGGAGCCCGCCGGCGTTCTTGCCGGTGGCTGCCGCGCGGTCCATCGCGGCGTCGAGCCAGCCGCGGGGCGAGAGCGACACCGCGCCGATGGAGCCATCGGGGCAGGCCGCCCAGCAGCGCGCGCAGCCGGTGCAGCGGCTCGGGTCGAAGCTCGGGAAGACCGTGCGGGTCGGGGTCAGGTCCCGCAGGGTCGCCGACAGCGGCGGGACGGCGCCGCTGGCCAGCAGAGGGTCGGGCACCAGCTCGTCGGTGGCGCCCTGGGCGTAGAGCACGCCGACCTGGCCCCAGAAGCCGGCGAGGTCGTCGAGCTGGCCCTTGCCGGGGTCGAGGTGGCGTACGGCGAGGGGTGGCTCGGGCAGGGGCGGGGGCGGGAGCTGCTCGGCGGGCGGCAGGTTGAGGGCCCGCGGGGGCTGCAGCGCGAGGTCGGCGGCGAGATCTCCGTCGATCTCGGCCAGGGCGCTGCGCAGCGCCCGGTCGCTGGTGTCGATGTCGCCGCGCTGCCGGAGCAGCAGGGCGAGGCCGGCGGCGGCCGTCAGGTCGGGGCGGTGGCCGGGTGCGATGGCGTAGGCGGCGCAGCCCAGGCGGGCGAGGTGGCTGCGCAGGGCCGGCGGGAGGGCGGCCAGCACGGCGGCGTCATCGCCCTCGGCGAGGATCAGCACGGTGCCACCCTGCACGAGGCGACGGATCGGTCCGGCACCGGGCTCGGCCATGGGGGGCACGAGGATGGCGATGTCGGCGGGGACCTCGTCGCCGCAGTCGACGAGTCCGGCCGGGCCGAAGCTCATCCGGTCGACGCGGGGGACGGCTTCGTCCAGCCACTCGTCGGCGGGGCGGCCACGCAGACCGCCGGAGGTCGCCGACGCCAGGACCCGGGCGACGCCGCGAGCCAGCGCCGTGGCGCCGGCAGGACGGACGATCTCGACGGTGGTCGTGCCCGCCGGGCGGAGGTCCAGTGGTTGGCCGGTCGGGGCGCGCAGCCCCCGCCCGACGAGGTCGGGGCGGTCCCGGCGCAGGACGTCGAACATGGCCTGGCGACGGGGGTGGTGGGCGGTGGAGGGGGCGAAGTCCAGGCCGAGGTAGACGCGGGCGGCGTCGGTCTGGGGCAGCGTCTCCAGCAGCAGCGCAAGGTCGGCGGCGCGCACTGGCAGGCCGCCGAGGCCGCAGGGGACCTGGTGCAGGCGGGTGTGGCTGCGCAGCAGGGGACGGAGCTCGGCGGCCAGCGGGGTGTCCATGGCCAGCGGGGCGTCGGCGCGCTCCAGCACGACGACGCGTGCGGCACCGGACAGTGCAACGCGCAGCAGCTCTGCCGGCCAGGGCCGCAGCAGGCGGACGCCCACGACGCCCACGCGCTGCTTGCGGCTGTCGCGCAGGTGGTCGGCGAGGGCGATGGCCGTCTCGACCAGGGAGCCCTGGGCGACGATCACCAGCTCGGCGTCTTCGACCCGGTGCAGGCGCAGCGGGGCCAGGGGGTTGCCCGAGGCTTCGCCGACGCGGCGGAGGGCGTCGTCGATGATGCTGGCGAGGGCTTCGGCCTGGTAAGGGCGCCGTGCCGCGACGCCGAGTCCGTAGGCCTCCGGGCCCTGGGTGCCGCCCAGCATCACCGGGCGGGCGAGGTCGAACCAGGCCGGCAGGCGGGCGCGTTCCGGCCCGAACAGGGCGCGCTGCCCGTCGGTGGGGCAGGCGATGGTGTCGGCCGGATCGCCGGCCAGGGCGCCGCAGGTCTGGCGGGTCGGCAGATCGACGCGCTGCATGGCCATGGCGGTCTGTTCGCGATCCATGGCGACCACACCGGTCGCCAGGGCGCGCTCGGCGATGATGCGGGCGGCCAGGGCGAGGTCGACGGCTTCCTGGGCGCTGGCGGCGATGAGCTGGAAGCAGCCGGTGCCGCTGATGCCGTGCCAGGCTTCGTGGCCCGTGCCAGCGGCGGTGGCGTGGCCGTCAGCAGCCCCCAGCGTCGTGTGGACGACCAGGGGCAGCCCGCGGCCCGCACACCAGGTCAGGCGGTCGTGGGCGGCGAGCAGATCGGTGCCGTCGAGCCAGGCCGTGGCGCGCTGGCCGGCCAGCGCGCGGCCGGCGGCGGCGGCCAGCGCCTGGCGTGCCGGTCCCTCGTCGAGCACGGCGCCGAGCCGCTGCTCCGTGCGGAGCACAGCACCCAGGCCGTCCCAGGCCGTGCCGGCCGGTCCGGCCGAGGCCTGTTGCTGCTGGCCGGCGATGCGGGCCACGAGCTTGCGTGCGGCGTCAACCCAGCGAGGCATGGGACCTCCCAGCGACCCGGATCGGGCGCTGTTCGTTCAGTTGTTCTCCCTCCACCCACTGGATGGCACCCGTGGGGCAGCGCTGGACCACCATCGGGGTGGCCGGGCCGCCGCCGCCGTAGTCGACCACCGGGAGGTTGCCGACCATGGTGATCAGGCCGGCGGGGGCGTCCTGGGCGCAGCGACCGCAGGCGTCGCAGGCGACGGCGCACAGCTCGGTGGCGTCGTCGCCGGACAGGGGCACGCTGCACTGGACGATGATGTGCTGGTCGGCGGGGAGGATCTCGAAGAGCTTGCGGGGGCAGGCGGACACGCAGTCGCCACAGGCCGTGCATAGGTCCGGGTCGACCACGGGCAGCCCGTTGTCGTTCATTGCGATCGCGTCGAAGGTGCACGCGACCTCGCAGTCGGCGAGGCCGATGCAGCCCCAGGTGCAGGACTTGCCGGCCGCACCGACCAGCGCGGCGCCCGCACAGCTCTCGACGCCCTGGTAGTCGGCGACCTGGGTGGCCTGGGCCTTGCCGCCGGCGCAGTGCAGGCGGGCGACCCGCTTGATCGCGGTGCCGGCGTCGACGCCGAGCATGTCGGCGATGGTGTCGATGGCTTCGGGGCTCGACACCGAGCAGCCGCTCGGAGCGGCCCCGCCGGCGAGGAGCATCTCGGCGAAGGCGCGGCAGCCGGGCTGGCCGCAGGCACCGCAGTTGCTGCCGGGCAGGGCGTCCTCGACGAGATCGAGGCGCGGGTCCTCCTCGACCTTCAGCAGCCGGTAGGCCACCGCGAGGATCGCGCCGAAGGCCAGGCCGAGCCCGGCCATGATGGCGGAGGCCAGCAGGACGTGCTCCACGCGACCTCCTTCAGCGGAAGCGGGCGGCGCGCTTGACCAGGTCGTCGAGCCCTGGCTCGGACGGATCCAGCGGCGTGCCCGGGTGGATGCAGCGCGCGGGGCAGCCCTCGGCGGCCCGGACGAGCTGTTCGTAGGTGCCGGCGGAGGCGTCGCCGATCATGGCCTGCTTGTTGCCGTCGTAGACGAAGAGCAGCCCGTTGAGGTTGACGCAGTCGTTGCAGCTTGTGCACAGCGCGCTGTCGATCCAGGGTTCTTCTTCTTCGTCGGCTGCTTCCGCGGGGGCTGCGGGCGCGTCCGGTGCGGGCGCTTCCTCGGCCGTCGCGGCGGCGGGGGCCGCGGGTGCCGCGTCCGCTGGCGCAGCGGCGGCGACGGCGGCAGGGGCCGCGGCCGGCAGCAGCGTGCCGAAGTCGGCGCCCATGAGCACGGCGGTCAGGCGCTCCATGGCGGCGCTGGCTTCCGTCTGGCGGACCTCCTCCAGCTCGGCTGCGTGGGCGGCGACGAGCGCGTCCCGTTCGGCCGCGGCCTCGGCGAGGGCCTGGGCTCGGGCGGCCTCGGCCGCGCGGCGGGCGTGCTCGTTGCTGTACCCGGCCAGTTCGCGCAGGGAACGCCAGCTCCGGAGCCGGTCCCGGGCCGCGAAGGCCAGGGACTCCGACACCACGAGGATCTCGTCGCGGCCACGCGCGTGCGCCACCACGGTCGGCAGCATGCGCGCAGCGTCGACTGGGTCCAGCGCGAGCCACGCGTCGATGGGCAGCAGGTGCTCGGCGTCGTCGGCGGCGGGGGCGCGGAAGTGGGCGCCGAGGTCGGGGTCGAGCAGCGCGTGGTCGGCGAAGGTGTAGGCGGCCACGGCGCCGCCGTTGCCGTCGTCGGACTCCGCGGCCGGCCAGTCGGCCTCCGGCTGCGGGTTCGCGGACGCGTCGAGGCAGTCGGCCCAGCTCTCGCCGGCGTCGGGGTCGTACTGGAACAGTGGGTGGGCGCGGCTCTCGACCGCGGAGGATGCGGCCAGCCACGGGTCGATGGCCGGCGCTTCCCCGCCGGGCAGCCAGCCGGTGCACAGCAGGTGCAGCCCGGCTCGGCCGGCGTGCAGGGCCTTGTCGAAGCCGGTGCCGCAGTGGTCGGCCAGTGCCGGCGTCGTCTGCTGGACGAAGACCTGCCGCAGCGACATGCCGAGCTGGCCCAGCTCGACCCGGAAGCCGGCGAGGTGATCGGGGATCGCCCCCGGGTTGCGGGTGGCCTGCAGGTCGACGAGGACCTGGACCGGGCGGCCGCTGGCCAGCAGGCCGGTCAGGGCGGCCATGCCGTCGGCGGCGATGCGGTCGGCGTCGTCGACGGCGACGATGACCGGCATCAGCGCCAGCTCGGCCGGCGACAGGTGCAGCCAGTCGAGCGAAGCGACCTCGACGTCGTGAACCGCCGGGTCGTAGGCACCGGCCAGCTCCAGGCGGGCGGCGCGCAGCGCACCAACCACACCCACCAGCTCGGCGGCGAGGGCGTCGAAGCGGGCCAGCGCGTCCCGGCAGGGGTCCGCGCTGTCCTGGCTGGTCCAGCTGGTGCCCGAGAACTTCGTGCCGACGGCGATGAGCGTCGGCGTGGGGGGCGCGTCCAGCGTCGCCTGGAGGCGGTCGAGGAGCTGCTGCAGGCGTTCGCGCCGCGCCGGGGCCATGCGCTGGCCGCCGCGCCGCGGACCGACCACGCGTGCCAGGGCGTCGGCGTCAAGGAAGGCGCTCGACACCCCGCCGACCGAGCGGGCGACCTCGCTGGCCCGGGCCGCCTCCGGGTCCTTGGCCCGCTCGACCTCGAGCAGGGCCGACAGCTCGGCGATGATCTTGCGCGCGTCGTCGCGCCAGGCGCGGCGCGCCGCTCGGCACCACGGGTCCGCCTGCCGGGCGAGGAGCTGCAGGGCCGCCTGCCGGGTGTAGGGCAGCAGGCTGCTGTCGTCGGGGAGCGCGGCGACCAGCGAGTCCAGGGCCGCCGCCAGCTCGGCGGCGGGCTCGGCCGACAGGGACAGCGCCGCGGCCATGCCCTCGCCGGCGGCGCGGACCACGGCGTCCGCCGCGACCGCGTCCGCGCTCTCCGACATCGCCGCGCGGATCCAGCGCTCCAGGCGGACGAGGTTGTCCACCAGCAGGCGGGGACCACCGATGGCGGCGACGAGCTGGTGCAGCGCGTCAGCCAGCGGCGTGGCGGAGCCACCACTGTCGAGGAGCAGCGGCCAGGCCGTGCGCAGCGCCCCGGGCTCGGCGTAGGGGGCGAGCTGACGGGGCAGGTGCGTGCCGGGTGCCGTCATGGCTGCGCCATCAACGGCCGGGGCGGGGGCGGGGGTGGAGTCTGTCTGGGTGGCGGACACGGCTTCGGTCCTCCAGGTGCGCAGGACGCGGGAGAGGGCGAGTCGACGGCGCTCAGATCGCGAAGCGATCGAGCTGGGCGTTGAGTCCGGCGAGCTTGTCGTCGACGCTCTTGCCCATGCCCTCGACGGACATCTCGTCGTAGCGGGGCCGGGTGGGATCGCAGAAGAACAGCCCGATCGGGATGACGTCCCGCCGCGCGGCGAGGGCGATCGCTTCCAGCATGTCCGACGGATCGTGCGTCATCCGGTTCTTCAGGGTGCGGTCCAGGGCGCTGTCGACCGGCACGCCGTCGTCGTGCTCCATGACCAGCAGGGCGTCGGGGTCGTCCTGGAGCTTGGAGAAGACGTGGGCGGTGTACTGCGGGCAGCGCTGCAGGATGCGGACGAAGCCCAGGCCCGGGTGCTTCCACGCCCGGTACAGGGTGTCGTGCAGGTGCACCGGGTTCCAGTCGACCGTCTGGGCGACGAAGGACACGTTGGTCATGCCGAGCATCGACGTGATCGGGTCGATGGCGGGCAGCAGGGCGCCGCGCGGGTGCGTGTTGGTCTTCTGGCCGGGCTCGGTCGTCGGCGAGGTCTGCTTCTTGGTCAGGCCGTAGATGTTGTTGTCGAACATCGTGACGACCATGTTCATGTTGTAGCGGATCGAGTGCAGCCAGTGGCCAGCCCCGATGCTGCAGTTGTCGCCGTCGCCTGTGGCGACCCAGACGTCGAGGTCGGGCCGGCGTGCCTTGACGCCCTCGGCGACGGGCATGGCGCGACCGTGCAGGCCGTGGAAGCCGTAGGTGGCCATGTAGTGGGGGAAGCGGCTGCTGCAGCCGATCCCCGAGACGCTCACGACCTTCTCGGGCGGGATCTGCTCGTCGCGGCAGATCCGCCGCACGGACATCAGCACGCCGTGGTCGCCGCAGCCGGGGCACCAGCGCGCGACGCCGCCGTCGTAGTCTTCGAGGGTGAAGTAGCGAGGGGGCAGCTTGAGCGACCAGTCTTCCTTGAGACCGAACATGGTGGACTCCTACTTGGCGGCGTCGGCGTGGGCGGGCAGGCGGCGGGCGATCTCGGCGTAGACCTTGCCGGGAGCGACGGGCTGGCCCTGGTTCAGGGTGAAGCAGTCGATGTCGACGAGGGTCTGGGCCCGAAGCAGGAAGGCGAGCTGCCCGTAGCGGCGCGCGCTGGCCGGGACGTAGGGGTCGTCGGCGGCGTCGCTGTAGTTCAGCTCGATGGTGATCACCTGGCGGAAGCGCTGGAAGATCTCCTTGAGGCCGGGCTCCATGGGCGAGAGGAAGCGAAGGTGCAGGGACGAGACCCGCATGCCCTCGGTGCGCGCCTTGTTGACGGCTTCGTCGATGGCGCCGAGCGTCGACCCCCAGCCGACGATGAGCAGGTCGCCCTCGGGATCGCCGTTGACGACCGGCGGCTTGAGCGTCCGCTGCAGGGCCGCCAGCTTGCGGCTGCGCATGCGCAGGCCGCGCTCGTTGGGTTCGGGCGCGTAGGCGACCCTGCTGTGGTCGTTGTGGGCCAGGCCGGTCAGCGTGTACTCGCCGCCCTTCTGGCCGGGGACCGGGCGCGGCGACACGCCGGTGGCGTCGTCCCAGGCGTAGGCCGGCAGGCCCTCTTCCCAGGTGGACTGGTCCGGCGGTGGGGCGATCCACTCCGCCTGCGGCGTGGGCCGCGGAAACGCGGTGACGCCCGTGGCGAGGTTGGCGTCCGACAGCATGAACACCGGGCCCCGGAAGTCTTCCGCCAGCCGGCGGGCGAGGATCGGGAAGTGGAAGCACTCCTCGATGGTCGCCGGCGCGATGACGATCTTGGGGGTGTCGCCCATGGCGCCGAACAACGTCCCGAGCAGGTCGCCCTGCTCGACCTTGGTGGGCAGGCCCGTCGAGGGCCCGCCGCGCTGAACGTCGAGGACGACGAGCGGGACCTCGGCCATGACCGCCAGGCCGATGAACTCGGTCTTCAGCGCCATGCCGGGGCCGGAGGTGACGGTGGCAGCGGTCTTGCCGGCGTAGGACGCGCCGATCGCGAAGCCGATTGCGGCGATCTCGTCTTCGGCCTGGTGCAGGAAGCCGCCCGTCGCCGGGAAGCTGTCGCCGAGCTGGTGGCTGACCGAGGTCGCCGGCGTGATCGGGTACATCGCCACGAGCTCGATGCCCGACGCCATGATGCCCAGCGCAGCCGCCTGGTTGCCGTTCATCACGACCTTGGGCGTGTCAGCGTCCCAGATCGGGATCTCGAAGCGCAGCGGGATGGCCGTCGCGGCGTAGTCGTAGCCGGCCTGGAGCAGCTTGTGGTTCAGCGCGACGACCTTGTCGCCCTTGCGCTTGAAGACGGTGGCGATCTCGTGGCGGGCGCGGTCCAGGTCGCGTCCGTAGACCTGGCAGAGCATGCCCAGCACGAACATGTTCTTGCCGAGCCGGGGGTTCGGCGTGTGCCTCTTGCACTCCTCGTCCAGCGGCAGCTCGAGGATCTCGAGGCCGTGGGACCTGAACTCTTCGACCGCTGCTGAGTACAGCGCGCAGATCTTCGGGTCGGGGTCGGTGGCCCAGCGGTTCTCCAGCACCAGCACGGTACCCGGCCGGTAGGCCTTGTCGCGCAGCCGCCCGTAGAGCACCTGCTCGTTGAAGGCGACGACGAGGTCGGCTTCGTCCCCCATGTTGGTGATGGGGTGGTCGCCGATGCGGACGCGGATGCCACTGGCGCCGGCCTGGCTGCGGGCGGGCGGCTTGATCTCGGCGGGGATGATCTCCACCGTCCACACGCCGTTGCCCATCTTGGCGCTGATGGCGCCGAGGGCCTGGCCGGCCTTCTGGGCGCCCTCGCCCGAGTCGCTGACGATCTCGACGATGTGCTCGTGGACCCGGGTCCGACCCTGGTCGGTGCGTTGCTGGCTGCTGATGTCGCTCATGGAGCGCTCCTGGCTGCTGTGCAGGTCGAAGGCACTGCGGGTTTGCAGAAGGGTTCGTTCGCGGAGGAGGGCGGCGCCGGGGTTGGCGTCGCTGCGGTGGATGGCGCCGCGGTGGTTCATGCGGCGGTGAGCGTCGGGGCCGAGGGCAGGCGCGGGGAGGCCAGCCGTGGCGATGTCGATGGTGCGGGGAGGGGGGGAGGTTTTCTGGGGAGGGGGGGCCTCCCCGGGAGCGGGGCCGCCGGGGGCCGGGGAGCCCCTGCGGCGCACCCCGGGCGTCAGTCGTTGGCGCCCGTGTCGATGTAGAGAGCGTCGAAGAGGACGTCGTTCTCTTCGGCTTCGTGCTGGGCGAGGCCCGCGCAGAAGGCCTGCACGCGGGCGATGAGATCGCTGCTGTCGTCGGCGACGGCGGCGCGCATGGCGTCGAGGTCGGACAGGAAGCCGGCGTGCTGCTTCAGGAACCGGTCGATGTGGCGGCCGGCTGCGGGGTCGCGCGCCAGGACGGTGTCGAAGACCCCGTCGGCGCCTGCTTCGTGGGCAAAGTGGGCCGGCAGCACCGTGGTGAGCTGGTCGACCAGCGGCGCCAGCTCGGCGGCGGTGGTGGCCGCCCGCACCCGGGCGACGAGCGCCCGGATGTTGGTGTGCTCTTCGACCTGGATGTCGGCGAGAGCGGAGGCGGGGGGAGACGGGTTCGGAGTCGCCATGAGCTCACCTCGGGGACAGGCACCAGCCATAATCGTCGACCCCGGGGGGGTGGGATGCGACATGATCGCGCCCGGTGGCGCTTTGTCGCATTGTGCGACCCGCAGCGCGTCATCGGCGCTCGGCCCCCCGCCACCGGCTATGTGTGCTGGTGTCTGCGCGCGGCCTGCTTCAGCCCCTGATCGGCGTCGGCTTCCTCTCGACGGGAGCGTGGCAGGCCAGCCGTGTGCTGGCCGCGGCCGAAGCCTGGCGGCCAGAACGGGTGGCCGACGCCCTGCCGCTGTACCTGTCGGCGCGGGCCTGGGCGCTGGGTCTCGATCCGTCTGATCCGCACGTGCTGCAGCAGGTCTTCGTCGACGAGGGGCTGCAGGTCTACTCGCGGCTGTTCTCGACCCTGTACCCCCCGACGGCCGCGGCGTTGCTATCGCCGCTGGTGGCCGGGGGCTTTGGGGCCTTCCTCTCGCTGTGGCGACCGCTGATCCTCGGCGTCTTCCTGGCCGGCGGGGCGGCCGCGGGTGCCAGCTCCGCTGCCCCCGGGCGGCGTCTCCTGGGAGCGGGGCTCGGCACCTGGCTGGCGGCCTGCGCCTGGCCGCTGCTGGCGACCTCCCTGGGGCTCGGCCAGGCCAACCTGCTCGTCGCCGGGCTGATGGGGCTGGCCCTGGCCGCCTTCGGCTGGGGTCGGGTGACGCTCGGTGCTGCGGCCATCGCACTCGGCGTGGCGATCAAGCTCGTCCCGGGGATCCTGGCCTGGCCGCTGCTCGTCGCGCGGCGGGGCCGCGCGCTGGCCGCGGCCGCCGCGGTGGTGGCCGCCACAGTGGTGATCGCCGGCCGAGGCGCCGACTCCCTCGCCGTCCTCGGCACGGTGCTCGACACGGTTCGCTTCCAGGGCGGGGTCGTGCCCGCCTGGTCGGTACTCCCCGAGCGCTGGCCGCTGCTGGTGCACGCCCTGGCGGCGCTTCGGCACCTGCCGCTGATGCTGGGCACCCTCGCGGTCGTCGCGATCTCGCTGTGGCGGTGCCGGCAGCCACGCGCCCTGGCCAGCGCTGGCGCCCTGTGTGTCGCATGGCTCGCCGTCGACGCTGCCGGCGTCGGTGTGTTCTACAGCCTGCTGGCCATGCCGGCGGCGGTGTGGCTGTTCACCTGGCCGCTGTCGCCCGCCGCGCCACGCTGGTCCTGGCCGCTGGCGACCGTCGTCTTCCTTCCCTGGCTGTCCCTCCCTGCCGACATCCAGGGACCCGGCGCCGAGCTGGCGATGTGCGCCGCGGGCCTGCCGCTGTGGATCGGGCTGCTGGTCCGGCTGTGGGTGGAGACCCGGGCCACACGGACCCTTCTGCAGCGCCGCTTGATGGCCATCGTTCTGCTGCTGCTCGCCGTGGCCGCGTCTGTGCAGGCCGTCGACCGCACCTTCCTCCGCCCGCTGGATCCGCCGCCCATCGACGGGGATGCCCGTCAGACCCGGCCCGAGGGCACCGCCCCGCTGTCGCCGCTGCCGCGGCGCTGACGGTGGCCACCCGACCCACTTGCGACCGGTTGTCCTGTCCGCCCCGATGGTGTCGACGGGCGCCTATGTTGTAGGCAGGGAGTCCCCATGCAGCACATCCACGCACCGGTCTCCGCCCGCCTGCTGCAGCGCCTGCTGGAGCTGGCCGGCGAAGAACAGCATGGCCTGCGCGCCATCCTCGGTCGCCTGTCGCCGGGCGAGGTCCAGCAGCTCGGGGGTGCGGTCCAGGCGCTCCTCGACGATCCGCTCGTCGTCGTCCGCGACGAGACCCTGCTGCTCGGCGGGGATGCGCTGCAGCGGGATGCGGAGGGCTCCCAGCCGCTCCGTCAGCTCCTCGACCTCCTCGACGAGCTGGACGCCCGCGGGCTTGCACCCGACCGGGTGCGCCGCGTCCAGGCCCGCCTGGTCCTCAACCCCGGCTGCTCAGCCCAGGGCTTCGAGGACATCGAACTGCGGGGCGGTGCACCCCTCGACACCGACGCATCGTGGTGGTGGGATCTGCAGCTCGCCTATGGCGGCAGTGCCGCCTGGGCCGACGAGTGGCTGCCGCACGGTCCGCGGGGTGGGCTCTGGCTGTCGGCCTCGGCCGGCTCCGAAGAGACCCTGCTGGAGCTGGGACGCGTCGACGAGGCCGAGCCCACCCTCCGCGTGCCGCGCGTCGGCGCCCGCATGCTGCGGGTCGGCTGGGTCGAGGGGGGCTGGGGGCAGGGCATCGCGACCGGGCTGGGGCTGGTCTACGGCGACCGCTACAGCCCCGAGCTGTCGCTGGCCGTGGACGAAGTGCTCAGCGCGCTGGCGCCGGCGGTGGGGCGGCTGTTCGTGATGCCCGGGGCCTGACGCTGAAGCGGAGGGCGCCCCCGAAGCACGCAAGCTGCGACGGCCACGGCGCGCACGCCGGGGCCGTCATCGGAGCGAGGGACCGCATCCGCGCGGTCGCTCCCTACGCGCGGGCGGCGGGCCAGTCGCAGGCTTGAGCTGCCCCACCATGCCCCCGTCCCGACCTACCAGCCCCCCTCCGGCCCACCGGTCGCGCCCATGTCGCTGCGGCTGCCGTCCACGTCCGTGACGTCCGGGTTGCCGGCATCGACGAGGGGCGAGCCGCTGTCGGGGGACAGATCCCACTCGGTGGCGGCCCCCGAGGTGCTCGCGAACTGCGGCGCCTCCACGATGTTGCCGGTGCCCGCCAGGGCGTCGAAGGTGCTGACCGAGCCCTGCATGAAGTCGTCGCCCTGGTTGCTGGAGTTGTCGAAGACGTCGCTGTAGGTCAGGTCCACCGTGCCCCGACCGTCCCAGGAGATGACCCCGGCCCCCACGAGGCCGCTGGTGTCGGCCAGCAGCGCGTTGTCGGCCACCACGCTGTCGGTGACCGACAGTCCCCCGTTGTACACGTAGAAGACTCCTGAGTCTGCGGCGTAGGCGGAGAGCTGGTTGGACAGCACCGTGACGTGGTCGGCCGCCACGTCGTAGTAGTAGGCCGAGACCAGGCCCATGACGTAGATGTAGTCGTCGGCGGCGAGGGTGTTTCCGGCGATGACCACGTTGGTCAGGGTCGAGCCGTCCGCCTCGTAGCCGCCCACCAGCCCCTGCACCCATCCCCCGATGCCGCTGGCTTCCACCCGGTTGGCCCGGAGCTGGACCCGGGTGTAGTGGTACGGCTGGTTCTGAACAGAGAGGAGGTTGGCGTAGCCGTAGTCGGGGCTGCGGCCGGCGATGAGGTTCTCGTCGATGTCGACGTCGGTGATGTCGACATCGACGTCGGAGGCCTGGAGCAGCCCCGCGGTGGCCTGGTAGTCGGCAGTCGCGGTCCCCTCGTTGCGGGACATCGACCCGCCGGTCCACTCGAAGCTGCCGCCGTTGAGACTCAGCCCCAGCAACAGGTTGCTGTAGGCGTTGCCCCCGGCGCCGGTCTGGGTCGTGGTGATGACGGCCTCGTTGTCGTCGAGGGCCACGTCCGAGAGGGTCGTGTCGGCCTGGTAGAGGGAGACCAGCCCCCACAGCGAGGCGATGACCGATGCGTTGCTGGCCTCCCGGTTCAAGCTGTAGCGGTTGCCGGTGATCTCGACACCGTCGAGGTCCACCACGGAGTCGTAGGCGTACAAGGCCATCCCGTTGGCCGACGAGATGGCGCTCGTCTCGACCACGTTGTCGGCGATGGCCCCGCCCAGCCAGCTCACCTCACTCTGGTAGATCATCGCCAGCCCGTTGAGTCGGCTGTTGGCGTTGGTGATGTCCAGCACGGTGTCGCGGACATCCACCTGCGTCAAGGTCGCGGCGCTGCCGTGGATGGACAGCACACAGCCCTCGCAGGAGCCGCTGCCCCAGTCGGCCTCCCCGCCCAGCACCAGCTCGTCGAGGGCCACGCCCTTGCTGTCGGTCACCGCCAGCGAGGGTGCGGCCAACCCGCCCACCCGGGCCCCGTTCGCCGAGCCCAGCGACACCGCCGGCTCCCCGTCGCCCAGCCCGGTGATCACGGTCTGGTCGGCTCCGTAGCCGCGCACGGTCAGGCCCCGCCCGTCCATCACGAGCTGCTCGGGGTAGGTGCCCGGCTCGATGCACAGCAGCGCGGCGTCGGTCTCGGCCACCGCCTCGGACAGCGAGCCCGCGAAGTCGCTGGGGTAGCTGGCCCCGTCCGTCTCCCCGTCGCAGTCATTGTCCACGCCGTCGCAGACCTCGGTCGCGCCAGGGAAGGCCGCGGCTTCGGTGTCGTCGCAGTCCCCGCCGACCTCGGCCAGGCCATCGCCGAGCTCGCAGGCGATCACGGTGCTGGCGTCGTCGCCGAAGCCGTCGCCGTCGCTGTCCACGTAGAAGGTCGTGGCGTCGGAGGCGTCCTCGTCGACGTCGCCGTCGCAGTCATTGTCCGCGCCGTCGCAGACCTCGCTGCCGTCGGGGTGGGCGTCGGGGTCCTGGTCGTCGCAGTCCGTCGACTGGGCCACGTAGCCCTCGGGGGCCTCGCAGGCGCTCACCGCCTCGTCTCCGCCGTAGCCGTCGCCGTCCGCGTCGAGGAAGAAGGTGAGCTCGGTGCAGTCGTCCTGGCCGCTGTCGCCCGAGCCGCTGCCGGCAGTATCGTCGCCCTTGTCGCCACAGGCGATCAGCAGGCTCAAGGGGAGGAGGGAAAGCGCGGGGGAAAGGTGGGTCATGGTGGGCTCCTTGGACGTCGCAGGAATACCGGCCCACGTCCTCGACGGGACCCTTCCGCGTTCTCTCATCGGCCCACCGCGTGCTCCCCTCGGGGCATTGCACGGATCCGGAACGACTGGGGCCCCCCGGGGGCTCGCCGGTGGTAGCGTGCCGGCGTCCCAGACCCTCGGGTGTTCCCATGCAACAGCGTGCCCTCGGCCGTGAAGATCTGCGCCGCGTGCTCCCCGCCCTCGGCCGCAGCGTCTTCCTGGAGTCCCTCTCCAAGAAGCAGCTCGCGGCTGTCCTCAACCTCGCCCAGCTCGTCGAGCTCTCCCGGGGAGAGGTGCTGGCCGAGGAGGGCAGCGACTCCGACGCCTTCTTCATCGTGGCCGAGGGCAGCGTGGACGTGCGGGCCGAGGTGGGCGGAGAGCAGCTCTCCGTGGCGCGGCTGACACCCGGAGACGTGGTGGGAGAGCTGGGTCTGCTGCTCGGAGAGCCCCGCAGCGCCAGCCTGGCCGCCCTGGGCGAGACCGCGGTCCTGCGCTTCTCGGCCGAGACCTTCGAGCAGCTCATGGCCGACGTGCCAGCCTTCAGCCAGGCGCTGAACCGCCTGCTCGCGCGGCGCCTGCGGACCAGCGCCCGAACGGTGCCGCTGTCCCAGGCCGACGGCGCGGCCTTGGCGGCGGACGACGACGCGCTCTCGCTCCTGCCCCGCGACTTCTGCGAGCGCCACCGCGTCGTGCCGCTGCAGGTCGCCGAGGGCGAGCTGGTGCTGGGCTGCGAAGAAGCCCCGGGGACGCCGGTGCTGCACGCCATCCGCAACTGGCTGCCAGCACTGCGCCTGCGGGCCGTCCAGATCGATCGGGTCCGGCTCTCGGACCTGCTGCAGCGGGTCGGTGCTCCCGAGGAGGGGATGCAGACCGCCGCCGGCCCCGGCCACGTCCAGAGCGCGCTGGAGGCCGGCGACATCGACGCCGTCTTTCGCCACATGGTCGCCGAGGGCGCAAGCGACGTGCACCTGTCGGGCGGGCAGGTGCCCTGCTGGCGCATCGACGGAGAGATCCGGCCCATCCCGGGCACCGCAGCCCTGGGCCATGACCAGGTCCGCGAGCTGCTCGGACGGGTCGTGCCCGACGAGTTCCTGGTCGAGTACGACGCGACCGGTGACGTCGATCTCGCCTACGCCGTCGAGGGCTCGGGGCGCTTCCGCCTCAACCTGTTCCGCGACCACCGGGGGGCCTGCGCGGTCGCGCGGCACATCCCCGAGAGGCTGCTGAGCATCGAACAGCTCGGCCTGCCCATGGCGGTCGCGCGGCTATGCGAGCTCAAGAGCGGGCTCGTCCTGGTCACCGGACCGACCGGCAGCGGCAAGTCCACCACCCTCGCCGCGATGATCGACTGGATCAACCGGACCCGTGCCGGGCACATCCTGACGCTGGAGGACCCCATCGAGTTCGTGCACGGCAGCAAGCGCTGCCTGGTGAACCAGCGGGACATCGGCAACCACTCCGCAAGCTTCTCCCGGGCGCTCAAGGCGGCGCTGCGCGAAGACCCCGACATCGTGCTCATCGGGGAGATGCGCGACCTGGAGACCGTGTCCCTGGCGCTGGAGACGGCGAACACCGGCCACCTCGTCTTCGGTACGCTGCACACCTCGACGGCCATCTCCACCATCGACCGCATCGTCGACCAGTTCCCGCCGTCGCAGCAGGCCCAGATCCGGGCGTCTCTCGCCGATGCGCTGCGGGGTGTCGTGGCCCAGACCCTCTGCAAGCGCAACGGTGGCGGGCGCGTCGCCGCGGTCGAGGTGCTGGTGGTGAATGCCGCGGTCGCCAACCAGATCCGCACGGCCAAGGTCGCCCAGATCGCCACCATCATGCAGACGGGACGCTCCCAGGGCATGACCACCCTGAACCACGAGCTGCTGCGGCTGGTGCGCGAGGGGACCATCTCGCCGGACGAAGCGATCAGCCGGGCTGCCGACAAGGGCGAGCTGTCGGCGCGCCTGGGTCGGTCGTGATGTGGGCCTCGGTGGCCTTGTCGCCCCGGTCTTCGTGGTAGCCTCGCCGCCTGCCCGCGGGTCCCCAAAGCCGCGGTCTGTCGCCCCATCCCGAGGTTGCCCGTGCCGACCGCTGGACACGACGTCACGCTCTCCCAGACCCAGCTCTCCGACCGCCTGCAGCAGACGATCCTCTTCCGTGGCCTGAGCACCGAGAGCCGCCAGCGCATCGCACAGAGCATGTCGCTGCAGCGCTACCCGGCCGACACGGACGTGATCCGGCAAGGTGACGAGTCCGATGCGCTCTACCTCATCGTCGAGGGGCACTGTGTGGTCCTCCTCGAAGACTCCCACCTGGGCATCCAGCAGGAGATCGCCGAGCTGGTCGAGTACGACGTCTTCGGTGAGATGGGCTTGCTCGTCGCTGACACCCGCTCCGCCACCGTGCGGACCACCAAGCCCACCCTCTGCGCGATCCTCCGCCGCAACGACTTCAACGCCACCATCATGTCGGCGCCGCAGGTCGGGCTCACCATGAGCCAGAACCTGGCGATGCGCCTGCAGGCCCAGTCGCGGCACTCGGGCTACCGCTTCGTCCAGCTCGCTGACTACCTGTTCGACCCGGAACTCTACGCCCTCTTCCCGGCGGCCCTGCTGCAGCGCCACCAGGCCGTCCCCCTGGCGCGCGACGGTGACATCGTCATCGTGGCTATGACGCGTCCCGGCGACGTGTCGATCTTCGCCGACCTCAAGCGCGTGGCACCGGGCGTCCGGCTGCGCCCCTACGCCTGCGGCCTGGAAGACTACGAACGCTACTTCCGTACCGTAATCGTGCCCGCCGTCGGCGAAGCGCGAGACGAAGACATTGGCACCGACGACTTCACGTCGGCCGACGTCGACCTGTCCGGCGGTGGCCCGGGTGAAGCCGTCGAGCCGGCGGTGATCCGCGGCGCCCAGGTCGTCAAGCTCCTCGACGAGATCCTGGCGGCGGCGGTCAACCGCGCTGCCAGCGACATCCACGTCGAGCCCGGCATCGGGGGCTCCCGGGTGCGCTTCCGGATCTCGGGCCAGCTCCGCAAGTTCGTCGACGTACCGCGGGAATTCCACGCGGCCCTGGTCAGCCGCATCAAGATCGTCTCGAACATCGACATCGCTGAGAAGCGCCGACCCCAGGACGGACGCTTCCGCGTGACGCTCAAGAACCGCTCCGTCGACCTGCGCGTCAGCACCGTGCCCTCCCTGCACGGCGAGAAGGTCGTCATGCGCCTGCTCGACAGCACGCGCGGTCTCAAGCCCCTCGACGAGCTGATCTTCGCCGACCCGCTGGTCAACACCGTGCGCCAGGCCATCCTCGCCACCCAGGGCTGTGTCGTGGTCTGCGGTCCCACCGGTTCCGGCAAGACGACGACGTTGTACTCGGCGCTGACCGAGCTGCAGGCGCGCTCCAGCGACGTCAACATCTCGACCATCGAAGACCCCATCGAGTACACCCTGCCCGGGATCACCCAGACCAACGTCAACGACACCATCGACGTGGGCTTCAGCCAGATCCTTCGTGCCCTGATGCGCCAGGATCCCGACGTCGTCATGGTCGGCGAGATGCGCGATCTGACGACGGCGCAGATCGCGCTGGAGGCGTCGCTGACCGGCCACCTGGTGCTCAGCACGGTACACGCCAACAGCTCGGCCGACGCGGTCGTCCGGCTCATCGAGATGGGCTGCAAGCACTACCTCGTCGCCAGCTCACTGTCCCTGGTCGTCGGCCAGCGCCTGGTGCGACGCGTCTGCCCGCACTGCAAGGAACGGCACTCCTACAACGACAGCACCCGCAAGCACCTCGCCGCGGCAGAGATCCTGCCGGTGGCCAGCTCGCTGAAGCTGTGGCGTGGCCGCGGCTGTGGACAGTGCGGGGGCTCGGGCTGGCTGGGGCGCGTCGCGATCTTCGAGGTGCTCCGCATCACCGACCGTGTGCGCGAAGCCGTCGCCCAGGGAGAGCTGTCGGCGACGATCCGCAAGCTCGCCATCGAAGATCGCGCGTTCACCAGCTTCAAGCAGTACGGCGCCTACCTGCTCCAGGAGGGCTTCACGACGCCGGCCGAGGTGCTCCGCCAGTTCGGAAGCTGACCCACCGGGGGTCAGGCACCCTGCCGCCCTCATACGGAAGACGCCGACCCTGGCCGGGTCGGCGTCTCTCGCCGGTCCGTTGGCGCGAGTGGTCAGTACTCCTGCGCCGATGGTGTGATCGTGTCGATGGTCTCTTCCTGACCGGTGGGCCGCTTCACGTGCATGATCGTGTGCTGGTAGACGATGTCGTCATCGTCCAGGTCACAGGCGGCCTGGGAGAGCCGGTTGGTGGCCGCCGAGCCCAGCAGGATGAAGCCGTAGGTGCAGCGGACCTGGCCGTCGGGGAGGAAGCCGAGCTCCTTCCAGGCGTCTTCTCCGGTGCGCATCCGGAAGCCGGGGACGACCGTGGTGTTGCCGCGTGGCGGCACCGTCCACATGACCGCTTGCTTGTCGAGTCCGTTCAGCCCGCGGGGGGCGTAGTCGAAGGAGGTCCACAGTGCCGCGCGGTGTTCCTGGAAGTCGGGGTGGGACTGCAGGGCGATGAGCATGGCCTTGTCGATGCCGTCGATGTTGGCGTCGGCTTCGGCCCGCTTGGCGCGGAGCTGCATCTCGAAGAAGCTCGGGGCGGCGATGGCGGCGAGCACGCCGATGATCGCGATGACGATGGCGAGCTCGACCAGGCTGAAGCCGGCCTGTGGCGTGCGCCGACCCCCGGGCGGGGAGACGCGGCGGGAGGCGCAGGAGGACGCGGGGAGATCCTGACAGTTCATTGCTTGCTCCTGGGACACCACATGGTACCAGCGGCGACCTTGTGAGCCAAGAATTGAGGTACACTCTCGGGACACCCATGGAGTCCCAGGTGATGTACACGCACGAGTCGCCCCCAGAGGGCGACGCACAGGATGGTGGCAGCGGCGACGGGCTCGGCGAACGCCTGCAGCACGAGGTCGAAGAGGGGCGGGAGGCTCTCGCCGAGAAGCAGCGCGCCCGGGAAGCGGCGGCCGCAGCGGCTCGCCAGCGGCGGACGCTGGGCCTCGGGGCCATCCTGCTACTCCTCGTTGGCTTCGCCGGCTGGCAGATCCAGCAGAACGCCATCGCCCCGGATCAGTCGGGGCGGGTCGCCGACATCGCACCCACCTCCAACCTCCACATGGAGAAGGAGTTGAAGTGGGTCGCGACCATGGAAGAGGGCTGGGAGGGCCTGACCGACAGCGCCGTGGCGGAACACGCCTGCGCTGACATGCTCGCCGAGCTGGCGCCATACCCGGACGGCCTGACCCACATCGTGCTCAAGGCGCCGACCGGGGCGGAGATCGCGACCTGTCGGGTCGACGACACGGCGGCCTACCTCCAGAAGGTCTCCACACGCTACGCGCCGGCCCAGGCGTCGGTCGACGAGTAGGCGGGCGGGGCCGCTCGCGGTGGCGGTGACGACCTCGCCGGTGCCGCGGTCGGCGGCGTCCCGCATGGGGCGTCAGCGGCGTGGGGTCGTGGAGGGCCAGTTGCGGAGCTGGTCTTCGGTGTAGACGACCCCGACGCCCTCGATGTCCTGCTCCAGCGCCTGCCAGCCATCGAGGGTGGCCGTGAGCGCCGCGACGTCGCGTGCGCGCGCGCCGCGTGAGGCGGTCGGCCGCGCGACGTCGTCGCTCGGCGAGCGCGCGAGCTGGCGGATCCGGGCGTTGCCCTGTAGGAGCTGGCGCACGAGGCTGGTGAGCAGCATGCGCCGCAGGGCCATGCCCGTGGCGTCGGCCCGGCCCATGATGTGCTCGCAGCGCGAGCTGTCCAGGGCGATCAGGTCCACGGGGCCAGCCGCGGTGACGGTGGCGCTGCGGGGCGAGCGGTCGATGACGGCCATGTGACCGAGCACCGCCGGCGCCTGGATGCGGGTCAGCTCGCGGTCGTGGCCGCCGCTGTCGCGTCGCGAGACCACGACCGCGCCGGAGACGAGGAAGTAGATCCCCTCGGCCTGGGCATCCTGGACGCAGATGCGCTCACCGGCGGAGAGCGAGCGGGGGCTGCCCTCGGCCAGGACGGAGGCGAGGGCCCTGGGGCCGACGCCGCGGGGCTGCAGGTGCTGCAGCAGCGCGAGCACGATGGGGTTGTCGTAGCGGTCGGTCATCGGCGGTCTCCGGGCCGGGTGCCGGAGGACAGCACGCCGCCGAAGAGCTGGCGGAGGCGAGCACTGAAGCCTGCTCCCTGTGGTTCCCCGGGTGCTGTGGCCTGCTCGTCCTTCCAGGCGCGCTGGATCGCCAGGTTGGTCGACCGCAGGCGGCGGCTCATCACCCCGAGGAGCTGTCGTTCGAGGGCGACCACGGCGGGGTTGTCGGCCATGGCGTCGAGCCCGGCCGGGTCGAGGCGCAGGGCAGTGCTGGCGGTGCTCGCGGTCACGGTCGCGCTGCGCCGTCCCCCGGGCAGGTAGAGCGCGGTCTCGCCGAGCAGCTCTCCGGGGCGCACGTCGCCGATGGTGCGCGACTCGGCGTCGGCCTGCACCGTGACCACCAGCCGGCCCTCGACCAGCAGCCAGGCGGCGTCGGCGACCTCTCCCTGGGAGAACAGCCGCTGCCCGGCGTTGACCTCTACGCTCCGCAGCTTGTCGGCGAAGGCGTCGAGTCGCGCGCGGGGGACGCCGCTGAACATGTAGAGCCGGGCCAGCTTGTCGGCGGTTGCCATGGCGCAGTCCGCGTGGGAGTGAGGGAGGGACCCTGCCCTGCTCGACGGGGGCAGGGGAGCAGGGCGGACGGTAGCAGAGGTGCGACGGGTGCGACGCGCCATGCCCTCGGCGTCCGGATATCGGTGGTGGGTGGAGGCCGCATGGCCCGTGTCCCTAGCGTCCTGGTGACCCGCCACGTGCTCGACCCCCTCGGCGCGCTGCTGGAAGACCGGGGGCTGCAGCCGGTGCACGTCCCCCTGGCCGAGCTGGTGCCGACCGGTGCGGCGCCCCCGCGGGGGGCGCCGGCGCTGGCGCTGATCAGCTCGGCAACGACGCTGACGCTCTGTCCGGACGTGGCCGCGCAGCTCGCCGCCGCCCAGGTCGTCGCCGTCGGTCCCTCGACCGCCGCCGCCGTCCGGGCGCGCGGTCTGTCCCTTGCCGCCGTGGGCACCTCCGACGCTCAGGAGGCGGTCGCGGCGCTGGCCCGGATCGCCGTGCGGAGTGCGGGACCGGTCTGGATCGTCGGCACCGAGCGCCCCTCCCACTCGCTTCAGGACGCGCTGGTTGCCTGGGGTCACCCCGTCGTGCACTGGCAGGTGTACCGGCGGCAGGTCCCTGCGGGGGCCGGCGCAGCGCTGCACGCCGCGGGTCCCATGGAGGGCGCGCTGTTCACGGCGGCGTCGGCGGTGGACACCTGGGTGTCCAGCGCGCCTCCGCCCATCGACGTCGTCGTCGCCATCGGCAAGTCGACCGCGGCCGCGCTGCAGCGCCACGGCGTGTCGGTGGCGGGGGTGCCGGAGCGGCCGGGCCTGGCTGCAGCCGCCGACGTCATGCAGCGGCTGCTCGGCAGGGGCTGAGCCGCCCCCGCGCGAGCCGTCAGAACCGGAACAGCTTGCTGAGATCCCGCAGCTTGTCGACGTCGTTCGTCTTGATCTTGCCGCGGGCGATGTCGAGGGGACCGGGCATCTTGCCCTTGGTGACCATGTTGACGAAGAGCTTGGGGTCGGCCTTGAGCACGCAGTCGGCGTTGTCGACGGTCTTGCCGTCCTCCACCGTGCAGCCCTGCTTGTCGAGCTTGACGGTCCGCCGGATGTCCCCGATGGAGAAGTAGTAGGTGCGGGGGCCGGTCAGCGCGGCGGGCTGGAAGCGGGTGGCCATCTGCTCGAAGATGCGGGTGACGTCGGACATCGGGGCTCCACGGGGGTGGGGGAGGGGCAGTGTCTCACGGCGTGGCGGCAGGCGGCGCCGAGGTGCCGGTCAGGGCTTCTTCCACGCCGATGAGCGCGGCCGCGTAGCAGTCGCGCCAGCGCGGCTGGACGGTGTTGACGTAGTAGCGGTTCAGCGGCTTGCCCGGCAGGTTGAGCAGGGTGCGCAGCTCCAGCCGGGTGCCGTCGCCGTCGGCTTCGTAGGTCCAGGTGGTGAAGAAGCCCTTGTCGCCGGCATGGTCGACGACGATGCGGCGGTCGGTCTGTTCGCTGATGGTGGCCACGAGCTTGCGACGCCACAGCGCCACCTTGTAGACGAGCTGGGCGCTGGCGCCGACACCGACGTGGGTGCCGCCGTGGACCCAGGACCGGGTACAGTCGCCGAGCACGGCTTCCTAGTTGCGCAGGTCGCTGAGCCAGGCGCTGACATGTTCAGGGGGGGCGTGGATGCTGGCGGTGGCCACGACGTCGGCGTCGTGGCTCTTGTCGACGGGGTCAGCCTGTGCTGGTCGCGCCGCGAGGGCCAGGCAGAGGAGGGAGGCAGTCATGCAGGCCCCCTATTGTGGCGGCGGCACCACCGGGGCGGCGCGCCGAGGGCCATGGCCTGCGAATTGTGATCGACCGTATTGACGCGGGTGCCGGGGAATTAGATCGGTTATCCCCTATGAGCGCGGGTCCGGTCCTTCCCGCGGCCCACGCCCCTGCATGGGGAGCGCAGGACGGAATTCCAGCTCTTCGTGCAGCTCAAACCCCTCAAGGAGACGCCATGACGCTCAGTCCTCTCTCTCGCGGTGCGCTCGCCAGCCTGCTGGTCGCGCTGCCTCTCGCCCTCGCCTGCGGCGACAAGAACGACGACACCGGCACAGACGGTGGCGCGACCGACGGCGGCACGACCGACGGCGGCACGACCGACGGCGGCACCGCCGACGGTGGTGCGGACGGCGGTGCGGACGGCGGCGCGGACGGCGGCGCCGATGGCGGCGCGGACGGCGGCGCGGACGGCGGTGCAGACGGCGGCACCGCTGGTGTCTCCTTCACGATCAACGGCCAGGTGATGGACATGTCCACGCTGACCCCCACGGGTGAGGGGCTCTGCGCCTACGCGCTGGACCCGACCGCCCCGCTGGGCGGCAGCGGCACCATCAACCCCGACACCGACATCGTCGCCGCCGCGGCCGTGGGCGCCAAGGGCGTGTTCTCCCTCGAGGGCGTCGTGATGCCAAGCCTCGTCGGCATGTTCGTGCTGGTCAGCGACTGCGAGGGCGAGACCCCGACCGTGCTGCCCTCGGCCACGGGCATCCCCTACGAAGCCTACGCCGCCCTGTCCGACGGCGACGTGATCGAGACCCCGGCCCTGCTGATCACGGGGTCCTTCATGACCTCGATCGAGAGCAGCATCTCCGCGCTCGGCGGCACCGCCGACATCGCCGCCGAGGGCGCCATGGTCGGCTTCGTCTACGACCAGAAGGGCTCGCCGGTCGCCAACGCCACGGTGACCTGTACCGACTGCCCGACCACGTACTACTTCGACGCCAACCCCGCCCAGGGCGGGCTCTTCGGCAACGGTCGCGGTGAAGCCAACGCCGGGACCTCGCCGGCCGCCGGTGGCGCCTTCATCATCGTCGACGCCCCGATCGCGACCTACTCGGTCACGGACCCTGCCGGCAAGCTGACCTGGGACCCGGCGCTGTTCGGCTCGCTGCCGGGCGTGGCCTCCTTCGTGAGCTTCGTGGCGAACTGAACGCTCTGTGCCCGGCCGCTACGGGCTGCGCCAGCGCTCCCTGAGCGCCCGCAGTTCGGGGTCGGCCGGACTCTCCTGCAGGGCGGCATCGAGGGCCTCGACGGCTTCTCGGTGTCGCCCCTGCTCGTCCAGCGCCACGGCCAGGATCAGGCCATAGCGGGGCTGGGAGGGATCGAGCCCAGCGGCCTGCTCCAGGTGGGGGAGGGCTTCGGCGGCGCGGCCCTGGCGGACGAGCCACAGCGCCTGGGCGAAGTGAAGCGGGGCGGCGTCGGGCGACAGCGACAGCCCCTCGGTGAGGAGCGCGCCGGCGTCGGCGTCGCGACCCTGCTCGCGGAGCAGGTCGGCGAGGTTCGCCCGGGCGCTGATGTCCGCTGGCGAACGGTCCAGCACGCGCCGCAGCGTGGCCTCGGCGCTGGCGGCATCGCCCAGCCGCAGCGCGAGGTCGGCGGCGCGGACGGCGAAGTCGTCCCAGTCGGTGTTGTGGGCGAGCGCCTGCTGCAGCTCGTCGAGCGCGGCGCGCCGGTCTGCGGCTTCGTCGGCGCGAAGCATGCCGGCGTCGATGTCGGCGATGAGGTCGGCCGCCGAGATGCGCACGAGGCGGATCGGGTCCGCCAGCAGGGGGGCGGCGACCGCGGCGCGGACCTCGGCCGGGAAGGGGGCCAGCGCGCCGAGGGTGGCGGCGCGCACCTGGGGTTCGCTGTCGGTGGCGAGCTGGCGGAGCTCGGCGAGGTGTTCGGGCTGGATCCGGTCCGCCGCCAGCGTCACCAGGGCCGCCCGCCGCAGGCCTGGCAGGCTGGTGTCGGTGGCGGCCTGCAGCAAGGCGTCGGCCGGGGTGGCGGCGTCGGCCACAAGTGGAGCCAGCGAGGGCTGCCCCCGCCACCCGGTGCCCCGCCAGCGATCGATCGCCGCCGCGGCCCAGGCGGCGTCGCGGTCTTCGTGGCAGCCGGTGCAGGGATCGGGCAGGTCGAGGGTCTGGGCGAGGTCGGGGCGCGGTCGAGCGAGGCGGTGGTCGCGGCGATCGTCGACCGCCATGTAGGTCCGGGTCGGCATGTGACAGGCGACGCAGCGCGCCCCCTCGCTGTCGGCGTGGTGGCCGTGGTGCTGCGGTGTGGCGTAGGCAGGGGCCCGGTGGCAGCGGGTGCACAGGGCATCGCCCTCTGCCCGGGTGCCGCCGCTGTGGGGATCGTGGCAGTCGCCGCAGGTCACGCCGGCGCGGGCCATGGCGCTCTGCTGGAAGCTGGCCCACTCGAAGACCTCGTCGCGTTGCTGGCCGTCGGCGAAGTAAAGCGGGGGGAGGGGCAGCGCGAGGCGGAAGCCATCGGCCAGCAGCGAACCGGGGCGGGTGTCGTCGACGAGCGCGCTGCGCCGGGCGTGGCAGGGGGCGCAGACCTGGGTCGCGGCCGGGTCTGCCGGCGCGTCGCGGGCGGCGATGCGCTGGTCGGGGTCGGCGAAGGACCAGGCGCTGGCATGGTGGGAGGCCAGTCCCGGGACGAGCCCGTCGGGTCCTGCCTGGCCCCCCTCCGCCCAGCCGATGTGCGCTGCGCCTGGGCCATGGCAGGCCTCGCAGCCGACGCCGGCTTCCTGCCCGGTGCTGTCGTAGCGGTCGCGGTCGGCGTCGTAGCCCTTGTCCCAGCCGGTCACGTGGCACTCGGCGCACTGCAGGTTCCATGCGGCCTCCCGGCCCTGCCAGTGCAGCGGATCCGCCGGATCGGCGGCCGCGGGTTGTGGCAGGAACCAGCGCTGTCCGCCGACGTCGGCGGGGCGGGCGTCCCAGGACAGCGGCAGCAAAGCCAGCCGCCCGTCGTCGCCCGGTACCAGGAACTGCTGCAGCGGGAACCAGCCGATGCGGTCGGTCACGGCGTCGGCCAGCGCTGGATCCAGCGCGCCCGGCGCCTCGGTCAGCGCCGTGTTCAGCCCCGCGGGGAGGTCGGTGGACGCGATGGCCGCCTGGGCGCGGCGGTGGCGGCTCTGCTGCCAGGCCGCGGACTGTTCGGGGTGGCAGGTCCCGCAGGCGGCGCTGCCGGCGAAGCGTGCCGCGGCGGTGGGCTGCGGCTGTGCCGGGGGTGCTGTCGGCGCCGGTTCGGGTGTCGAGCAGGCAAGCAGGAGCAGGGCAGGGGAGAGCACGCGCGGAGGACCGGGCGGAGGACGGGGCGGAGGACGGGGCGGAGGACGGGGCGGAGGACCGGGTGGAGGACGCAGCAGCGGTCCACCGTCGCCGGGATCAGGGGGCGGCCGCAGCGTCGATGCTACTCCCCGTCGGTGTCGGCCCGGTGGCGACCTGCCGCCGGAGCAGCGCCACGCACTCGCGGAAGACGCGGCCGATGCGCGTCTGGTCGGCGATCATCGCGATCCTCGGCCAGGTCGCGCGTTCGCCGGCGAGGATGAATTCGGCGAGGTCTCGGCGGCTGGGGTTGATCACCACCCGCGGGACGAGGCGCGGCGGCAGGTGGGGGTGCAGCGTGATGTCGCCCTCGTAGTCCTGGGTGATGAGCGCGTAGGCGCGATCGCCGAGCTGGCGCACCGGACCGACGTGGGTGCCCGTGACCCGGCGCACGAGGTCGGCCACGAGCGCGCCCTGGGTCCGCGCCGTCTCGGTCAGCAGGCCGGCGGCACCTGGCAGCAGGCCGTTTCGGTCCCGGATCACGGCCACCGGGGCGACGTGGGGGTTGGCCTGGCTGACGATGAAGTGGTTGACGTTGTGCAGGCGGGCCATGCGCAGCTTCGGCAGGTCCTGGGTCAGCGAACCGTCCACCCACAGCTCTCCGGGGACGTAGGGCTCCAGGCTGCCGTCGAGGCCTCGGGCCTGCAGGGCGATGGGCGGGAACAGGCCGGGCAGGGCGCTGCTGGCCAGCGCGGCCCGCGACACCAGCACGTCGGGGGCCGTGAGGTGGCAGAGCAGGCGCGGCTTGTTGCGGGTGCGGGTGGGCGAGACGGCGATGTTCAACGCCCGGCCGCTGTGGGCGTAGGCTTCGGCGAAGGTCGCGCCGCCGACGTTGTGGGCCAGCACCTCTGCGAGCTGGTCCGGATCCAGCGCCGCCCCCTGGCGGAGCGCCTTGCGCAGGCCCACCCACAGCAGCCCGTCGAGGCGGATCTGATCGGTGTCGGTGAACAGTTCGGCCAGCTCGGCGTCGGTGCGGGTGCAGATCCCGGCGGCGATCATCGCCCCGGTGCTCGCCCCCGACATGATGTGGGGCAGCAGGCCCTGCTGGAAGAGCGCCTTGACGACGCCGAGGTGGTAGAAGCCCCAGGTCGCCCCGCCCGACAGCATCAGCGCCGACCGCCCGAACACCTTCCAGGCGGCCTCGAAGCGCTGCAGGCGCGTGGCGGCCGACAGCCCGGGCAGCTCGGTCCCCGCCAGCCAGCGCAGGCTGCGCTCCACCTCGTCGAGGTAGCGGAGCACGAGGTGCTTGGTGCCGGTGAGCGCCCGTCCGTACAGGTCGGGCGAGGAGATGTCCACGAGGTGCCGGTAGAGGCTCTCGGTCAGGCAGCGACCGAGCGCTTCCGGCGCGCACCGCTCCCGCAGCGCGACGATCTCGGCCAGCTCGCGGCGCAACAGGGCGGCGTCGTAGAACGGCGAGTCATCCTCGGCCCGCCACCGGCTGGCGCCGCTGCGGAGATCGTACTCTTCGGCCGCGGCCAGCCACTGTGCGTAGCTGGTGGCGTCGGCGAGCTCTCGCTGGAGGCGCTGGAGGTGGGCACGGGTGGAGGGCATGCCCCCCCTCTTATGCGCCTGGGCACGCTGTGGCTGTCGGCGGGGTGTCGCGGGAGGGGGCTCAGCCGAGTTCGCGGCTCGTCACGGTTCCCTTCCCCCCGCACCTCGAGCAGTGCCGGCACATTCCGCACCCTCCACCGCCGCAGTCGGGGCAGGGGTCATCCCATCCGCTCCCGCCGCAGGAAGGGATCGGTGTCAGGCGAATTCCATTTCCCTTTTCAAAGGGAAATGGAATTCGCCTGAGACCTCTCGCCGCGACCCGGCCGATCGGATCGAGTGGGCCTGCTCGGACGCACGATGTGCGTTTTTTCCGAACAAACGGTCCTATATTTTCGACTTGACCGACATGAATGGCTCCCTATGTTGAGGAGGACGGCCCCGTGCGGCCGCGACCTGCCTCTCCCTGCCTCTCGACCGGAGCCCGCTTGCACCTCGACCTCCTCAACCTGCTGCTCGTCCTCGTCGCCGCCTGGAGCGCGGGGCGTCTCGCGACACGCGTCGGCTACCCGGCGGTGCTCGGCGAGCTGCTGGCCGGCATCGTGCTCGGTCCGGCCCTGCTCGGCTGGCTGCACGCCGACGCCGCGCTGATGGTGCTGGCAGAGGTCGGGATCCTGTTGATGATGCTCTACATCGGCATGGAGATCGATCCGCGCGAGCTGAAGCGGGCGTCCTGGGGCGGGCTGCTCGCCGCCATCGGCGGCTTCGTCACGCCGTTTGCGCTGGCCTTCGGGGTGGTGATCGCGTTTGGCGGCAGCGTCGTCGCGGCCATCTTCGTCGGCCTCGCGGCCGGGGTGACCTCGCTGGCGACGAAGTCCCGCATCCTGGTCGACCTCGACCTGATGGACACCCGCATCGCCCACGTGATGATGGCCGGTGCGTTGGTGGCCGACGCCATCTCGCTGGTGGCGTTTTCGGCCATCCTGGGCATGGGGGCCGAGGGGCTGTCGGCCTTCGACGGTGGGCTGGTCGCCGTCGTCGTGGCCAAGGCGACGGCCTTCATCGCCTTCGCCGCCTTCTTCGGCCAGGTGCTGCTGCCGCGCGTGACCGGCTGGCTGTCTCGCCGCGGCTGGACCCACCGCACGTCGAGCTTCACGCTGGTGCTCATCCTGGCGGTGGGCATGGGTGAAGCCGCCGAGCTTGCTGGGCTCCACGGCGTACTCGGCGCGTTCCTCGCCGGCCTCTTCCTGCGCGACGAGCTGCTCGGCAGCATGCTCGCTCGCGACCTCCGCGGCGTGGTCAAGGACGCCTCCATCGGCTTCCTCGCCCCGATCTTCTTCATCACGGCCGGCTTCGCGGTGAGCTTCGACGCGCTCGGCAGCGACGCGCTCCTGCTCGGCAGCATCATCGTGGTCGGCACCCTCGGCAAGATCGTCGGCACCGCGCTGTTCTACCTGCCGACGGGTAACGGCTGGCGCGAGGGGCTGACCATCGGTGCGGGCATGAACGGTCGGGGTGCGGTCGAGATCATCCTGGCGGGGCTCGCGCTGGACGCGGGCATCATCGACGCCCGACTGTTCTCGATCCTGGTGTTCTTCGCCCTGTTCACGACCGCCACCGTCCCGGTGCTGCTGCGCTGGGGGGTCGGCTGGCTGCGCGCCCGTGGCGAGCTGGTCCGACCGACACTCTCCGACCACCGTCCGCACGTGGAAGCGGCCTGACAGCGCTGTGACTGCGGGGTGAGCGCGCTGCGCGGCTACCGGCCCGACGCCGGCACCCGGGCCCAGAAGGCGTCGGGATCGTCTGCGTGGCGGACGAGGCTGTCGAGCTGCGGGGCGGACCACACCGAGGTCAGCGTCGGCAGGACCGCGCCGACGTAGGCCTGGGCGCGCTGGCAGACCGCGTCGTCGGCGTCGGTGCCGGAGACGGCCACCGGCAGCGGAGAGAGCTGGGCGGTGAGCTCCACGAGTTCGGCGGCGAGGGAGACTGGGAGATCGCGGCCGAGGATCAGCTCGACGCGGTCGGGGTCCTCCTCGCCGAACCACTGGACGACGACCTGGTCGGCGAGCGCGCTGCCGGCGAGGCGGCGGCCGAGGCGGCGGTCGATGCCGGTGTCGGAGAGGAGGCGGTGGAATCCGACGACGTAGCGACGGTCACCGTTGAAGCGGCAGCTCCCGTCGGTGGCGCGGGTCACCGCGAGGGTGTCGACGGCGAGCAGGGGGCCGGCGCCGCGGTGGGCGCAGCCGGGGGTGAGCGCCACCGGTAGCAGGGCGAGGAGGGCCAGGAGGAGGCGGACGCGCTGGCCAGCGAGACGGCGGCGCAGGATCGAGACGCGGCGCGGCACGGGAGGTCAGGCGCCTCCCCGGGTCGCGAAGGCGCCGAGGAAGGCGCGCTGGTCGGCCGAGGTCGCGGCGCGGGGACCGGCGGCGGCCCGCGCCACCTGCAGGGCGGCGTCGGGGTCCAGACCAAGCGTGAGGAGGACGGCTGCGGCGAGTGTGCCCGGGCGTTCTTCGCCGTCACGTCCGACGATGGCGAGCCGTCGCCCGGCACGCGCCACGGCGAGCAGGCCCGCACAGGCCGCGGTCCCCTGGTCGACGGTGGGGGCGCCGCCGGGGCCGAGGGGCAGGGGGGTGACGACGATGCCGCGGGCTTCGGCTTCGCTCTCGATGGCGGCGATGCCGAGGGCGGCCTGCTCGACCGGGTCGAGGAGCAGCAGCATGTGGTCGACCTGGTAGAGCGAGACCAGGCGGTCCAGGTCGACGCCGAGGTGGCGCCGCCAGGTGCCACCGTCGACGCGGCCGGGGGCCGGACACAGGCCGATGCGCCCGCGCGGTGCCCGGGGGCCAGCGGTCGACAGGTCGAGCCAGCGCACGTGAAGCGGGTGGTCCAGGCTGGTGCGGGGGGCCTCCGGGGCCGAGGCCGGGCGAGCGGGGAGGATGGCGGGGGCGGCCGGTGCTCCAGTCAGGCTGAGCTGGACGGCGGTGCGCGGCGTCTCAGGAGCCGGCGCCGTGCGAGCCTGCGGGGGGGAGGCAGTCGTGGAGCGTGCGGTCGACGCAGGCGTGGCCCGCCTCTCTGGCGCTGGCGCAGGCTTCGGCACTCGCGTGGAATCCAGGGGGGGCGGGGACTCCGTCTGCGGCGGTACCGCGCCGTCCGCCGTGTCGGCGGCGTGCTCGGTGGGCGCGTCGAGGTCGTCGTCGGCGATGGCGTCTCGCCGCGGGAGGGGCGCGGATCGAGCCCAGCAGCGCGCCGCCAGCTCTTGCAGCTCTTCGCGCTGCGGCAGGCCGTCGAGCCAGTGGGCCGGAAGGCAGGTCGGGCCGCGGGCACCGGCCAGCAGCATCCCGGCGAGGGCACCGACGCTGTCGCTGTCGCCCTCGATGCGCGTGGCCTTCTCGATCGTGGTGGCGAAGCCCTCATCCCCCCACCGCAGCACCGCAGCGACGGCCAGCCCCAGCGCCGATCCGGAGCGCCAGCCGCCATCCCCCGGCGGGACGCTCTCCTCGTCCAGCCAATCGCCGTCGTCCTGGGACAGCTCGAGCGCGGCGTCCAGCGACTCGGCGACGCTGCCACCCCACGCCCAGTCGCGGCCGAGGTGGGCGATGGCCCGCGCCACCAGCCCCTCGTCGAAGCGGCCGAGCAGGACGGCCTGCCGCGCCAGCCAGGAGCCGGCGATGCTGGCTTCAACGGCGTTGGGGTGCGCGTGGGTGACGATGGCGGAGATCCGCGCCGCGTCGACCAGCTCGGCGCCGGAGAAGGCCAGGGCGACGGGCAGGATGCGCATGACGGCCCCGCAGCCATCGGATCCGCGGTCGCCGGAGCGTTGCCAGTCGCCGTGGCGGGCGAAGGCCCGTGCCCCCCGCAGGCAGGTGCTGCCTGGGGCGAGCTTGGGCGTCAGCGGGTCCTCGGCCCACTGCGAAAAGCGCCGCCCGACGGCTCGACCGAACAGGTCTTCGACCAGCGGCCCGGGTGGCAGGTCGAGGATGGCCCGCGCCAGGTACATCGCCATCTGGGTGTCGTCGGTCCAGCGGAAGACACCGGGCGTTGTGTCGACCACCATGCCGCGCACGTCGGGCACGAGCTTGAATTCCAGCGGCCGTCCCCACGCATCGCCCAGCCCCAGGCCGAGGAAGGCGGCGCGTGCGCGCGCCAGCGTCGGGTCGTCGTGTGCTCCGGAGGTGGCGCTTGCGTCGGACATCGGTGGGGGCCTCCGAGCGCAGCCTACTCGGCGGGGTGGCCGTGGGCCTGCAGCCAGGCGGCAAGCTCTGGCCACAGGGTCGCGTCTCGGGCCTTGGCGGGCAGGCGGGCGAGCATGTCGGCGATGCCCTGGGACAGCGCCCGATCGGCGTCGGACAGCAGGCCCAGGCGGTCGGGAGCGAGCAGGTCGCGACCCCGGGCGCCGACGGTCGCGAGGTGATCGAGGCAGCGGGCGAGGAGCCGGCCCCGGCGGGCGTCGGCGCGGCCGGGCGCGTCGCGCTCAGCAGAGAGGTCGACGCCCTCGTCCAGCGACAACCACCGGACCTGGCCGGCGGGCCACAGCTCGGCCAGGGCCCCGGGCGCACCCTCCAGGAGGACGGTCACGTGAGGACCGGACCCGGCCGTTAGCAGCGGGGCCAGCTCTCCGAGGAGGTCGAGCAGCGCAGGGCCCGGGACGTGGCCGATGACGAGGAGGTGGGCGTCGGCGGGGAGGGCTGCGCGTGCGGCCGCCAGGAGGGTCCGGTCGCGCTGGCGGCGGCGGCCCGGGTCCTGGAGCAGCTCGACCAGCGAGCGCGCCTTGCGGGCGGTGCCCTGGCGCAGCAGCAGGCCGGCGCCGCGGCTCTGTTCGCGGCGGAGGCTGCCGCCGTCGAGGATGTCGTCGAGGGGGAGGCCGGCGGCCGCGAAGGCCTGCTCGAGCTGGTCGTCGGGGCCCTCGCCGATGACGAGGGCGGTGGCCTGGCCGGCGACCAGGAGGTGTTCGAGGCTGACGTGGGCCCGCGCGGTCGCGGCGGCGATGCGACGGGCGAGCGCGCCCCGACCGCCCACATGGCGGGCGACCAGTCGGGCCTGCGCATCCAGTGGCAGCGTCGGCAGGCTGTCGCGCCAGGCTTCTGACAGCTCGGCGTCGTCGGCGGCGGCGCGGAGCAGTGCGGGGAGGGAGGGCAGCCCCGCGCGGCGAGCGGGGGCGGGACCGACGCAGAGCGCGAGGGAGTCGCGGGCGAGGGCGGCACGGACCGGCTCCAGGCCGCGGAGGATGTGGTCGGGGAGCGGTTCTCCGCCCCCACCGACCTGCGCCCGCGCGGCCCGGGCCGCGGCGAGGCTGTCGGCGGAGTGGGCGACCAGGGCGACCTCGATGCCCTGCTTCTCGGCCACCACCTGCAGCTCGGGCACCAGCTCGCGGGCCAGGCGTCCGGCCGCTCGCCGGGCCTGCTCGCCCTCGGCCGCCCCGATCCCCGGGACCCCCAGCGGCAGCGCCACCAGCGGGGGCCCCTCGCCCGGGATCCGCCGGCCCTGCTGCCGCGTCAGCTCGGCGGCGGCTTCGACGAAGGTGAGCGCTGCTTCCACCAGCCAGGACGAGGGCACCGAGGGCGCCAGCTCGACGTGGAGCTTCCAGGCGGCCGGAAGGTTCGCCGGCCAGCCGGCGACGGGCAGGGCGCGCGGCGCCTCTCGTGTCCAGTGGGCAAAGGGAGTGGGGGAAGCGACGGCGTCGGCCGCGCCAGGCGGCCAGGCCAGCCACGCGGGCTCGGTCTGTCCGCTGCCGTCGGCCGGCAGGGCCCAGGCATCGCAGGCCAGGCGTCGGATGTCTCCGCCGACGACGTGGACGTGGCCCGGGCGCTCGGACATCGCGGCCCTCCTGTGGCGACGCGGTGGCTTGGCGGATCGACGGTCCGCTCACCGCCGGTGCGTTCTCGGCCGGTGGCTGCGCTGCGCGACCGGCCCCGGCAGCATACTCTCTGTCCGATGTCGAGCACCCCACCCCGCGACCCGCAGCAGCTCGCGCGCCTGACCCAGGCGTCGCTCGCGCGGCGCCGGGACAAGATCCAGGAGCGCCAGGCCCACAGCCTGCAGACCGTCGACCGCCTCGTGCGGCAGCAGCGCGAGGTCACGACCGGCCTGCAGCAGGATCTGGCGACGCTGCACGACCGTGGGCAGGTCCTCGACGAGCTGGAGGCGCGCCAGCAGGAGGGTGGCCTGCTCGCCGCCCTGACCCGCCAGCTCACCCGCCGCCGCACGATGCTGGAGCGGCGCTCGGTGACCGAGGGCTTGATCGCCCAGTACGAGAAGGTCAGCGTCGGGCTGCGGCGGGCGACGGCCTTCTCGGACGAGCTGCGCCTCTGCGCGGTCGATCTGCAGGCCCAGGTCGATCAGCTCCACGCCGAGCTGGCCCGCGCCCAGCAGGATCGTGCCCGCTGTGCCGACAAGGTCCACGCCTTCGAGCGCCAGATCCAGGCGCTGGAGCGGGGGGAGGGTGACGCGCTGGACCTGTCGGCGGACGAACGCCAGCGCCGCCTGGACCGCCTGGAATTCGACGAGCGCAGCACCTCCATCGATCTCGAGCTGCACATGGCGCGGGCGCGCATGGCCCGGCAGCACCTCGACCCGGCGCGCAAGCTGCGGGACACGGTGCTCTCCCTCCAGGAAGACATGGGGCGCTTCGTGCTGGCGGCGACGACCACGGTCAACAGCGCCGGCCGACGGATCCAGGCGCTGGGCATGGCGGCGGACGCGCCGCTGGTCGTGTCAGAACTGCAGAGCTCGCTCGACGAGCTGCGGACGGCGATGGAGGCCACGCAGTCCTACGTCGAGCAGTCCCAGAGCCTGCTGTCCGAGGTCCTGCCGGAGCTGAGCCGCCGCCTGGAGGCCCAGGGCGAGGTCGACGGAGAGGTGCTCTCCAGCTCGCTGGCTGAGATGAGCCGCGAGCGGGCCCGCGCCCTGGCCGACCAGGCGCTGAAGGAAGCCGCGGACGCCGAGGTCGACGCCATCGCGGACCGGACCCTGTAGGGGAGGGGCGCGGTGGAGCTGCCGGTTGCTCGCGTCGGTCCCTACGTCCGCGCCCTGCAGGCCGGGCTGCACGCGCTGGCCCCCAACGATCTGCACGTGCCGCCATCGCGTGGCATGGCCCACCTCGCTGCGCTGGACCCGGCCTTGTCGGGTACGCTGCTGCTGCCGGCCGAGGTCGACGCCCACAGCGGCATGCCGGCCTGGACCTGGCTGATGCGGGTGCGAGCCGAAGCGGTCATCGCGCAGGAGAGCGGGCCCGAGGGAGCGATCTCGGCCGACGAGCTGGCCCGCGCGCGGCTCGCGGAGCCCGCCCTCGCCGATCGTCTCGAGGCCCGCAACGCCCTGCACCGCTTCCTGCGGAGCTTCGGTGGCGCTGCTGGCCATGGCGGCGCGGCCGCCGGCAAGACGGACCTCGCCGCGGCCGTGCTCGAGGCCACGGCGCTGTCGTCGGCCGTGCGCCGCCTGGTCCCCGGTCCCGAGCCGCAGGTCGACGTCGTCGTGACCCACGACCGGATCCTCCCCGACGGCCGCTGGCAGCGGCTGAGCATGGACCTGCGCGGGCCGGAGCACTGGCTGTCGCCGGCCGGGATCTTCTCGCGGCGGTCCGACGGCGACGTCGACCCCGACCCCGGCGTGCGCCACCTGCTCACCCGCCACGGCCTCAACCCGCTGCTGGCGCTGGTGGCGGCGGTGGAGGAAGCCGTGGGCGGGCGGGTGCTCCGCCTGTCGCGTGGCTGCATCGGTCCCTTCTGGTTCCCCGGTGGACCGCTACCCCAGGGTGTGCCCGATGCCCTGCAGCGGGCGCTGACCCTGCACCTCGTCGACGAGATCCTCGCCGACGACATTGCTGTCCCGGCACACCTCGACCCCTGGCAGCCGCCGCCGAGGGGCGAGATCCCCCCCGAGGGCCTGCAGATCTTCCGCCAGCGGCGCTTCGCTGTCTCGCCGCCGGCGGTGGAGCCGCTGCGCCGCTGGTGCGAGGAGCGCGGCGCCCCCACGGTGGTCGTGCCGCTGCGGCCGGCCCCCGATCCCAGCCGAGCCGGCGCGGGAATGTCACAGCCGGTCCGTCGGTCTCTCTGACGCCGGGACGCCCGGACAGGAACCTCGGCCGGGGGTGAGCTTCTCTCGCTCGTTCCGTCGCTGGAACGCGGATGACCGGAGAGGACCAACGAAGACCAGGGACCGAGGACCAACGAAAGCCAGGGACGACGGACCCTCGTCGGCAGGGCCGAGCGAAGCACCAGCTTCGCGTGAGGCGCCATGGCGGTGGCACGAGTCCGCGAGTCCGCGAGTCCGCGAGACCGCGAAGGCGCGCGGCGCGAGGGCGCGCGGCTGCGAGGGCGCGACGGCGCGGAGGCGGCAGCACCCGAACTCGGTGGGTAAGCCCTTACCCTTGGACTTCGGCAACTCTCAGC
>CAZRFD010000008.1:13014-58067 GCA_964599085.1 uncultured Enterobacterales bacterium | reverse complement strand
TTCTTCCGCGGCTGGTTCTTCCGCGGCTGGTTCTTCCGCGGCTGGTTCTTCCGCGTCTGTGTCACCGCCTCAGCCTCCGACGGACCCGGTCGGGGCACCATCTGAGATACGGCCTGACTGTGGAGCGACCCGCCCCCACCGCTCCGCCGGGAGCCGCGAGACCGCGAGGGCGCGGCGGCGCGGCGCCGCCCCCGCTGCGGCGCTCACAACCAGGGCGAGGTCCGGGACCTGTTGCCACTCATGAGCGGCCCCGAGCCTCCGGCGGGCCGAACCGCGCCACCCGGCGCTCGAAGCCCGGGGGACATCGGCGACCTATGGCCACTTATGAGCGGCCGTGGTCGCGACGGCGCTTGGACTGCAGCCGGGCGCGCCATCCACCCCTCCGACGATCGTAGCGGTGGTTGGCGCACCCAAAGGGCGTGAGGCGATGGGTCGCGAGGCGGCGAGTCCGCGAGTCCGCGAGACCGCGAAGGCGCGCGGCGCGAAGGCGCGCGGCGCGGGGGCGCGAGTCCGCGAGGCCTTGAGTCGACGAACTCGCGCAGCTCGCCGCCATGGAGAGCGCACATGACCAGGCGGAGGCCCAGCTTGACGGTGGCTCACGACGCAAGATCCTGCGGTCCTGAGTGGCCGATCTTCCTGTCGGACGTCCACCTCAAACGTCCGCCTCGACGTCTGCCTCAGACGTCCGCCTCACGCGACGACGGGCTAATGGACGCCGATGCCGCTCTGCTTGCCCGCCTCCCTGCTCCTCGCGACAGCCCTGTGGATGCCGTCGGCCCGGGCCTCCGACGCGCCCGCCGCTGCGGCCCCTCCCGTCGCGACTCCCTCCCCGGCGCAGTCCGCCGCGGACTTCCCGCCGGAAGCTCAGGCCCTGTGGGCGCAGATGCTGGGCGTGCAGCGCCTGCAGGCGCGCTTCTCCCAGGTGCGCAGCAGCACCCTGCTCGCCGCCCCGCTGACCTCGACGGGCACCCTCGTGTTCGCGCGCCCGGATCGGCTGCGCTGGTCGGTGCAGACGCCGGCCCGCTCCGACTTCGTCATGCAGGGCAGCACCGTCGGCATGCTGTGGCCGGATCTCGGCGTGCGGCAGGAGCTGGATCTCTCCGAGAGCCCTGAAGCCGCCCGCGTGGTCCACGCGATGATGACCTGGCTGTCGGGCGACCTCGACAGCCTGCTGACCGAGTACCGGGTGCAGTGGCTCGGCGGCACGCCGGCCCGCGTGGGCCTGGAGCCGACGGGGGCGGGGCTGGCGGCCGTGCTGCAGCGCGCCGAGCTGGAGATCAGCGGCAGCCCGCCGGTGGTGCGGCGGATCCTGCTGGTCGAGCCTGGCGGCGACCGCGTCGAGATCCAGGTCGACGACGTCGTGCTGGACGGTGACATGCCGGCCGACGCCTTCGAGCTGCCGCCGCTGTAGCGGGCGTTCGCCATGCTTCCCTCGTCGCCCCCGTCGTCCGCGCCGGCCTTGCTGCGCCCGATCCTGGCGGCCGTGCTCCTGGCGATGCTCCTGGCCATCGGCGCTCGCCTGGAGCTGACCATGGCGGTCAGCCGCCTGGTGCCCGAACAGGGCGAGGTGGCCGAAGCCATGGCCGCCGCCGACCGCTTCGGGATGGCGGACACCGCGCTCATCGAGGTGGACGGCAGCGGGGCCGATCGCGCAACCCTCCTGTCGGCCGTCGACGAGCTGGGCGCCCGCCTGGCCGCTCGCGACGACATCGCGGATGTGCGCTACCGGCTGGGGGTCGCCGAGCTGCAGGGACTGGCGAAGCTGCGGCCGCGGGCGGTCGAGCTGGTGCCGGAAGACGCGCTCGCGGTGCGCCTCTCGGCCGAGGGCCTCGACCAGCTCTTCCAGGGCTGGATCGTCAAGCTGTCGGGGCCGGGCGGCGGCCTGTTCCGCCGCAGCTTCGCCGATGATCCCCTCGACCTGCTGTCGCTGGCCATGGACCAGCTCCGCACGGCGGACCAGCCCTTCGACATCCAGGTGGAGCAGGGCCACATGCTGGACCGCAGCGGGACCCGCGGGTTGCTGGTCCTGCGGCCCAAGCCGCACGCGCTGTCCATGGGGCCCGACGACCCCTTCGTGGCCAGCATCGAAGCCGAGCTGGCGGCGACGGCGCTGCCGGCGCGCTGGTACGGCGGCCACCGCATCGCGGCGGCGTCGGCGACGGCGATCCACGACGGCGTGGTCCTGGCGGCGGGCGTGGGCGTGGCGGCCCTGGGCCTCGTGCTGCTGGTCGGCTTCGGGGGGCTGCGCCCGCTGCTCGGCCTGCTGCTACCGCTGTCGCTGGCGCTCGGCGCGCTGCTGGCGGCGGCGGGCCTCCGCAGCCCGGTGCATGGCGCCACGCTGGGCTTTGCGTCGGCGCTGCTCGGCAGCGCGGTCGACTACTGGATCCACCTCTACGTGCGCTGCGCTGGAAGGGACGGTGCCCGTGGAGATGGTGCCCTGAGAGACGGCGCCGGCGGCGCGGACACCGCGCGAGCCGACAGCTTCTCGGCCCGGCACGGCGTCGCCCTGGTTGCCCTCCGCAGGATCCTGCCGGCCCTGCTGCTCTCCGCCGGGTCCACCGGCGGCGTGTTCCTGCTGCTCTTCCTGTCGGGCTCGCCGGTGGTGGCCGACCTCGGCCTGATGGGGGCCATGGCCACGGCGGGGGCGCTTGGCGGCGTCGTGCTGCTGGGGCCGCTGGCCTACGGGCTCGTCGGCGGGCGGCTCGCGCGCTGGCGACTGCCCGACGCTCCCCGCGGCCTCGGTGCCTTCGTGCTGCTCTTCGGCCTGCTGGCGGCGGTCTTGCTGCCCATGGCCCACCTCGACGGCGACCCACGCAACCTCGTGCAAGCCGACGCGGTGACCCGCGCGCTGGGGGAAGAGCTGGACCGTCGCTACGGCGGCCTGGGCCTGGGGGGCGTCGTCCTCGTCGAGGGGGGCGCGGCCGGGCTCGACGGGGCGCTGGAGCGGGCCGAGCCGCTCACAGCGGCGCTCTCGGAGCTGCCCGGGGTTGCGGTGACCAGCCCGACGCTGCTCCTGCCCTCGGCGCACACGCGGGCGGCGCGCCTGGCCGCCCTGCCGGACCCGGCGGTGTTGCAGCCGCGCATCGACGCGGCGGCGACAGCGGCGGGCTTCCGTCCGGAAGCGGTCGCTGACGTCGCGACGCGGCTGGATGCCGAGCGGCTAGCGGTGTTCGGATCTGCGGTGACACCCGGCCAGGACGCTGGCAAAGGCTCGCTAGCGCCGTTCGATGCGGACGCCTGGGCCGGCACCCCATTCGCCACCATCGTCGACCGCCACGTCAACGGCGACGACGTCATGCTCAGCCTCGGCCTGTCCGATGAACAGGCCGCCTCGCAGGTCGAAGCCACGGTCCAGCGGCTCGATCGCGACGCCCGCCTGCTGCTGCCCTCGCAGCTCTCGGCCCACGGTGTGCGGTCGATGCTCGCCGAGCTGCTGCGGCTGGGCGGCCTGGCGGTGGGCGGCGTGCTGCTGCTGCTGGCGACCCGCTACCGCCGGCCCCGGCGGCTCCTCGCCGCCCTCGCTCCCGCCGCCCTGGGCATGCTGCTGGCGGGGGCGGCCACCGTCGTCGCCGGGCAGCCGCTCAACGTCGTCAGCATCGCGGGCCTCGTGCTCGTGCTGGGGCTCGGCCTCGACTACGGCGTGTTCATGGTCGAGCTGGACGCCGAGGGGGAGCGGCCCGGACGAGCCATCGCCCTGTCGTCGGCGACCACGGCGGGCGGCTTCGCCCCCCTGCTGCTCACCGGCGTGCCTGCGCTGTCGGGGCTCGGTCTCGTGGTGCTGGTCGGCGTGTCGGGGGCGGCGCTGGCGGCGCTGTCGCTGTCACCGGCGCTGGCGTCGGGGCGCCGCCTCGCGGGCGCGCGCCTGCTGCGCGGCCTGGCGCTGTCCCTGCTGGCCTTGCTCAACCTCGACCTGCTGCTGCAGCAGGTGATGTGGCTGACGCCGCCGACCCCGCCGGCGGGCTTCTCGCCGCCGGACACCGCGGTGACCGAGCCCGCCCTCGGCGAGCGCCTCCTCCGCGATCAACACCTCGTCCACAGCCACGACATCGCCGTGCTGTCGCTGACGGGAGACGCCTACAGCCGGGGCTTCGGCCTGGGCGCCCTCACCCCGGACATGAACCGCCGGCTCGAAGCCCACCTCCGCGGAGAGCTGGAGCGCCAGGTGCCGATCGCCCTGTTCCGCGGCCTCATCGAGCGGGGCACGGTGCTCCTCGCCCCGCGGCTGGACCGCTTCTTCACCGCCGAGCAGCGCCTGGAGCTGCAGGGGGCCGTCGACGGCCGGCGGTGGGCCTCGGGCCCCGACGACTTCGACCGCGACGCGCCGCCCTACACCCGCAAGGTCTACTTCCACGCCATCCACGACGTGGGCCAGGCGCTCGTCGACACCCCCTTCGTCGCCGCCTGCACGGGCTTCGCCGCCGGCGGCCCGGCCACCACCGATGGGCACTGGTTGCTCGGCCGCAACTTCGACTTCGAGGGGGGCGCCATCTTCGATCGCGAGAAGCTGCTGTGGGTGGTGCGCCCCGACGAGGGGATCCCGTACGTGTCGGTGGGCTTCGCCGGCAGCATCGGGGTGGTGACCGGGGTCAACGCCGAGGGGCTGGCGATCAGCCTGCAGGCCGGTGGTAGCGACGCGCCGCCGCGGCCGGGGACGCCCATGACGCTCATCGCCCGGGAGATCCTGGAGCAGGCCCGCAGCCTGGACGAGGCCGAGCAGATCCTCCAGCAGCGCACCGGCTTCGTGTCCGAGAACGTGCTCGTGGTCGACGGCCGGGCCGGTGCGGCCGCGGTCTTCGAGGTGGGGCCGGCGGGGATGGCGCGGCTGCCGGTGCCCGACAGCGGCTGGCTCGGCGTGGCCAACCACTTCCGGGCCGAGCGCTGGGCCGACGACGCCGTGAACCAGCAGCGCATGGCCGAGCTGACGACGGTGGCTCGCCAGGACCGGATGGATGAGCTGCTGGCGCGCGACGCTGGACGCATCGATCTCGACGTGGGCGTGCAGATCCTCCGCGACAAGCGGGGGGTGGGGGATCGCCCGCTGGCGCCGGGTCACCGCCAGGCCATCGACGCCTTCCTCGCCAGCCACTCGGCGGTCATCGACGCCACCGCCGGCGTGATCCGGGTCAGCCGGGCGCCGAACACGTCCGGCGGCTACGTGGAGTGGTCGCTGGACCGCTTGTTCGCTGGCGATCTGGAGGGGGATCTGGTGGTCGAGGAGGAGGGGCGCGCGGCGGCCCTCGCCGTGGCCCGGGGTCGGGAGCTGCTGCGACAGGCGCGCCACGCGGACGGTGTCGACGCCCTCCAGCTCGCGCAGGCGGCGCTGGAGGTCATGCCCACGCACCCCGAAGCCCACCTCGCCATGGCCCGAGCGCTGGCGGCGCTCGACCGAGGCGACGACGCGCTCCCCCACGTCGACGCCGCCCTGGCCGGCCCGCCGGAGTACGCCCGGCAGGTCGCCGAGCTGCGCGCCCTGCGCGCGGAGCTGGCGCCGTGATCTCTGCACCCGTGATCGCCCTGCTGCTGCTGTCCTGCGCCCACCGCCCCCCGGTGGCGCGTCCGACCGAGCCCGTCGCCGTGGTCGAGCAGTTCGCGCTGGCGCGGGGGGACCGGGCCATCGCCGGCCTCGCCGCGGTGCGCATCGACGGTGACGCGGTCACGCTCGACGCCCTGAGTCCAGCGGGGATCGCGCTCTTCCGGGTGGAAGCCTCCGCTGAGGGGGCCACCGTCACCGCCCCCGACCCGGCCTGGGCCGATGTCCTGGAGCGCATCCCCTTCCGTCGGGACCTGCTGCTCATCCACGCCTGGGACTGCCCCGAGGGGCGCTGCGCGGTCGCCGGCGGCACGGTGAGGCAGCGGGTCGAGGACGGCGCGCTGCTGCGGCGCTACCGCGGCCCGGGCGGCCCGGCGCGGGCCCGCATCGAGGAGGGCCGGGCGACCCTGCACGACCCCCTGCGCGGTTATGACGTGACGCTCGTCGGAGGCGACATCCATGGGCCCTGACGCCGTCGTTCGGCGACCATCGGCGCTGCGCAGGCACGCCCTCGACGCCCTGGTGCTGGGCACGGGGCTCGCAGCGCTCGTGGTTTACCTGGTGCGCGGTCGCATCGGTGGCGGCTTCTACCTGTCGGTCGTGCTCGGCCTGGATCTGCTGTGGCTGCTCCTGCGCGTGGCGCTGCTCCGGGCGTCGGGAGGGGCGTCGTGAGGGGGCCGCGGGTGGAGCGGAGCGGTGGGCGGTTCCGCCCGCTCGTCGTGGTCCCCACCAAGGACAACGAGGCCAGCATCGAAGCGGTGGTGACCGGCTGCCTCGAACACTGCGCCGACGTGCTGGTCGTCGACGACGGCTGTGCCGATCACACCGTGGAGCGCGCCGCGCGGGCGAGGGGACCGCGGGGGGAGCAGGCGGTCATCGTCCACCACGCCGTCAACCTCGGCAAGGGGGCGGCGCTGGCGACGGCCATCGACCACGCCGCGGCCCACGGCTTCACCCACGTGGTGGCGATCGACGCCGACGGGCAGCACCTCCCCGAAGAGCTGCCGCGCTTCTTCGACGCCGCCCGCCGGGACCCCTGGGCGATCATCGTCGGCGCCCGGGACATGGCGGGGGCGCCGGGCTCCAGCCTGTTCGGCCGCAACTTCAGCAACTTCTGGATCTTCGTCGAGACCGGCCACCGCGTCGCCGACAGCCAGTGCGGCTTCCGGGTGTACCCGGTGGCGCCGGTGCGGTCGCTTCGGCTGCGCCCGGGCCGCTACGAGTGGGAGGTGGAGGTCCTCGTCCGGGGGCTGTGGAACGGCATCGCCGTCCGTGACCTGCCCTGCCGGGTCTACTACCCGGACCCCGAAGAGCGGGTCAGCAGCTTCCGCCCCTGGGCGGACAACACCCGGATCAGCCTGCTGAACACAAAGCTCGTGGCCATGCGCATCCTGTGGCCGCCCCACTGGATCAACCGCGTGCCCGAACCTGGGGGGACCTGGCAGGGGCAGCACCGCGGCCGCACGGGGGGCTGGGCCTTCCTGCTCATGCTGGTGCGACTGCTGGGACGCCGCGCAGGCCACCTGCTGATGTGGCCCATGGCGGTGTTCTACATGCTCATGGCGCGTGCGCCGCGCCAGGGTGTCGGGGCCTACCTCGACCGCCGCATGCCCGGGCTGTCGGGGCCGACGCGGGCGCTGCGGACGCTGCAGGTCTTCCACGCCTTCGCCTGCTCGCTGGTCGACCGCTTCCACCTGCTGCTCCGTGGACCCGCGGCCTTCCGCTTCGAGCGTGAGGGCACGGACGACCTGCAGTCCCTGCCGGCCGACCAGGGGGCGATCTTCTTGACCGCCCACCTCGGCAACGCCGACCTCGCCGGGGCGGCGGCGAGCACCGGGCGGCTGTCGCAGGACACGCCCCGCGACGTCGCCATCGCCCAGTACGCCTCGCCCGACGACCCCTACCTCGCGCTCCTGGCGCGCTTCGCCGGCAAGCCGGGCGTGCCGCGGGTCGTCGCGCTGAACGCCGCGGACTCCATGGCTTCGCTGTCGCTGGCGCGGCTGCTGCGCGACGGGAGCATCGTCGCGCTCAAGGCGGACCGGGCCGCCGGCGGTCGCACGGCGCGGGTGTCGCTGCTCGGTGGCGACGTGGAGATCGCCACGGGACCCTTCCTGCTGGCGGCGCTGTCGGGTGCCCCTCTCTTCGTGCTCGGCTGCTTCTCGGAGGGCGACGGCTACCGCCTCGTCGCCGAGCCGGCCTGGCGGCTGCGCTTCACCTCGCGCAAGACCCGCGACGACGACCTGGAGCGCTGGGCCGCCGACTACGCCGCCGTGCTCGAGCGCTGGTCGGCGCGTTGGCCTCTGCAGTGGTTCAACTTCCACGACCCCTGGGCGGGCGTCGCGGCGGCTGTCGCCGACGCCGCCACCGACGCCGCCAGCGGCGCCGCTGCAACCCCGGGGCCGCTCGGGAATCCCAGGCCGACCGCGCCACCCACTCCCGATCTCCCGACCGGAGGCCCCCGATGAACCTGCTGCTTCCCCTCCTCCTGCTGGCCTGCGGCGACAAGGGCGCGTCCGGCGACACCGCGCCAGCCGGTGACGGCGGCGGCGACTCCGGCTGGACCCTGCCCGACGGCGGGGTCGTGCACATCGACACGCGCGACGGCGTCACCCTGGAGGGTGACTACTACCCGGCCAGCACCGAGGGGCGCCCCGGCATCGTGCTGCTGCACATGATCCCCCCGGGCAACGACCGCACCAACTGGCCGGACGCCTTCATCGCCGCGCTCACCGCGCATGACTGGGCGGTGCTCAACATCGACCGCCGCGGTGCGGGCGGGTCGGGCGGCGACGCCAACGACGCCTACGAGGGCGAGCTGGGTCGCTACGACACCGAAGCCGCGGTCGCCCTGCTGACGGCCGACGGCTACGGCCCAATCGGCATCATGGGGGCGAGCAACGGCACCACCTCGATGGTCGACTACGCCGCCTGGGCCCCCGGCGAGGGGCTGCCCGCACCGGTGGTGCTCGGCTTCCTGACCGGCGGCACCTACACCGAGGAGCAGACGGCCATGGAGTCCGTGGTCGATCTACCGTGCATCTTCACCTACCAGACGTCCGAGAACGCCTGGTCCGAGGAACAGCGGGCGCTGGATCCCGGCACCTGGGAGTTCGACGAGTACATGGGCGCCGGCCACGGCACGCAGATGCTGACCAGCAGCGACGGCGACGCGGTCGCGACGGCGCTGGTCGACTACTTCGCGGCGGTGCTGGGGGACTGAGCCCAGAACTCCTGACATGCGTCTGGACGACCAGGACGATGGCGGCCTCGCGACCGAGTCGCCCCCCGATACGCCGGCCCCGGATCTGTGACGCACGCCGCACCGGTGCGCACACGCGGCCTGGTCCGACAACGCCGATGTCGCCCGGCGTTCGAGCGGCGGACCGTGACGCAGCCTCGCCCGGAGGAGCCGGGCGGGCGCTCATAGGTGCCCATAGGTCGGGGACCTACCCCCCGTTGTGAGCGCCTCAGCGGAGGCTGAGCGACGCAGGCGCTCATAAGTGCCCATAGGTCGGGGACCTACCCCCCGTTGTGAGCGCCACGCGCGTGCTTGCGCCCTGCCGCTCCAACCCTCGCGCCCTCGCGGCTCACACCCCCGCGCGCCCTCGCGGCTCACGGCCTCACGGCTCGCGCCCTCGCCGACTCACGATCTGCGTGCAGGCTCGTGCGTCACCGGAGGGGAATGCCGTCTCAGGATCTGTGGGGTCAGGCCGGGCCGGCCGCCCCGCTGGCGGCGGGAGCGGGGGCGTCGGCGGGGGGCGGGGCGATCTCGTCGGCGAGGGCGGCGGCGGCTTCGGGGCCGGCTTCGACGAGGCGCTGGACGTAGGCGTGGACATGGCCCACCGTGCGCAGGCGGGCGACGACCTTGTCGTCTACGCGGGTGCCGACCTTCTTCTCCAGCAGCACCACCATGTCGACGGCGTCGAGGCTGTCGAGGTCGAGGTCTTCGCGCAGGCGGGCGTCGGGCACCACGTCGGCGGCGTCCAGCTCGAATTCCTCGACGAGGATGCGGTCGATGGCGGCGGGGACGTCCTTGGCGTTCATCGCTGCTCTCCAGGGCAGGGAACCCCGGTGGCGCGACCGGGGAAGTTGGCGTGCATAACCGTCGCCCCCGGGCGTTGTCCCGCGACGCAGCCTCCCAGGCGCGCAGGACGGGGCCGCAGGCTGACGCGATCAGCCCGCCCGCGACCCGCCCCGGCCGAGGATCAGCGCGCAATTGACCCCTCCAAACGCGAAGCTCGTCGACATGGCCACGTCGAGGGGGCGCTCCAGCGGCTGCCGTGGGAGCAGGAGCGGGGCGACGTCCGGACGCACCAGGTTGCGGGTGTGGGGGACGACGCCGCGGCGCATCGCCTCTACCGTGACGACGGCTTCGGTGGCGCCGCAGGCCCCAAGGGTGTGGCCGGTGTGCCCCTTGATGGAGCTGACGGGGACGCTGCCGCCGAAGACCCGGTGCAGCGCTTCGGCTTCGGCGGCGTCGCCCAGCGGTGTCCCGGTGGCGTGCGCGTTGACGTAGTGGACGTCGCGGCGGTCGAGCTTCGCGTCGTCGAGGGCGGCTTCGACGGCGGCGACCATGCCCTCCGGGGCGGGGGCGGCCATGTTGACGGCGTCGCTGGTGGCACCGAAGCCCAGCACCTCAGCGTGGATGGTCGCGCCGCGGGCGAGGGCGTGGTCTCGCTCTTCGAGCACGAGGACGGCGCCCCCTTCGGCGCAGACGATGCCGTCGCGGCCGGCGTCGAAGGGCCGCGGGGTGACGGTCGGGGCGTCGTCGTGGCCGCGCGACGCGCCGCCCATGGCGTCGAAGGTGATGACCGTGGCGGCGTGCAGTTCTTCGGCCCCGCCGGCCAGCGCGACGTCGACGCGCCCCCAGCGGATGAGGTCGAAGGCCAGGCCGAGCGCCTGGCTGGACGAGGCACAGGCCGCGTTGGTCGCCCAGGTGGGGCCGGTCACGCCCAGCGTCATGGCGACGTTGGTGGCCGCCGTGTGGGACATGATCTGGAAGAAGGTCGTGGCCTTCAGCCCGCGGGCGCTGTGGCTGCCGACGTAGTGGCCCCAGAAGTCCTCTTCGGACGCCGGGCTGCCGGTGGTCGAGCCCATGACGACGCCGACGCGCGGCGAGGCCAGGAGGGAGGCGTCCAGGCCGGCGCTGGCGGCGGCGTCGCGGGCCGAGGACACCGCGAGCATGGCCACGCGCCCCATGGTCCGGCGGTTCTTGCGGGGCAGCTCGCGGGCGTTGTAGTCGAGCAGCGGGCCGCCGATGTGGCACTCCAGGTCGGGGATGTCGTCCCAGGCGGCCACGCGGCGGACCGCCGAGCGGTCGGCGAGCAGCGCGTCGAACAGCGTCGCTGGGGAGCTGCCCAGCGCCGAACGCAGGCCGGCGCCGGTGATCACGACCCTCCTGCTCACGGATCCTCCCGCGGTACGGCGTTGAGTTCGTCGACCAGCGTCTGCATGCCGACCATGGCACCCACCCCATAGTAGGCCGAGACCATGGCCCCGAGCACCCCGGGGAACAACACGGCGGCGCCCACCTGGATCAGGCCGCGCACCCGCAGGAACTGCGGCAGGCGGTTGCGGCCCATCTGGTCGACGGAGTGGTAGTGCCCGTACATGGCGCCGTGGGGGCTGCGCACGAAGTGGGCGGTGGTCAGCGGGGTGCTGGCTTCCACGCGGCGCACCCGGGAGCGCAGCGAGGGGAAGTCGTCGAAGATGGCGTCGAGCACGGCCTTCGTGGCCCGCTCCTTGACGCGCCTGTAGGCGTCGGGGCGGTCGCCTGCGCGGCTGTCCTGCCACTGCTCGACGGCCTCCCAGGACAGCGGGGCCAGGGCCAGCAGCACGTCGTGGCGGCGGCGCGGGTCCGCGTCGCCGCCGCGCCGGCTCTCACCCGGGGCCGTCAGGAAGTAGAAGCCGACGTCGCCCTCGTGGCTGTCGTGGATGCAGGCCTTGGGGTCGAGGTGGCGCAGGCGGTAGAGGTTGCGGTTGCCCAGCTCGGGGACGCCGTGGCCGTCCAGCTCGATGTAGACGCCGAGGTGGGCGATGCCGGGGCGCTGGCCGGTGATCCGCGTCCGCGAGGCGCGCCGCACGGAGCCCTCGGGCAGCATCGACAGCGTCAGCCGGGGGTGGGCGTTGCTGATGACGAGGTCGGCGGGCCGCTCTTCGCCGCTGGCGAGCACCACGCCGCGGGCGTGCCGATCCTCGACCCGGACCGCGGAGACCTCGCTCTTGAGGTGGACGCTGCCGCCCAGCTCTCGGATGCGCTGCACGAGCGCCCGGGCCAGGGCGTCACCGCCGCCGTCGACCCGCCAGGCGCCGCGGAGGAAGTGGTGGAGGATGACGGCGTGCAGGCCGAAGGGGGCTTCGTCGGGGGGCACGCCGTACAGCGGGAATTGCGCGCAGAGCAGCGCGCGCAGCAGCGGGTCGGAGATGTGGCGGGCGACGACATCCGCGAGGCTCTGGCCCTCCCAGTGCAGCAGCGCGGGCGCGTCGATCTCGGCGTTGAACGCGTACAGGCCGTACTCGGCGGCCGCGCTCTCGATGTCGGCGAGCAGCCCGTCGATGCCGGCGGCTTGACCCGGGAAGCGGTCGACCAGGCGGTCGCGCAGGGCGCCGATGCCCACGGGGACGTCGAATTCGATGCCCGGTAGCAGCAGCCGATCGAAGCCGTCGGGGTCGAGCGGCAGGAAGCCGAGGCGGTCGAAGACCCCGAGGTGGCGGAGTGCCCGCCCGAGCAGGTCGTCGAAGCCGATGCCGCCGCAGTAGTGGAAGCCTGTGTCGTAGGGGTGCGTGTCCCGGAAGAAGCGGTGCAGGAAGCCGCCGGGCCGGGTGTGTTGTTCGTGGACTTCCACCCGCCAGCCGCGCTGGGCGAGCAGGACGGCCGACGTCAGCCCCCCCATGCCCGAGCCGATGACGACGGCCCGCTGGCCGCTCATTGCGTCGCCGCTCCCGCGGGGATCACCGCCCCCGTCAGCTTGGCGGTGCAGACCCGCTTCCCGTCGACCCGTGCCGTTCCGGTGGCGGTGAGCAGGCCGAAGCGCTCTTCGGCGAAGCGCACGCTGTAGTGGACGGTCGCCGGGGGGATCACCGGGGCGCGGAAGCGGACCTTCTCGAAGCCGGCGAGGAAGGGCGTGCCGTCGCCGCTGCCCGGGCGGAGCATGTGGGCGCAGGCCATGGTCTGGGCGAGCCCCTCCAGCAGCAGGACGCCGGGGACGACGGGCTGGTCGGGGAAGTGCCCCTCCACATCCGCGACGGTGAAGCGGCCCTCTGCTTCGACACCCTGGTCGTCCAGGCGCAGCAGGCGGTCGATCAACAGGTAGCGGCCCCGGTGGGGCAGCAGGTCGGTGACGGGGGGGAGCTCAGGCATGGTCGGGACCGGCGTGCACCAGCAGGCAGGCGTTGGTCCCGCCGAAGCCGAAGCTGTTGCTGAGGATGAGGCGAGGCCGCTGCGGGCGCGTCTCGGTGACGATGTCGAGGTCGTGCAGGCCGACGTCGGGTGCGGTGAGGTTGCGGTTGGGCGCGATGAAGCCGCCCTCGGCCATGAGCAGGCAGTAGGCCAGCTCGCTGGCACCGGCCATCCAGCACTCGTGGCCGGTCATGGACTTGGTCGAGGAGATGGGTGGCCCCTTGTCACCGAAGACGTCGAGCAGGGCGCGGCCCTCGGCGGCGTCGCCGGTGGGGGTGCTGGCGGCGTGGGCGTTGACGTACTCGACCTCTTCGGTGGACACGCGGGCCCGCTCCAGCGCCGTGCGGATGCAGCGGGCGGCACCCGCACCGGAGGGCGCGGTGATGTGGTGGCCATCGGACGAAAACGTGTAGGCCAGCAGCTCGGCGCGGATGTGGGCGCCGCGGCGGATGGCGTGGCTCTTGCGCTCCAGCACGAGCATGGCGCTGCCCCCGCTGGGGACGAGGCCGTCGCGGTCGCGGCTGAAGGGGCGCATGGCCCCGGTGGGATCGTCGAGGCGGGTCGAGAAGGCGCCGAGGCCGTCGAAGGCGGCCATGCTGCTCCAGTGCAGTTCCTGCGTGCCGCCGCAGAGCATGACGTCCTGCTGACCCGTCGCCAGCAGCGCCCAGGCCTGGCCGATGGCGTGGGCGCCCGACGCGCAGGCCGCCGACACCGACCAGCACGCGCCCTGGGTGCCGAACAGCACGGAGAGGTTCATGCTGGGTGTGCTGTTCATGCTCTCGACGACGGCCGCGGAGCCGAGGCCGCGGGTCCCGCCCTCGGCGATGGTCTGGTCCACGGCTCGCCAGGAGGCGGCGATGGTCGAGTCGTTGCCGACGATGACGCCGGTGTCGGGGCCCTTGATTTCGCGGCGCTCCAGCCCCGCGTCCGACAGCGCCCGCAGGGCGGCGATGGCGGCGTACAGCGCCGGTTCGTCCATGCTGCGCCGCTCCTTGCGGCGGAGCCAGGCGGCGGGGTCGAAGGGCGGCAGGGCGCCGGTCAGGGGCGAGCGGTAGCCCCGGGCGCGCCGCTCTTCGGACAGGATGATCCCGCTGCGGCCGTCCTGCAGGGCATCGCTGACGTCGGCCAGCGTGTGGCCGAGGCAGGAGACGAGCCCGATGCCGGTGACGACGACGGGATCTGCGCTCGTGTAGGGCATGCCGGGATGCTTCTTGTCTGGGGCGAGGGGCGCCTTCTAGCAAGCGTCGGCGAGTCGGGCCACGGGCGGCTCAGGCCAGCGACGTGGTGGCCTGCACCCGCCAGCCGCGGGCGCGCGCCGGGGCGCCGCGCTCGGGGGCTTCCACCCACAGGGCGAGCAGGTCTCGGGCCCGGCGACGCCGGACCAGGGCGGTGGCGGCGTCCAGGGCGTCGTCGGGCTCTCCCAGCAGGACGAGGCAGGGGCCGCGCAGCCCCCAGTGGATGGCGGCTTCGCCGGCAGGGGTGCCGGGGACGGTGGCGGCGAAGGCGGCGCGGTGGGCGAAGGCGGCGCCCTGCTCGACGAGTCGCTGGTGGTGGCGCAGGTCGGCGATGCGGCAGCCGGTACGGCTGGCCAGCACGACGCCGGTGTCCGGGGCGGGCCCGGGACCGCGGGACAACAGGCGGTGGACGAGCAGCATGCCGAGGCGGGCGTAGGGGTCGACGCGCAGGAAGCGGGCCGGCGGGTCGGGCCAGAGCGCGCGCCAGTCGATGTCGCCGCCGGGAAGCGCCAGGTCGAGGGGAGGGGAGCCGGTGCAGGCCGCGGACGGCCGGAGCGGGCGCGGGCCGACGTCGGGGTGGGCGAGGAGGGCGGCGGCGTTGGCCCCGCCGAAGGCCGAGCTGGTCGAGAGCATCCGGCGGGGGGGCCCGACCTCACGCGGGGGCGGCAGCGCGATGTCCGGGTCGATGGCGGTGGGGGAGGGCGGGCGGCCGGCGGAGAGGGCCGCGACGAGGACGGCGGCTTCGATGGCCCCGGCGGCGCCCAGGGTGTGGCCGATGGCCTGCTTCACGCCGTGCATGGGCGGCATGCTGTCGCCGAAGACGCGGGCCAGCGCCTCGCCCTCCATGGCGTCGTTGAACACGGTGCCGGTGCCGTGGACCGAGACGGTGTCGACGTCGTCGGGGCTGAGGGCGGCGTCGGCGAGCGCCGCCTGCATGGCCCGGGCGGCGCCGCCGCCCTCGCGGTCGGGGGCGGTCATGTGGGTGGCGTCGGCGGACAGGCCGGTGCCGAGGACGCGGGCGAGGACGGCGGCCTGGCGGGCGTGGGCGGCGTCTTGTCGCTCCAGCACCAGGGCGGCGGCCCCCTCTCCCAGCAGCAGGCCGTCGCGGTCGGCGGCGAAGGGCCGCGGCAGGTCGGCGGACAGCGCCCCGAGGCCGGCGAAGCCGGCGTGCACGAACAGCGACAGCGCGTCGAAGCCGGCGACGACGACGGCGTCGCAGCGGTCCTCCTCCAGCCAGCACTGCGCCAGGGCGAGCACGGCGGTGCCGCTGGCGCAGGCCAGGGAGATCGTGGCCCGCGGGCCTGGAGGCAGGCGGGCGCCCAGGCGGCGCAGGGGCGCGGTGCGATCGCAGTCCTGCTCGACGAGGCCCGTGTCGTGGTGGTGGAGGACGCCTCGGTGCCAGCGCTCCCAGGGGCCGCAGATGTCGCCGCTGCTGGTGCCGACGGCGACGCCGAGACGCGCGCTCGCTGGCAGGGCGGCGTCGGCGAGGGCGGCTTCGACGACGGTGTCCAGGAGCTGTTCAGCCGGCCGGTCGCGGCGCAGATCCGCGATGGCGGCGCAGCGCTGGGGGCGCAGGGCGGGGTCGTCGTAGGGAGGGCGCTCGGAGAAGGCGTGGACGCCGTCGCGCAGCATGGCCAGGAGCGGCGCAGCGCCGACACCCGCCGCCGTCCAGCAGGTGGCGGCGGTGATGACGGTGGGGGCGGGGGGACGGTCGGTCACGGGCGCGGCTCCAGCAGCTCGCCGACGGTACAGGGCGAGAGACCCCGGTCCCGCAGGTCGTCGAGGATGCGGGGCAGGACGTCGCGGGCGGGCCGGGCGCCGTCGTGCATGAGCACGATGTCACCGGCGCCGGCGCGGGCGCAGCGCTGGCGCAGGGTGTCGCCGTCGATGCGGCCGCCGTCGCCGGTGCGCAGGGAGCACCACACGGTGCGCAGGCCGGCCAGGGCGACGGCGTGGTGCAGGCGGGGGCTGGTGACGCCGAAGGGGGGGCGGTACCAGCGGATGGGTTGCCCGCTCTGCGCGCTGAGGGCGGCGGCGGCGGTGCGCAGGCGAGCCGCGGCGTGTTCGGGGGCGGCTACGGTGAGCCAGGGGCTGTGGGTCGGGCCGTGCAGCGCCAGCTCCTGGCGCTCGGCGAGGCGGGCGAGGAGGTCGGGGTGCCGCCGGGCCCGGTCTGCCAGCAGAAAGAAGGTGGCGCGGGCGTCGGCTGCGTCGAGGGCGTCGACCAGCGCGTCGGTGGAGGCCGGGTCTGGGCCGTCGTCGAAGCTCAGGGCGACGAGGGGGCGGTCGGTGGGGCCGCGGAGCACCGCTGGCCCGAAGAGCTGCAGGTCGGGGCGGGCGGAGGCCAGGGTGATCGTGCCCGCGAGGCCGGCGAGCGCGAGTCCCCCCGTGGCGACGGCGAGGTCCTGGGGCAGCAGCCCGGTGGTGGCGCCGACCCCGGCGGCGACGCTCAGGGCGGCTGCGCCGGTCGCGATCAGCTCGACAGATCCCACCGCGAGCGCCTAACAGGGGCCCATGCCCGCTTCCACGCGCCGCCCCGGCTGGCTGGCCCGCACCCACCGCCAGGTGCGCGAGACCCTGCTGCGCCTGCTGCGCGAGCATGCAAGCCCCGCGCGCCTTGCCTGGGCGGTCGCCGTCGGCCTGTTCGTCGGGACGCTGCCCCTGTACGGCCTGCACCTGCCCATCTGCCTGCTGCTGGCCAGCGCGCTCGGCCTGAACCGCGGCCTGACCTACCTCGCCGCCAACATCAGCAACCCCCTGCTGGCCCCGGTGCTCGTCGCGGCGGGCATCGCCATCGGCGAGTGGCTGCGCTTCGGGCGCTGGCGCGGCCTGGACCTCGACGCCGGTCGCGACTTCCTCGGGCACATCGGCCTGCTGGCCGGCCGCCTGCCGGACCTCTTCCTCTCCTGCCTGCTTGGCTCCGTCGTGCTCGGGCTGGGCTTCGCCGTGGTCGGCGGCGTGGCGACCTGGGTCTGGGCGCGCCGCCACCAAGGTGACCAAGGTGTCAGGTGAATCTCATTACCCTTTAAAAAGGGTAATGAGATTCACCTGACACCGCGCGCCGCCACCACCCCCTCGGCGCTCACGTCCGTCGTCGGGTCGGGCACCGCGCCCCGACGCCCGCAGCTACACCAGATCGTCCACCCGCTCGGCGATCGCATCCAGCATCGGGGCGATGCGGTGGGCGGCGCGGTTGTCGTCGGGCCAGAAGACGTCGCCGGCCAGCAGGCTGAGGATGCTGGCGCGGACCTTGTCGGGCTGCAGCTCGCGTGGGGTGAGGGCGACCTTTTCGAAGCCGCCGGCGTAGAAGTTCCGGATGGCCTGGAGCATGGGCAGGCTGGCCGCGCGCAGGTCGGCTTCCCAGGTGTTGAGGGCGGCGTCGCGGTCTGCTTCCGGCCGCAGCAGCGCGTCGGCGAGGCGGTCGGCGCCCTCGAGCGAGAACAGGATCCCCGACGAGAACACCGGATCGAGGAACATGGCGGCGTCGCTCAGCAGGATCCAGCGCTTGCCGTCTTCGCTGCCGTGGAAGCTGTCGCTGACGAAGGTGAAGTCGGCGTGGCCGCGCTGGTCGGAGGTGGGCCGCGCGTTGAGCAGGCGCATGGCGGCGGCCGGGCAGCGGCGCAGCGCCTCGGCCCAGCGGTCGCCGGTGATGCCGCTGTCGGGGGTGGTGACCAGCCCGACACTGACCTGGCCGTCGGCGAAGGGGATGAACCAGAACCAGCCGCCGTCGAAGGGGCAGATGGCGATGTCGCCGGGCTGTTCGGGGTCGAAGCTGTGTACGCCGGTGAAGCGCCGGGCGACGGCGGCGTTGCGCAGGCCGGGCACGTTGCGCCGCAGGCCGAGGCGGCGGGCAAGCAGCGAGTTGCGCCCGGCGGCGTCGACCACGATGGGCGCACGCAGCTCGACGCCGTCGGCGTCGACGACCCGTCCGGCGTCGATCTGGGCGATGCGACCCACCCGTAGCTGCGCGCCGGCGTCGAGGGCGACCTGCCGGAGCCGGGCGTCGAAGTCTTCGCGCGGCACCTCCCACGCGAAGGGCCGCTCGGCCCGCACCGCTTCGGCGAAGGGAAAGCGCCGGGCGCCGTCGGCCCACGCGAAGACCGCGCCGTGCTTCTCGATGAAGCCCGACATGTCGACGCCAAGCCGGTCCAGCACCCGCCCACACCACGGCAGCAGCGACTCGCCGATGACCGGTTCAGTGGTAGCGCGCTGGTCGCAGAGGGTGACACGCCAGCCCGCGGCGGCCAGCCGGGCGGCGAGGGTGCAGCCAGCGGGGCCGGCCCCCACGATGATGATGTCGCTTGTCGGGGCGGCGGAGTCAGCAGGCATGGCGTGCTCCTTGGAGCCAGTGCCGGGCGCTACTCGGCGGCGGGGCGGTGGTCGTCGATGTAGGCGGCGAGTGCCGCGACGTGGCGGAAGACCTGGCGGCCCTGTTCGTCGTTGGGGATGGTCACGCCGAAGCGGCGCTCGATCTCCATGGCCAGCTCCAGCGCGTCCACGCTGTCCAGGCCGAGCCCCTCGCCGAACAGGATCTGCTCGTCTGCGATGTCTTCGGCGACGACGTCTTCGAGCATCAAGGTGTCGACGATGAGCGCCTTCAGCTCGGCGGTCAGATCCGTGGCCATGAGTCCTCCGCGTCCAGGAAGCGCCAGATCAGGGCACCCGGGGTATCAGAAGTCCGCCCGCACGCCAAGGAAGGGCCGCGTCGGCAGGTGCGACAACATGGAGTCGCTGCGCACGCCGTCCTTGATGGTGACGATGGGGATGTAGTCGCTGGTGAAGTACGTCGCGTTGAGGACCTCGACGTAGAAGGTCAGGCGCCAGTTGCGCATGATGCGCCGGTACTCGGCCCGCAGGTCGAGGTTGTGGAAGGGCCCCATGCGCTCGCAATTCAGGCAGGTGATCTCCAGGTCTTCGATGCCGGTCTCCGGGTCGACCGTGCCCGTGCCGGCGACCGTGGACACCGGTCGCCCGGTGTGGAAGCTGTAGCGGCTGGTCAGCCGCCAGCGCGGCGTGGCCTGCCACTCCACCGACAGCGCTGCGGTGTGGCGCTGGTCCTGCCGCGGGGCGATCTCCTGGTCGTAGACCGTGTTGAGCGGGTTGCTGCGCCGCGCCCACAACAGGCTCCAGGTGGCCTGGGCACGCCAGCGGCCGGAGCGTCCGGCGAGCATGGTGTCGATGCCGCGATTCACGCCGGTGCCGAGGTTTTCGTAGGTGCCGCCGGCGTCGACCGCCGCTGCCGTGTCGGGGTTCACGACCAGGTGGCGGAGCTGCGTCTCGTACAGCTCGACCCGCAGCAGGCCCCCGCCCTCCGGCCCGGGCAGGGGCAGGCCCTGGTCGACGCCGATGACGAATTCGGTGGCGTCCTCGGCGCCGATGTCGGGGTTGCCCAGGACGGGGTCCAGCACCTGCGGGTCGATGGGCGCCTGCTGGTAGAAGCCCCCGGAGATCTTGGGGACGGTGCCTGTGGGCAGGGGCATGGACAGCCCGGCCCGCGGGGAGAGCAGCAGCTCGTCGATGCTGCCCGCCCAGGTCGCCCGGCCGCCGACGCGGAGCTGCACCGGGCCGTCGAGGGTGGCGTCGACGAAGGCAGAGGCGTCTGGCCAGCTCAGGGCGTCGTCGAGGGACACCTGGGGCGTGGCGTACTGCCCGATGGGGGCGAGGTTCCAGGTGGGATCGGAGCGGCCGTCGGTGACGTCGCCCTCGGCGCGCAGGCGGGTGAGCGCCGCGTCGACGCCGAGCTGCAGCCGGTGCGGCCCCAGCTTCAGATCTCCGTCGCTGCGCGCGTAGAGCCGGTCGGTGCGGAAGTCCTGGTGCTGGGTGCCGGCGAGGTCGCGGTCGAGCAGCGAGCGCGCCGCCGTCCCGGCGACGGTCGTGCGCCAGCTGTGGTCGTCGTCGGGCTGCCAGGTGTGGTCCAGCGACAGCAGCCACAGGGTGTTCGACATGGTCAGGGTGCCGTCGACCTCGATGAGGCTGTCGTCGTCGGAGTCGACCAGCGCCAGCGAGTCGCCGCTGCGCATCAGCGTGAGCATGAGCTGGTGGTCGGCGGCCGGCCGCCAGGACACCCGCCCCGACAGCTCGCCGAATTCCGGCGCGGCGAAGGCCGTGTCGATGAGGTTGGCCCACTTCATGACCTGGAAGTAGGACTCCAGGTAGGAGCGGCGGGCCGCCAGCGCGACGTTGACCGTGTCGCCGATGGGCCCCATCACCAGGGCCCGCAGCGACGACGCCGAGATGTCCAGCGCCCCGTCGATGCCCCGGCCGTCCTGTGCGGGGCTGCCGTCCCAGGTCTGCACGTCGAGCACCGCCGAGGTGCCCGCGGGCACGCTGGCCGGCGGGGCGCCCGCGAAGAACTGCACCTGGTCGATGAGATCGGGGTTGAACAGGCTGTTGAAGCCGGCGAGGTGGAAGGGGTCGGTCAGCGGCACGCGGTCGAGCAGGAAGACCACGTCGCCGGTCTCGCCGCCGCGGACGTTGAAGGTCGCCAGCATGTCTCCGTCGCTGACGACGCCGGGCATGGCGTGGACGGCGCGGGCCACGTCCTCCATGGATCCCGGCGTGGCCTCGATGTCCCGCCGCGTCAGCGTGTAGCTGCTGGTCACCGTGCCCTCGTCGGGCTCCAGCGCGACGCGCTCGACCTCTCGCCAGGTGCGGACGTCGGCGCGGACCACGATCTCGTCCGCCCCCTCCGGGTAGAGGGTGAGGCTGTGTTGGAGCGTCTGGCCGGCCCGGATCTCCAGGTCCACGCTCATCGACAGGTTGCCGGGGGCCGAGGCGACGAGGCGGTACTCGCCGCTGTCGAGGAAGGGCACCTGGTAGTGACCGTCGGGACGAAGGCTCACGTCGATGGGGGCGCCGCCGTCGAGCGGGAGGAGCTGCAGCCGGGCCTGGGGCAGGGGGTGGCCGTCGGGTCCGGTGACCTCGCCCAGCAGGCTGCCGGGGACCGGGTCGCCCTGCTCGGCCGCCGTCGCGAGGTCGAAGGAGAAGCGGTAGCGGACCTGAACGGCGACGGGCTGACCCGCCTGCGTCGCGGGCGAGAAGCGCAGCTTGCGTGCGGCGTCGAGCGCCGACAGATCCAGCAGCGCGTCGACACCGACGTCGACCACGGCGTCGACCACGCGACCGTCCGCGTCCACGCTCAGCAGCAGCAGGACGTCGCCCTCCACGCCCCGGTCGCGGGCATCGGGGGGGTAGACCGGCAGCACTTCTTCGAGGAGCTGCGGGGGCACGACGGGCAGCGCCGGGTCGAAGGCCGCTTCCGCAGTCGGCTCCGCGGCGGGCGCGCCGGTGTCGCCGTCCCCGGGCCGGGCCTCGACGGCGCCGGTGACGCCGGTGTCGCCACTGTCGGCGTCGTCCTGTGCCGCCTCCATTTCGCCGGTGACGCCGGGCGCTTCGGTCGCGGGCTCCTGCGCCAGCGCCGCGCGCGAAGACGCCAGGTGCAGGCCGAGGAGCAGGTGGATCATGGGGCCCTGGGGGCGAGGAGGGTGGCGGTCAGGGCGTGGCCGCCGTCCTGATCCACCACCTGGGCGGCCTCGACCCTTCCCTCCCGGACCGCGGACGCCAGCGAGGCAACCAGTGCCAGTCCCCCCGCCGGGACACGGCCGAGGTGCGCTTCGGCGGGGACGGCGCCGGGCACCGGGCAGAGCGGGTCTTCGCCGGGCAGCGGGGCCTGGCGGGCGACCACCAGGTCGTGGTGGACCGCGACGCCCAGCTCGACCGAGATCGGCAGCCCGGGGCCCTCTCCCGCTTCCACGAGGACGGCGGCGACCGCTTCGCCGACGGGGGCCTCGTCGTGGAGCAGCGCCATGCTCTGCTCGACGACATCGTTGATGTCGTCGCCGGCGACGACGAGCACCGCGGAGGCCCGGGCCAGCGCCAGCAGGTCGAGGCCGCGGGCCAGGGCCGTCAGCCCGGTGGCGCCACCGGCGACCACGGTCTCGGCGGGCCCCTGCAGGCCGAGCGCCATGCTCAGCAGCCCCGGTGGTGCGTTGTAGACGCTGCTCTGGAAGGCCAGCGGGCTGGCGCGGCCGGGGCCGTCGACGATCATGCTGCGCAGGAAGCGCCCCGTCGGGGTCAGCTCGCCCAGCGCCGTGCCCCAGACGATGGGGATGTGATCCCGGTCGGGTCGGTCGACGAGGAGCGGCGTCGCCACCGCCGCCACCGCACGGGCCAGCCGGCTCATGCGACGCCAGCTTCCTGCCGGGACGTCAGCCGGACGGACGGGGTCCGGGGTGCGCCGCCACCGGGCAGCGGGCGGGGCCGGCGCGAGCAGGTCGAGGTCGGGGCCCCAGCGGCGCCAGGCGACGAGGCGGGCGAGGGGAGGGCTCACGCGTCCCCCCGGGCGAAGAGCAGGGCGGTGTTGCTGCCGCCGAAGGCGAAGTTGACGGACATGGCGTGGGTCAGCCCGCGCGCGTCCCGCGTCTGTCGGACGAGGTCGAGGTCGACCTGTTCGGGGTCGCGCAGGCCGACGTTGGGGGGCAGCCGTTGGCGCATCAGCGCCAGCACGGCGACCACCGCTTCGATGGCGCCGGCGGCCCCCATGGTGTGGCCGATGCTGCCCTTGACCCCGGAGACGGCGGCCGCCGGCAGCTCGTCGTGGAGCACCCGCCCCTCCATGGCGTCGTTGAGCGGGGTGCCGGTGGCGTGGGCGCAGACGTAGCCGACGGCGGCGGCGGGGAGCGCGCCGAGGGCGGCTGCGATGGCGGCGCGCGCGCCCCGCCCCTCGGGGTGGGGGGCGGTCAGGCGCCAGGCGTCCGAGGCGTTGCCGCTGCCCAAGAGCCGGGCGAGCACCCGGGCCCCGCGGGCCGCAGCCAGGTCGGCCCGCTCCAGCACGAGCACGCCGGCGCCCTCACCGAGGCTCATGCCGGCCCGGTCCTTGTCGAAGGGCCGGCAGGGCTCGGTGGCGTGGGCCGACAACGCCCCGAAGCCGTGGGTCGTGGTGCGGCACAGCGCGTCGCCCCCGAAGGCCAGCACCCGGTGGGCCCGGCCGGCGGCGACGAGGTCGGCCGCCTGGGCGACGGCGACCGCGCCCGAGGTGCACGCGCTCGACACCGTCCAGCAGGGGCCGGTGGTGCCGAGCTGCCTGCGCAGCGCCTGGGCAGGCGCATGGGAGAGCTGGCCCCACAGGAAGTCGAGGGGGTGGCGCACCGGCGGGTCGGTGAGCAGCTCGGTCCAGGCCGCTTCGCCCTTCTGCATGTCGCCGCAGGTGCTGGCGCCGACGATGGCCAGGCCGGCGTCCGCGCAGCCGTCCGCGGTCAGCAGGCCGGCCTGGGTGAGCGCTTCGACGGCCGCGCGCCGCACCAGCTCGGTGGTGGTCGCCGCGCCGCCGCCCGGGATGCGGGCCACCGGACCCTTGCCGCCCCACTCCGGCCAGTCGTGGATGCCACAGTCGCCTGCGCAGAGCGCGTCGAACAGCCGCGCTGCGCCGTCACCGAAGCAGCTCGTGGCCCCGACGCCGGTCACGACCACGCCGACGGGGGCATCGGAGGCGGCGGTGTGGCGGCCGGTCATGGATCCTCCGGTCGACGCGCACGGTACAGCACGTTGGCGAAGGGCGTGCCCTCGCTGCAGTCCTCTGTGGAAGCCGACAGGCCCAGGCCCTGCAGCTCGTCGAGCACCTCGCGCCGCGGCCGCAGGTACACGCCGCCGCCCTTGTGGCGCCCGATGGCGACCATCAGTCCCTCCGACAGCCGCGTCGCCGTCGACCGCCAACCCGCGTCGGCTTCGGCGTCCCGGATCAACAGCAGTCCGCCGGGCCGCAGGATGCGCGACAAGGCCGTCAGCACGTCGGTCTGCTGTGCGGGCGGCAGGTAGTGCAGCACGTCGAGGCAGGCGACGAGGTCGACCCGCGGCAGGGCGATGGACCGCAGGTCGGCTTCGTGCAGCGTGACGCGCGCGTCGTCACCGAGCGCTGTCCGACCCAGCGCGAGGCGGCGGCCGTCGTGGTCGACCCCGACCAGGTGCAGGTCGGGGCGGAGCTGCCGGGCCAGGGCCAGCAGGTAGGCTTCACCGCAGCCCAGCTCGACCAGGCAGCCGCCCTCGGGCACGTCGGCCAGCGCGTCGAGCACGGCGGCGTAGGCCGGATCTCCGCCCATCTTGCCCCGCGCCCAGCCGTGTGCCCAGCGACCCGCCGCGCGGTAGCGGGCGGCCGCGGCGTCAACCAGCTCGGCGTAGGGCGCGGTCACAGCGGGCCTCCACCTTCCCGGTCGGCGGCGGGCCCCTCGATCACCGCGCGCATGGCGTCCTCCACCGCCCGGGCCATGGCCCGCGCCGTCCCGAAGTCGGCGGGATCGACGGGCGGCAGGACCGAGAAGCGCATCGGCTGGTGCAGGCAGCGCGGCAGGTAGACGCCCTTGGGGAACAGCCAGGCCGTGCCTTGCTGGACGAAGGGCAGCACCGGCACGCCCGCGTCCTTGGCCAGGCGGAAGGCGCCCCGGTGGAAGCGTCCGAGGCTGCCCTCCGGCGTCCGCGTGCCCTCGGGGAAGATGAGCAGCGAGAAGCCCGCGTCCAGCGAGGCGAGGGCGTCGTCGAGGCCCTTGCGGATCCCCTGGGGATCCTCACGATCCAGGCGGACCTGGCGCGACAGGCGCAGCCAGCCGCCGACCCCGGGGATGTCGAAGTGCTGGTGCCGCACGACCACCCGCAGGGGTAGGGGCAGCATGAAGCCGGCCGGGATGTCGAGCGAGGACTGGTGGTTGCTGACCACGATGTAGGGGCCGGGTCCCAGACGCTCCGCGCCAACGAGCGTGGGCGACAGCGAGGGGTGCAGCAGCCACAGCAGCCGGCCCCAGAACAGCCGGTAGGCCCAGGCGGCGACGCGACGGCCGCGGTCCCACGGCAGCGCCAGCACCTGGGCCACACCGCCGACGAGCACCATCGTCGCCGTCAGCAACGCGAACAGCAGGCTCCACAGCACGCGGAGCGGCCACGCCAGTGGGCCCGCGGGCGGACGCATGGTCGGCGGCGGGGCGGCCGGGTCGGTGGGAGTCGGTGCGGGGAGGGAGGGCGTCACGAGGTGCACAGCTAATCCGGAGCGCTCCCGGGCGGGTGCGACCGCACTCGGCTACGCTTGCCTGTGGAGGAGCGCGCCGCGCGACCCCCAGGGCCCGCTGACGTTGGAGGCAGACATGCCGCGGTGGTGTCTTTCATTCCTGGGGGTTCTGTTCCTGGCCGCACCTGCATGGGCCGGCGGCACGGTGGACCGGCTGGTGCTCCGCGACGGCAGCGTCATCGAGGGCCAGCTCCTCGAACCGAAGGACGGCCGGCTGTGGATCCTCGCCGCGGACGGCACGATGCAGTCCGCGCCCTACGAAGACATCGTGCGTGTGGAGCGCGGCGAAGCGGTCTTCGAGGAGCCTGCCGCGCCGGCAGCGCCGCCGACCGAGGCGCCGGCGTCCCCCCCGACAGCGTCCCCCCCGACAGCGCCCCCGCCCCCTGAACCCGCCGCGGTCGCCAGCCCGCCGGCTCCGGCCAACCTCAAGGTCGTGGCGCTGCCCGCGGCCCCTGAAGCAGCGGGCGCCGACGAAACAGCAGACGCAGCCGACGACACAGCCACGGACGATGGAGCCGCGCCGGTGGTCGACGAAGCCGAAGACAAGGCCGCCCTGCGCCGGGCCGAGGCGCGCAGGGGCCTCGGCTTCGGCGTCGACATCGGCACGCTCCTCGGTGGCCGCCTGCGGCTGCACGTCAACGGCCGGGCCCTGGCCTTCGTCGATGTGCGCGCGGGCGTCGCGCCGCTGCTCAACCCCTACGGTGTCGACGGTAGCTTCATGGTCGTGCCGCAGCTCGGCTTCTTCGGTGGGCGGCCGGTCCACCTCGTCGTCGGCACTCCGGTGGGGGTGAGCGATGTCACGGGAGAGGGCTACGCCGGCCTGCTGTTCGCCGCCGACTTCGACCCCCGCGGCGCCTTCCACATCGACGCGGGCGCGACCTACGGCATCCTCGGCGGCGAGCTGGCCCTGGGGCCCGTCGTCGACGTCGGCTGGGTCTGGTAGAAGCCGATCCCCATCCCCCGCCGCTCAGACGCGCTGGGCCGCAAGGAGCTGGTGAAGCTGGAGCAGGTCGAGGTCGGGGCCGTCCGACGACTCCCGCAGGGCGGCGGCGGCCACGCGGGCGGCCTCGAGCAGGAGGATCTCGCGGGCCGGGCCGGGGGCGGCCAGGGCGGCGTAGACCAACGGGTGGTGCTCGTTGAGACGGAGGGCCAGCAGGCCGGCGCCCGACGCTTCCTGCCAGGTGCGGACGGGCGGGTCGTGGGGGCCCCGCTCCTCGAGGTGGACCGCGGCGCCGATGACATCCAGGTCGTGGCTCACTGTCGCGCTCGCCGCGGCGCTCGCCGCAGCCAGCGCAGCACCCAGGCGCTGCTCGAAGCGGCGCAGGTGTGCTTCGTAGTCGCCCGTGGGGTCCGTCTTGCCCGACGTGGCCACGGCCCCTCGGTAGCGAGCCGCGTGCCCCTGGGGAAGCGGGCGCTGCCCCGGTTCCAGCGCCAGCCAGGAGCGGAGCGTCACCTCGCCGCCGCCCTCTCCCTCGACGATGCGCAGCCGGAGGCTGTCCAGCAGGCGCCCCGCGGTGCCGTCCGGGTCGCCGGTGGGAGACTGCTGCCAGGCGTGGACGGCGTAGTCGAGGGCGTAGCAGGTCGCGACCGCCCGCCAGTCGTCGGAGCCGGCCGGGTGGGTCGGCAGCGGCTGTGTTCCCTCGATGTGCGTGGCGAGGCGCTGGTACAGCCGCAGGCGAGCGAGCTCCAGCAGATCGTGCTGCACGTGGGAGAGCTTCGCGCCGGCACCCTGTGGCCAGACGAGACCGTGGCAGGGGACGTGCCGGTCGATGTCGGTCAGCGCCGCCAACTCGCCGCTGTCCTGGAGCAGGACGGCCGATGTCGGGTCGTAGGGGTGGCGCAGCCCCAGCCAGCCGTCGAGGCCCGGGATGGCGAGGCGCTCGCGGAGCAGCCAGTCCCCGCGGTCGGCGGCGGGTTCGGGGTCGGCCAGCGAGTGCCAGACGTCGGGCGGGTCGTCGAAGCGCAGCGGCGTGGGCAGGCCCGCGCGGCGGAGCACCGACAGCTCGTCCCAGGTGAGCAGCGCGGTGTCGGGTTCGGCGACACGGGGCCCGCCCCGCAGGGCGATGCGCACCGCGGGCAGCGGCCCGTCGTCGGCATCGGCGGGGGTGGGCGAGAGACGCCGCAGCGGCAGCCAGGCGCTGCCATCACTCGCCGGGAGCACGCGCGCGTCGAGGTCGCGGGCGTCCGCGGCGAGGGCCACGAGGGCGAGCCGGCCCATCCGTCGGGCGCGGGCGACGTCGGCCCCACGGGGCAGGAGCTGGCGCCAGCGGTCCTCGCGGACGACCGGGCCGAGCTGCTGCTGCAGCAGCGCCAGCCCGGCCGCCACGTCGACCCGGTCGGCCACGGCGGGTGGGTCCGCGCGCAGCGCATAGCCGACCCCGGCGACGGGGTGCGACACCAGGCGCCAGCGCGGGTCGGACACCGCCGGCCGGAGGTCCTCGCCCACCCAGAGCAAGGCGCGCGGCTGTACCCCTGGGGCGTCGGTCGGAGCCTGGCGGACCCACTGGCTGCTGAAGGCCATGGCGCGGTCGGCGACGGCCAGCAGGGGGCGACCGTGGCGCGCGGGCGCCACGAGGTGGCCGACCCCGAAGCGCCGCATCAGCGGCTCCACCGCGTCGAGGTCGTCGGGCCGAAGCGCGGTGGCCTGCGCGTCGTCGGCGTCGTGGGGGCGTCCCAGCAGGTCGACGAGGTCGTCGAGGCAGAGCGCGCCGCGATCCGTGTCGATGAGGGGCGTGCGGAGGATCGCGGTGGCGGTGGCCCCCCAGCGCCTCGGCATGCTCACGGTCAGCGCCGGTCCGGCGTCGTCGACGAAGGAGCGCGGCCGGCACTGCATGGCGAGCAGCGCGAGGACAAAGCTGCGCTGGGCTGGCTCCACGTCGCGGGCGCGCGCAACGGGCGTGAGCCCCTCGACGAGTCGCCAGGCGTGCAGCCGCAACAGCCAGGTGAGCGCGGCCGGGCCCGTGGCTTCATCCCAGGTGTCGCCGTCGAGCGCGACCTGGACGCTCACCCCCGGCAGGCCCAGCTCCAGCGTGCCGCACCAGGAGCTGCCGCGCCCTCGGACGGTGACGGGCACCTCGCCGCCCGCCCCGCCTGCCCAGGCCGGCGGCTGTCCCTGCAGGTGCAGGCGCAGCTCCATCTGACCGGCGCTGCCCAGGCCATCAGCCGCCGTCAGCGGCACGCGGACCGCGCGGTGTCGGGCCTGGCGGGCGAAGATCCGGCTGACGAATTCCGCGTCGGCGGCGCTCGTCAGCGGGGCCAGCGACAACGCCGGCACGGACCGCCCCAAGGTGAGCGCCTGCCCGGCACTGAGGATCAGCAGGCAGAAGGGGAAGCGCTCCGGGCCGCCGGCAGCGCCGAGGGCGGCGGCCGTGTCGGGGTCGGCCCAGAACACCGGCGCCCGCGCGCCCAGCTCGACGAGCTGTGTGAGCGCGAGGGAGGGGCGCGGCGCGACCTGGGGCAGCGCGTCGGGCAGCGGTTCGGGCGTGGGGCCCCGCGGCCCGGCGGCGGCGTCCACGGTCGCTGGCTCGGCCACCCGTCGCGGCAGCGGCGGCGGCTCGTAGGCGCTGCCGTGCAGGTAGCTCCGGATGACCTCGGTCCCGACGGGCTGCACGGCGTGGAGCATGTCGATCCACCGTGCGTCCTCGACCACGTCGCCCTGGTCGGCGGTCTTGCGCAGCCGGTCGTCGGCGATGACCCCGACGAGGGGCAGGGGTGGCAGGCCGGAACGCCGGATCTCGCCCAGCAAGGGCACCAGCCGGGTGCTGATCCACACGCCGCCCACGACGAAGCGGATCCCCTGGTCCTTGTCGACCTTGGGCGGCAGGGCGAGCACGCCGCGGCGCCCTTCGTCGTCGGAGAAGGGCTGCTGCGCGGTGACGCCGTAGAGCTTGACCTCGCGGTTGGCGCGGTAGCCGAAGGGGGCGCGGTAGTTGAGGAGGATGGGGACGGGGCTGTAGGCGCAGCGCTCCTCGACCAGCGCCTGCTCACGGGTCCAGTCCTGGCCCGAGAAGCGGGCAAACCAGCTCGTGGCGAATTCGGCCACCAGGTAGGTGCCGGCAAAGGCGTTCTCGGGCCGCCCCACGTGACCCTTGCCCTTGGCGTCGAGGTCCATGCGGACGCTGCCCTCGCTGCTGCCGTCGCCGCTCTCGATGCGCAGCAGCTTGGGGCTGCGCTGCAGCAGCGCGTTGAGCGAGACGGCGAGCTGTACGACGTGGCGGGTCTCGGCCGCGGCCCGGTCGGCGAACAGGAAGTCGAAGACCCCGGAGAGCTGTGCGGAGGTGAAGGGGCGGCCGCCGACCCAGGCGAAGAACAGGCGGTCGGCGGACACATCGATGGCGATCCAGCGGGCCCCCGCGAAGACCGCGGCCTGCACAAGCTCCAGGATGTACTGTTCGGGGTGGCGCAGGGTGAACTCGCGCAGCTTCTCGACGGCGCGATCGCGCGACAGCGTGAAGCTGCGGCGCTCGACGAAGCGACCCGGTGCCCGGGAGCGGGCGAGGATGGCGTCGAAGCCCTCGCTCATGGCGACACCCGCTGTCCGACGGCGTGGTCGAGGCGCAGGAAGCTCTGCTCCCCCTCGAGCCCCTCGACCGACAGGATCGCCTGTGCCAGCGCAAACGCGGCGACGGTGGGCTGCTCGCCGGCCAGCACCCGCTGGGAGAGGTAGTAGGCGTGGCCGCGGTTGAGCAGCAGGCGGCGCCGGTGTGCGAAGGAGGGCAGCCAGGTCCAGCGCCTCCCCGCCCGGCGAAAGACGCCGCTGCCCTCGGGCCCCTCCACCACCAGGGCCTCCCGTGCGCCGGCCGGAAAGCTCGCGAGATCGAGGCTGAGGCGCCCCGTGACGCTCTCGCTGAGGAGCGCGCGGGTGTCGGACAGCAAGCGGGCCTCGGCGCGGTCGAGGATCGCCGGGTCGGCGATGTCGGGCAGCAGGAACAGCCGGTCGGCCCGCAGGATCTGGCGCCCCTGGTCCGACAGCGACAGGAAGGGCGCCCGCCACGTGGCCACGAGCAGGGCGCGCAGGTCCGGATCGTCGTCGAACAGGCGGATCTTCTCGGCCGCCAGCGCCCGCGCCAGCCCGCCCTCGCCGGGAAAGAGCAGGACGGCGCCGTGGCGGTCGTACTCGGCCTCGAGCTGGGTGAGGCTGAGGGGGGCGCCGTCATGGTCGCGGAGCAGGGGGAGGTCACGGGCGCCCTCCACCGTGCGGTGCAGCGCCCGCCGGCGGCACTCGTCAGCGAGGTAGCCGTGCCACTTCGACAGCGGCTCGCCGGCCTGGACGGCCTCTGTGGTGCGCTCGACCAGGCGCGCCTGGAGCTGCTCGCTCACCGTGCGCAGGGCGTCGATGGCCCGGGTCCAGTTGGCGTCCTGCAGGACGTTGTCGCGGGTGAGCGTGTGCTCCAGCGCGTCGCTCTTCACCTTGAAGCTGAGGTGGCCGAGGCGGTGCCGGTGTTCGCCGAGGACGTCGTCGTTCTCGGTGTTCATCAGCGTCAGCCCGCCGTTGTAGAAGCCGTAGCGGGGGCGTGGGGCGTAGCCGACGACGACGCGTACGCCCTGCACCTCGCCCTCGACCTGCAGGTCGGCGTCCAGCTTCATGGGCGAGTTGACCGGCTCGGGGCCGGCGACCGCGGTCGCGGGGCTGGCGTCGACGCCGGCGGCTCCCTCGAGGGCGCCATCTTCGAACGCAGCGAAGGGGTCCGCCGCCGCGGGTGCCGCTTCCTCCTGGGGCCGGGTCTGGTCGAAGAAGGTGATGGGGGTGTCGCTGTGTTCGCACCAGAAGTGCAGGATCCAGCGGCTCTCCCGCACGAATTGCTCCACCTCGGCCGCCGGCATGCGCTTGAAGAGCGTGATCTGCGTGCCGGCGACCGGTTCGTCGATGCGGACCTTGTCGAAGCTGCGGTCGGCGTGGAAGAGCAGCTCCCAGTGCTCGCCGTGGCGGCCGGTCCGCAGCAGCACGGCGTCGGGGCGGATGGCGAAGATGCTGGTGAAGCCGATGCCGAACTTGCCGATCTTGGTGAGGTCGTCTTCCTTCGAAGACGCGAAGAGCCGGGTGAGCTGCGAGTCGATGATGCGCTCGTCCATGCCCTCGCCCCAGTCGTCGACGTGGACCTCGAGCACCCCCGTGTCGGTCCCGCCGGCGGCGCCCTCGTCCGGCTCGAAGCCAATACGGACCTCGACCCGCGGGGAGCCGGCGTCGATGCTGTTCTGGACCAGCTCGCGCAGGAAGTCGAGGGGGCGCGCGAACTGGTTGACGAGGTTCTCGAGGGCCTGGCCCGCGAGGTTGTCGAGGTGATCGCCGGTCAGGGCGTCTGGGGCGGTGTTGGTTGCGTCGTCCCTGGAGGCCATGCGTGCTCCGGCAGCGCTGCTGCGGGCGAAGCTTGCCACAGAGCGAGGAGCCGAGCCGGCGGCGGGCGGGGAGGGGCGATGGTGGTCGGTTAGGAGCGCCGCCTGCTGGAGGTCGGCATGTCTGCGCTCGTCGTCAACTGTGGCAGCTCCTCGATCAAGGCGGCGGTCGTCCGCCCTGACAACGGCCAGGAGCTGGTGGGCTTGTTCGTGGAGCGGGTCGGGCGCGCGGGCGTCGTGGCGACCCTCGACGTCGGCGGCGCCGAACGCACGCTGCCCCTGCCCGACGCCGCCGGTCACGAAGCCGCCCTCGCCGTGGCCCTGCCGGCGATGCTCGCCGAGGTCCCGGTCGCCGACGCCGTCAGTGTGGTCGGCCACCGGGTGGTGCACGGCGGCGACCGCTTCGACGCTCCCACGCGCATCGACGACGACGTGATCGACGTGCTGGAGTCCCTCATCCCGCTGGCGCCGCTGCACAACCCGGCCAACATCGCCGGGATCCGCGCGGCGCGCGCCGTGCTCGCCGACCTGCCCCACGTCGCCATCTTCGACACCGCCTTCCACGCCACCATGCCGGCGGCGGCGTACAGCTACGCGCTGCCTGCCGAGCTGTGCCGGCGCCTGGGCATCCGCCGCTACGGATTCCACGGCACCAGCCACGCCTACGTCGCCCGCCGGGCGGCGGCCTGGCTGGGTGAAGACTGGCGCAGCCTGCGGATCATCACCTGCCACCTCGGCAACGGCGCCAGCATCACCGCCGTCGACCACGGCCGCTCCGTCGACACCAGCATGGGCCTGACCCCGCTGGAGGGTCTGGTGATGGGGACCCGCAGCGGCGACGTCGACCCCGGCGTGCTGCTGATGCTCATGCGCCGCGAGGGGCTGGACGCCGACGCCCTCGACACGCTGCTCAACAAGCAGAGCGGGCTGGCGGCGCTGTCCGGGCGGGGGCCGGATCTGCGCGACATCGAAGCCGCCGCGGCCGCTGGTGACGCCGCCGCCCGCCTGGCCATCGACGTGAGCTGCCACCGCCTGCGGCGCTACATTGGCGGCTACGCCGCGATCATGGGCGGGGTCGACGCCATCGTCTTCACCGCGGGCATCGGCGAACACAGCGCCCAGGTGCGGCGCCTGGCGACCGATGGTCTGTCCTTCATGGGCGCGCACCTCGACGATGCGCGGAACGACCACGCCGTGGTCGACGACGAGCACCCCGTCGCCGAGCTGTCCGCCGACAACAGCCGAGTGCGGATCCTCGCGGTGCGCACCGACGAACAGCACGAGATCGCCCTGCAGAGCTGGCAGGCCATCGGCGGCGACGCCGTTGCCGCGCCGCCGCCGATCCCCATCGCCGTGAGCGCCCGCCACGTGCACCTGACCGACGCCGCGGTGGAGGCGCTGTTCGGCCCGGGACACACGCTGACCCCCTACAAGCCGCTGTCCCAGCCCGGGCAGTACGCCGCGGTCGAGACCCTGACCCTGCACGGCCCCAAGGCCAGCATCGAGGGCGTGCGGGTGCTGGGGCCGCCGCGCAAGGCCTGCCAGGTCGAGATCGCCCGCACCGACGAGTTCAAGCTGGGGCTGGACGCACCGGTGCGGCGCTCCGGCGACGTCGCCGGCAGCGCGCCCATCGTGCTGGAGGGGCCGGCCGGCCGGCTGGAGCTGTCCGAGGGCGCCATCTGCGCCTGGCGCCACATCCACATGCGGCCCCAGGATGCCGCCGCCTACGGCGTGGCGCAGGGCGACATCGTCGAGGTGGCCGTGGACAGCGAGGGCCGGGACCTCGTGTTCGGCGACGTCCTGGTGCGCGTGTCGGACAAGTACGCGCTGGAGATGCACGTCGACACCGACGAAGCCAACGCCGCCGAGCTGACCCGGGGGCAGACCGGCGCGCTGGTCGCCACCACCGGGACGGCCCGGGTCCTACGCCGCCAGGGCCGCGCCGCGGACGGCGCGGGCCGCGGCTGAGGGCCGCGATCAGCGGATGAGCTGGTCGAGCAGCTCGAAGCTCTCGGCTTCGATGGGGCTGATCTCGCCGTCGCTGTAGATCATCGCCTTGACGGCGTCGAGGAAGATCTCGCGGTGCTCGACGGGGATGTCCTGGGGATCCACTTCCTCGGGGCTGGGGGGGTGGGTCAGGAGCTGGTTGACCTCGTCGGCTTCTTCGGGGTCGAGCTGGAAGTTCTTGATGAGCTTGTGCACGACGCTGCGTTCCTGGTCACGGACCTCGAGGTCCGCCCAGGCAAAGGAGCACACGAAGCGGAGGAGCTGCATGCGCTCGTCGCGGGAGAGCTGGTCGATCATGTCGGGTCCTCTAGGTCTCACCGCCATCGAGGTGCGTCGCCAGGAGGGCGGCGGGGACCGAAGTGCCGCCTCGGTGGCCGGGTGGGTGGCCGGATACTACACGCCGACGGCGGCCCATCAAGGTGAGGGCTGCGTGACGACGGCCGGTGGCCGTGACATCCTCGCCGCCGCACCCCTGAAGCCCCGTGCCCTCGATGGATCCCGCCGTGCTGCAGCAGGCCCAGAACATCGCCGTCGGCCTGTTCGTCGTGCTGCTGATGCTCAGCGTCGGCCTGGACCTGTCGCTGGAGCGAATCCTCGGCGTGCTGAAGCGCCCCAGGGCGCTGCTGATCGGCATGGCGGGCCAGTACCTGCTGGTCCCCCCCGTCGCCCTGCTGCTGGCGCGCGCGCTCGGCCTGCCGCCGGCGGCCACCGCCGGCCTGGTGCTCTGCGCGGTCGCGCCCGGCGGCCCCATGGGTGCCTACCTCGCGCTGCAGGCGCGCGGTGATGTCGCCCTGGCGGCCTCGCTCGTGCTCCTCAGCAATGTGCTCAACACCGCCTTCATCCCCCTGGGCCTCGACCTCGCCAGGGTGCTCATCGGCCCCACCGACGGCAGCTACCTGTGGCCCATGGCGCGCACCATCCTGCTGTTCCAGGTGCTCCCCCTGACCGCGGGCATCGGGCTGCGGCGCGCCGCCCCTGAACGCGCCGCGACCCTGCAGCGGGGCAGCGCCCGGCTCGCCAACGCCATCCTCGTCGTCGTCGCCGTCGCCGTCGTCGCCACCCAGGCCCGCCGCTTCCTCGACGCCGGCCTGCAGACCCTGCTGGCCGTCGAGGGCACCGTGCTCTTCGCCATGGCCGTGGGCTGGCTGCTCTCGCCCCGCGGTCGCCCGACGCGCATCGCCCTGGCCTGCACCGGCGTCATCCACAGCGTCTCTGCCTGCGTGCTGCTGGCCAGCGCCTGGTTCCCCGACCCGGCCACGCTGCTCACCGTCTTCGCCTACTCCGGCAGCATGTTCACCACGGGCGTGGTGGCGGCGCGGATCATGGCGCGGAACAGGGCGGCCGGCTGAAGGGAGGCGCCTACTCGGTCGTGACGCTGCCTCCGCCGACCTGTTCCAGCCAGGCCTCGACGCCGCCGGTCCACGTCGTGTCGGTCCGACCGAGCCCGGCCCACGCCGGGCTGTAGTCGTCATTGGACACGGAGATGGGGGTGCCGAGCGCGGCGGCCTCTTCGAGCACCGCGGCGTCGAAGCTGCCGGGCTGGACGCTCTCGTCGAAGGGCATGCCGGCGACCATGGGCATGGCCAGCGCCTCTTCGGGGGAGCGGCCGAGGCCGAGCACGGCGTGGCTGCGCTGGAACTGGGCGTAGTGGACGTTGCCGATGGTGCTGGCGGCCAGCACGGGCTGACCGTCTTGTAGGGCGATGAGGGGGTTGAGGGGAGTCGGCAGCGGGTCGCCCGGCGTGACCTGGGTCAGCAGATCCTGCTGGAAGGAGGCGGCGTCGGGGATGCTCACCCCGTCGACGAAGATCCCAGTCCCGCCCCAGATGGTGGTGTTGATGCTGTGGGTGAGGGCGACGGCGTTGCCCTGCGCGTCGACGACGACGATGGCGTCGGAGTGGCTGCGTGCGGCCTGCGCAGTCAGTCCGAGGCTGTCGATCAGCTCGGCCCAGGTGCCGTCGGCGATGTAGCCGACCAGCAGGGCGGCGTTGGCGGGATCGACGCGGGCTGCGTGGTCGAGCTGGACGCCGGGCAGGCCGTCTTCGAGGTACGAGCCATACTGCGGCAGGTAGTCGTACAGCCAGGTCAGCAGCGCGTTGGCCTGGGTGATGCGCGTGACCCAGTAGAGCGCCTCGCCGGACTCCGTCCACGCGCCCAGTTCGGCCAGGCCGGCGGCGTCGGCCATGTTGAGCGCCTCGACGATCTGGACGCTGCCCAGCTCCCGCTCTCCGAGCGTGAAGACCTCGTGGCCGGCGTAGTCGGTCCGCAGCGGCTCCAGCCAGTCGGCGGAGTAGCTTGTGAGGTCGGCGGCCTGCGCGGCCCCGCCCTCCTCGCTCACGGCCGCCACGAAGTGATCGGCCCAGGCCCCGCTGTACATCCAGGCGGCGCCGTCGGTGGCGACGTGGCGCAGGGTGTCGGCCAGCGCCGCCTGCTGGAAGAGGTCGCCCTCCTGCAGCCACTGGCCGTCCGCGTCGGTGAAGATCGCGCGGGTGTCGTCGCGCCGGTCGAGCACGTCCTGGCGCCACTCGATGTAGTACTCGAGGAGGGCGTCGACCTCGAAGCCCTCGTCGGCCAGGGTGATGGCCGGCTCCATGACCCGGGAGAGCGGGAGGTTGCCGTAGCGATCGTGTGCGGTCTCTGCGGCCGCCATGAAGCCCGGCACCAGCGCGGTCCGACCGCTCGGCGCGTCGGCCGGGATTGTCGAGGGGTCGGTCTCGGCGGCGAAGGTGCCGAAGTCGCCGTGCAGGGCGGTGACCTCGCCGGACTCGGCGTCGTACACGACCATCCCCATGATCCCGGCGAAGCTGTTCCAGGACCCGCCGGTGCGCACGATCTGCATCATTGCGACAGCCAGCGCGGCGTCGACCGCGTTGCCGCCCTCGTCGAGGATGTCCCGCCCCGCCGCCAGCGCCTCGGTGCTGCTGGTCGCGACGATGGTGCCGCCGGTGGGAAGCGGGGAGCCGCTGTCGCCGACGCCGGCCGTGTCCTGAACCGAGGGTGTGCACGCCAGGAGGCCTGCGAGGATGAGCGCTGGGGTCATGGCCGCGTCCGGGTCGGGTGGCCAGAAGGTGGTGTGTGGTCCACCGGGTGTCAACGCGACCGGCGACCGCACGGTCAGGTGGTACAACGCCCACCGTGGTGAGGTGAGCGCGGCGACCCTGCGCGCTCCCGCTCCCCCTGGGACCCTGGTGCCGAACCGCAGCCCCCACCGACTCCTGCTCGCCGTGCCGGTGGTCGCCGGCTGCCTCGCGGCCTTCGAGCTGCTGACCCACCGGCAGCTTGTCTTCGTGAGCGACGCGCGCTCCGCGTACCTGGCGCTGTCGGTCGCGGTCATCGGGCTGGCACTCTCGGGCTGGCTCACCGCTCGCGCGGCCGGGCGCGGCGCGTCCACCGCGCAGGCCCGCACCGCCTGGGCCCTGCCGCTGACGCTGGCGGTCTGCGTCGGTGGGCTCTGGCTGCTGGGGGCGGCGCTCCCCTATGCGGCCCCCCTGCTGCTGCTGCCCTACCTCGCCGGTGGCGTGCTGCTGGCGGCCGCCTTCGCGGGCCTGCCGCCGTCGAGGGTCTACGCCCTCGACCTCGGGGGAGCGGCGGTCGGGGCCCTGCTCGCCACCCTCTGCGTCGGCGCGGTGGGAGAGGAGGCCAGCCAGATCCTCCTCGTCGGCCTGTCCTGCGCGGTGCCGGCGATCCTCGTGGGCCGTCGGGGGCGGCGCCTCGCGGTGGGGCTCGCCGTGCTGGTCGTCGCGGTGGCGGTGAGCAACCTCCGCCTCGGCATCTACGATCTGGCCCGGGTCGAGGACCGCAGCGGGCTGGCCGAGGCGCTGCGCCCCAAGGGACCCCTGACGCCCGAGCAGACCGAGCTGCGCGGGCGGACCCCGCCCAAGCTCTTCGAGGTGCTGGCCAGGACCCCGGAGGCCCGGCACCTGCACACCGTGTCCTCCCTGGCTGGACGCATCGACATCATCTCCGTCGACGTGCCGGCGGGCCAGCCGCCGGTTCGCGTCTACGAGAACGGCAACTTCATCGACATCATGTTCCCCGACAGCCCGGACCGCTACGTGTGGGATCCGCGCCTGCCCCGGGGGATCTTCTCGGAGCCACCGGACATCTTCGTCATCGGGACCTCGGCGGAGGGGATCCTCAAGACCGCCCGCAACCTGGGGGGAGAGGTAGCTGGCGCCGAGCTCAACGGGGCCTTCATCGAGCTGGTGCGGGGAGGCGCCGGGGCGCTGTGTGGCGGCTGCGCGGAGGGGGTCGGCATCGAGATCGGTGATGGCCGCTCGGCCCTGTCGAGGCGCACGCATCGCTATGCGATGATCACCCTGATGAACGCCCATGTCGCCCGCGGACCGAGCCTGGGGCGGGCGGCGGACGCCGAGTTCCTCCACACCCGGCAGGCCATCGGCGGCTACCTCGATCGCCTCGTCGAGGGCGGCGTGATCAACTGGGAGGAGCCGCTGTACTCCGCCATGGGCTCGCGGCTGACCGTCCGCACCCTGGCGACGGTCATGTCCGTGCTCGCGCAGCGGGGTGCGGCCCACCCCGAGGACCACGTCGTCGCCGTGGAGTGGGGCGGCGCCTACCAGCAGCTCCTGGTCCGCACCACGCCGTGGGGGGCCGTCGAGCTGGCCGCGCTGCGGCGGTGGATGGCCGAGGTGCCCCGGGCGCAGGTCGGGCGCACCGGGCCGCTGCCGGTGTCCATGGTGCCGCTGTGGCTGCCCGACCAGCGCGATCTCGACAACCCCCTGGCGGCCTTCCTGCGGACCGGACGCCTGCCCGCGGGCTGGTCGCCGGAGGCCGGGCGCCCGCTCGACGACGATCGCCCCTTCCCGTTCAGCATCCCGGCGACCCGCCGCGTCCTGGCCCGGGGCTTCGCCGGTGTCGCGGTCGTCGCCGTCGGCGCCGCCCTTGCCCTGTGCTTCGCCCTGCTGCGCCGTCGGGGACGGGCAGGTCGGGCCGAAGCCGTCAGCGTCGCCGCTGCTGCCGGCCTGTCCGGTGTCGCCTTCATGGGGGTGGAGACGCTGTGGATGCAGCAGCTCCAGCTCCTCATCGGCCCGCCGACGACCAGCTTTGTGGTGATCCTCGTGACCGTGCTGGCAGGCTCGGGCCTGGGGGCGGCGCTGTCGCCTCGGCTGTCGCCCCGGAGACGTCGCGCCGTCCTGCTGGCCGTGCCCCTGCTGTTGCTGGCGCATGCCGGGGGACTGGGGTTGTTGTCGTCGCGGGCGCTGGTGCTGCCGCCAGCGCTCAGGGCGGCCGTCGCCATCGCCACCGTTGCCCCGGTGTCGCTGGCCATGGGGCTGCCGCTGCCCATCGTGGTACGGGCGGCCCAGGCGCGGCTCGCGCCAGGCGCGGGCGCCCTGCTGTTCGGCCTGAACGGGACGCTCGGCGGCCTCGGGGTGCTCGGCGGGCTGCTCCTCTCCTCGTGGCTGGGCTTCTCGGCCACCAGCACCGTCGGCGCCGTGCTCTACGCGCTCGTGGCGCTGTCGGTGTGGCCGAGCCTCCGCGGCGCCGACCCCATCGCCCGGGGGGAGTCGTGAAGCTGCGCTCCGCCTCGTCGACCCGGCAGACCGGCCTGTTGCTGGGCGCGCTGCTGCTGGGTGCCTGTCGGGGCGACCCCGCGCTGCCCGCCTACCCGACGCAGGCGGCGGCGCTCTCCCTCCACCCGGACTCCGCGGGCTGGCAGCTCCTCGCCGTGGAGTACGCCCGCTCGCCGCACGCGCCGCTCTCCGTCCTCGACCCCGGCGCCGCACCCGACGCGACCATCGCCCTGAGCTGGTCCTTCTTCGTGGCCGCGGGCCACGGCCACGTCGCGCTCGTGGACGCCGGCACCGACGCCTTGTCGACCCGCCAGGCCCCCGCCGACTCCTGGCGCTCGGTGAAGTCCTTGGACGTGGCGCGTGCCCGCAGCGTGCCCGCCGCGCTCGCTGCCGTCGGGTTGGCGCCCGCAGATGTCACCGACGTCGTCCTCACCCACCACCACTGGGATCACGTCGAGGGCCTCGTCGACCTCCCGCGGGCGACCGTGCACGTCCACGCCGACGAGTGGGCCGCCCTGCTGGCCAGCCCGCTGCTGGACCCCGCGCTGCGCCCCGCCATGGTCGCCTTGGCGGACTCCGGGCGCGTCCACGGCTTCTCGGGCGACCACAGCGAGCCCCTGCCCGGGCTGTCGATCCGTGCCTTTGGCAGCCACACCCCCCACCACAGCGTCGTCGAGCTGCGCTGCGCCGAGGGCCCGGTGGTGGTGGCCGGCGACGCCGCGTATGCCTACGCCGACCTCGGGGAGGCCGCTGCGCTGGAGTCCGCCGGCCGCCTGCTGCTGGGCCACGATCCCCTGCTCTACAGCCGGTGGCCCTCGCCCCAGGAGGGCGTGGCGCAGATCTGCGCGGGGCGGTGAAGTCCGAGAGCGCGGCACGGTGCGGTCGCGGGTGTGGCCTCGCCCCCCGACCGGCTACGCTGGGGGTCTCGCCGGGGGTCCCCGCCCCTCGGCCCGCACCTGGAGACGCGATGCGCTGGTCCGCCCTCATCCTCCTCACCCTGCTCGGCTGTTCGGGCGACAAGGGTGCTTCCGACAGTGGTGCTGGCACGGCCGACGGGGGCGCGGTCGGCGACGGCGGCGCCGATGGGGGCCTGGGCGACGGCGGATCCGACGGCGGCAGCGCCGCGGCCGGCCTCATCACCGATGTCCAGGTCGAGGTGACCGACGAAGTGGCCACGGTGCTCCATGTGTCCTGGACCACGTCGGAGCCGACGACGGGCTTCGTCGACTTCGGAGACAGCTCCGCCTACGGCCTGCGAAGCAACCGCAGCGACGAGGGCACCACCCACGACGTGCTGCTGCTCGGCATGCCCGCCGACACCGACGTGCACTTCTCGGTCACCGCCGAGGGCGACGGGGTCAGCGCCTCCACCGAAGACCAGGCCTTCTCCACCGGTAGCCTGCCTTCGGGCCTGCCCGCCCTCGAAGTCAGCGGCACCGCCGACCAGTGGAGCTACCAGGTCATCCCCCTGCAGGGCACCGCCTACGTCGTCGCCATCCTCGACAACCGGGGGCGCTACGTCTGGTACGACGAGCTGGAGCCGGAGGGCAACCTCATGCGGGCCTTCATCAGCGCCGACCGCCAGTCGATGATCTACTGCCTCGCCGGCCCGCAGAGCGACCTGTCGACGGGCAAGGTGCGCTGGGTCGGGCTCGACGGGACGCTCCAGGAGGAGGTGGCGCTGCCCTACGTCGACCACGACATCGTCGAGCTGCCCGACGGCACCATCGGCGCCATCGTCGTGACGGAAGCCCCCAAGGGCAGCGGCCGGGACGGCCAGACCGCCGACCGCATCATGGAGCTGGCGCCCGACGGCAGCCTCAGCGAGGTCTGGAACGCCTGGGACGAGCTGGACTTCGACGCGCTGGGGGTCAGCGACCGGAACCTGACCCACGCCAACGCCATCGACTACGACCCGGCGACAGACAGCTACTACCTGTCCATGAAGACGCTCGGCAGCATCGCGAAGATCGACCGCGCCACCGGGCACACGGACTGGATGATCAACGGGGTGGGCAACCAGTTCAGCTTCCCGCCGGGCACCGAGATGATCGAGCTGCAGCACCAGTTCGAGGTGCTCGACGGTGGCCTGCTCATCTTCGACAACGGCACGACTGATCGTGGCTACTCCCGCGTCGTTGAACTGTCCATCGACGAAGACAACCGGACGGCCGAACAGGTGTGGGAGTACATCCGGGACCCGGCCGTCTACGTCTTCGCCAAGGGCGACGTGGCTCGCTTCGCCGACGGCAGCACCCAGGTGGTCTGGTCGGCGTCGGGGGAGATCCAGGACGTCACCCCCGACGGCGAGGTGCTCTGGCAGCTCAACACATCGCTGGGGCAGGCCATGACCTTCGTCCAGCTCGCCGATGACCTGTATGCGCGGGACTGACGCGCTGCTGCTGGCCCTGCTGGGGGCGTGCACGCCGGGTGGCGCTGCGGACGGTGGCGCCGCGGACGGTGGAGCCGCGGACGGTGGAGCCGCGGACGGTGGGGCCGCGGATGGTGGGGCCGCGGACGGTGGAGCCGACGGCGGCGCGCCCTCGGGCGACATCTCCCTGGGCGACGCCCACAACTACAGCTTCCACGGTGTCCTCGACGGGCCCTCGGTGCCGCTGGCCGAGCTCCAGGACGTCACCCTGTCGTGGTCGGGCCTGACCCACGATCTGCTCTGCCACGACCTCGACCCCGTCGCCGACATCGACAACATCGCCCTCATGATCTTCCCGGACCTGACCGAGGCCGAGGTCGAGCAGGGGCTGGCCGACGACTCGCTGTCCCAGGTCGATCTGGGCGCCTACCTGTCCTTCGAGCCCGGCGACGCCACGGACGTGTCGCTCACCGATCTGACCTTCTTCGGCACCGACGCCGACATCGAGGAACAGTTCTACGAGGGCCACGGCGCCTGGCTCATCGCCTTGACCACCGGCACGACCATCGGGGTGGGTGCCCGCAGCATCGCCTTCCTCACACCCACCGCCGGCGAGACCGCGACCCGCGGCGAGATCACCGGAGGCTGCGACGTGCTCGACGCCACCGTCGACCTCCAGTCGCTGCAGCCGGTGCCCATCGCGGCCGACGGCCCCTGGAACATCGACTGGTCGGCGCTGACCACCAACATGGGGGGCAACCCCTTCGATCCTCTGCTCGTCAGCGAGATCATGGTCGCCCGCTACGACCTGGACCTCCCGCAGCTTCAAGAACAGTTCCTCGACCTCGAGCTGATCACCGACGACCTGTGGCTGGGACCGCACGCCGCGGGGACCAGCACCGACCTGTCGACCCTGACCCGCGTGACCGACGGCGCCGCCTTCCCGGGCTTCTCGGCCGATGGCACCTGGCTGTTCGCCCTGCGCTGCGGCACCTGTGCCAACCCCGCTCCGCTGTTCCTGACGGTGCTGGAGCCGGGGGGGTGAGGGGAGGGAGGGAGGGGCGTGGCGGGCTCCGCTGAGGCCGGGTATCCTGCTGCAAGGTGGCATCAGGCTGGGAGTCCGGGTGGTCGTCGCTGCCCTCGTCGTGCTCGTCGTCGCATGTGCCGGGCCGTCCGGTCCGGGCGGAGGTGGACGGGCGACGGGTGACGACGGCGACTGGCCGGATGCGGACGGCGATGGCTACGTTTCCTGTGCGGACTGCGACGACACCGATGCCCAGGTGCATCCCGACGCCGTCGAGGTCTGCGGCAACGGTGTGGATGACGACTGTGACAGCCGTGCGCCGGGCTGCGGGCTGGCCGGGTACATGACCACCCACGATGCTGGTGCGAAGGTGCATGGCACGACGACGATCGAGCTGGGGACCTATGTGGGCGCACCCGGCGATGTGACGGGCGACGGCTACGCGGACCTGCTCGTCGGCGATTCTGCCGGGCGTCGGAGCTGGCTGCTGGAGGGTCCGCTCAGCGGCAAGGTCGAGCTGGACGAGGCCGTCGCCCGGGTTGGGGCCCGCGGGGCCAGCGTGATGGCGCCCGCCCGGAACGGCTTCGACTTCGACGGCGACGGGGTGCACGATGTCGGGGTCGGAGGCCAGGGCCCACTGTACCTGTGGTACGGCCCCGTGCGGGGTGATCTCGACCCCGCGACGGCGGACATCGTCATGGATGCGAACGGATCGACCCTTGTCGCCACGACCGATGTGACCAGCCTGGGGGACATCGACGGCGACGGTCGCGACGACCTGTTCATCAACGATCCCGCTGGCTGGATCTGCCAATCCGGCTCCGACGACTGCGGCAAGGGCGGGGGCGTCGGCTACCTCGTCCCTGGCCAGTCCTCGTCGGAGATCGAGCTGTCGGAGGCGTCCCTGGTCGTCGTGGGCACCGCAGCGTCGAACCTTCGGCACGGTGCCGTCGGTCCCGGTGACCTGGACGGGGACGGAATCGACGACCTGGCCATACCCGTCGACGGCGGCGCCGTTCAGGTCGTCTTCGGACCGCTGCTCGACGCCGGTCTGATCACGGCGGGGGATGTCGAGCTGGTCAACAGCCGGTCGGCGACGGCCGGTCGCCTGTCCGCTGTGGGAGACGTCGACGGTGATGGGACGGCCGAGCTCGGGGTCGCCTTCGCCGAGATGGGTCCCAAGAGCGTGGCCATGGTCCTGGCCGTGCCCGATCGCGGCGCTCACTCCGTCGATGATATCGCCCTCTTCCGGGCCTACACGCTGGATGGCGGGGTGGACCAGACGACCTGCCTCGATGCAGATGACGACGGCGTGCGGGACCTCGCCATCGGTGGTCAGCACGTCGGCTTGGGCGCCCATGATCGCGGATGGGCCGCCGTCTTCCATGGTCCGCTGTCCGGGACGGTCTCCTACCAGGATGCCGAGGCCTACATCTGAAGAAGCCCCCGCGTGGACAAGGGTCCGTGTGCCTGCGGGTCGCTGACTCCACTGGTCAAGCGACACCAGCAACCGACCCACCGGCGACACCACGAACGGCTCCGATCTTCACTGTTGGGTGGTCGTGTCGGCAGCCCGGAGGAGCCCCGTCGCGCCACGCCCGGCGACCCGCGAAACAAACTCGTGGGATGGACGGATATCGAACAGTCTTCTTTCGTAATTTACACTGTTTCCGATACATACCTGATGATGTTGTGGATATCGAACGAACACCGCATGAACATGGTCGGATGAATGCGCATCCCACCCGCAAGTTTCGCAGCCACCTGCCTCGACCCACGAACGCGTGGCCCCCGCCCTCGCCACCCCTGCGCTCTACACCCGCGCGCCCGCCGGCGCGCAGCGTCCGATCCGCTCACCGCCTGCGCTTGCCCTTCTTCTTGCGCTTGCCACTGCGCTTCCGCGCGGGAGCCGCTGAGGGCTCGACGGCGGGGGTCGGCGCAGCTCCGCTGCTCTTCAGCTTGCCCCAGCCCACCGACGCGACGGTCACGACCAGCCACACCCAGGGCGCGCCGTGCAGCACCAGGTCGAACCAGTCCATGGGCCCCATGCCGACGGCGCCGCCCGCGACCCAGCGGAGCTTGCCCACGATGTGCGGTTCCGGGGCGAAGGGGGCCAGGCCCAGCAGGAGGCTGGCCAGCAGGGGCTGCAGGATGCGGTCCACACGATGTCCGGGGAGGCGGGGTAGACGGGGTGTCCGGGGAGGGCTCGCTCCCTGGAGCCAGCGGCGGGCCAAAGCGTGTCACGGCTACATCCCTCATTCGGGCACCTCGGCCACCTGAGACCACACGACCCGGCGTTCCGAGCCACCGCCCCGCCTTGCCCACCAGGCACGACCGCATGCCAAGGCCGTAGATGCGGAACGCCAATCGCGGCCTCGCGGGCTCGCGGGCTCGTGGCTTCGCGGGCTCGTGGCGGTCGACTCCACCGCCCGCGGCTTCGCGGCGCCTGGGCGCAAGGAGGCGCTCATAAGTGGCCCGAGGTCGTGGACCTACCCCGGGTTGTGAGCGCCTGGGCGCCGGGAGGCGCTCATAAGTGGCCCGAGGTCGTGGACCTACCCCGGGTTGTGAGCGCCT
>CAZRFD010000008.1:0-12914 GCA_964599085.1 uncultured Enterobacterales bacterium | reverse complement strand
GGGCGCAAGGAGGCGCTCATAAGTGGCCCGAGGTCGTGGACCTACCCGACGTTGTGAGCGCCTGGGCGCAAGGAGGCGCTCATTAGTGGCCCGAGGTCGTGGACCTACCCCGGGTTGTGAGCGCCTGGGCGCAGGGAGGCGCTCATACGTGGTCCGCTCAGCCCCACCAGCGCCCGTCGAGCCGCTTCTGGGGGCCAGTTTTCGGGCTCGACCACTCGAGGCGACCATGCGTGTCGGCGCGCCGGAAGGCCAGCACTCGCGGACTCGACCCCCCGCGCCCCGCGCCTCGCGGACTCGACCCCCCGCGCATCGCGCCTCGCGCCCCCGCGCCCCCGCGCCTCGCGCCTCGCGCCCCCGCGCCTCGCGCCCCCGCGCCTCGTGCCTCGCGGCATCGCGCCTCGCGCTCCCGCGCCTCGCGCCTCGCGCTCCCGCGCCCCTGTCAGTCGCAGTAGCCCTCGCCGTAGGCGGCCATCACGTCGGCGCAGGTGCCGGTGTTGTCGACATCGACCGCCCCGGGGCCCGTGTCCTCGAGCTGGGAGACGAAGGCTGCGATCTCGTCGGCGTCCAGGCCCTCGTCGGCGTGCAGCCGCAGGCTGGTGCCGTCGGCGTCCTGGCCGGTGAGCTGGCGAAGGGCGGGCATGCCCGTGAGGTCCTGCAGCGCGCACATGCCGTCGAGGACGACGCTGCCGGCGGACTGGAGCACCGGCAGGGACAGCGCGGTGCGGCAGGCGGCTTCGATGTGCAGGCCGCCCTCGATGCGGGTGAGCTGCGGGGCCGACAGCAGGGCGAGGTTGCGGGGGCCGATCAGGCGCACATCCCCGGTGACCTCCTGGAGCGCGTCGAGCTTGACTTCCACGAGGTAGGACATGGTGGCGGCGTCGCCGGCCTCGCCGAGGTCCAGCCCCCCGATGGTGGTGGCCTGGGGGATCCGCAAGATGAGCTGCTTGTCCTGCTGGCGCAGGATGAGCCGACCGCCCAGGCGCTCCAGCCCGTAGAAGCTGGTGACCTGCAGCTCGGGGTTGCCGGCGAGGATGATGTCGCCGCCCACCTCTCGCAGGGCGCGCATCGCCTCGACGTAGGTGAGGCTCGGGTGCCAGGTGATCGCCAGGTCGCCACCGACCCGCTCCAGGGCCGTCAGCTCGATGTCGCCGGTGACGTGTGGGGGAGGGAGGGGCACAGCCCTGCTCGCGCTGTCGACGGTTTGTCCGCCGCGCTCACCTGGTTGCGCGCCATGCGGTGGCGCACCGGTCTTGTCCAGGGGCGGGGCCTTGTCGCCGTCGCCGGTGATGGTCAGCGAGCCGGTGACTTCGCAGAGGCAGCCGATCCCGTCGAGCTGGGTGATGGGGTCGTCGGTGCTGCCGACGTCGACGACGAGGTCGCCGTCCACGGCGTTGTAGCTGTCGCAGAAGCCGTCGACGTCGGCCTGGTGGGCCAGGCGGACCTCGGCATCCTTGCGCCAGGCGCGGCTGTCGCAGCCGGTGGCCCCGGAGTCTGCGCCGCCGTCTGCACCGGCGTCGCCGCCGCCGGTGTCTCCGCTGCCGGCGTCCGCGACATCGTCGGCCGGGGGACCGCTGTCGCCGCTGTCGCCTCCGCAGGCCAGGATCGCGATGAGGAGCCACATGGCGGCATCGTAGCCGCTACCATGCGCGCGGACACCAAGGCCCCCACCGTGAAGCTCCGCCCGACCATCGCCGCGATCCTGCTGGCATCGGCCTGTTCCGGTGCCGCCGACACGGGCGGCGGCGTCCCGCCGGTCATGGACGATGGTGGCGCTGGCGGCGGTGACACCGGCTTGTCGCGCAGCGCCTGGCTCGACGAAGACATCGGCAGCATCGTGCACGTGACCTGGGAGCAGGCCGAGGCCGCCGATACCTGGGTCGAGTACCGGGTGGAGGGGGAGGAGTGGCGCACCAGCCCGACGCGCCGCCTCGGTCCCGGCAGCGCCGAGGAGCTGCTGCTCGGCCTGCCCTATGGCGTCGTCGTCGACTACCGCATCGCCAGCGACAGTGGCGCCGGCCCCACCTACGGCGCCGACGAGCTGTTTGAGACCGCGCCCGTGCCCGACACCCTGCCCGTCGCCGACCTGCTCGTCCCCGACGACGGCCGGGGCGAACCCTCGCTGCGCTACCTGTACCTGTCGGTGAAGGCGGCCTCCGACGGTGACTTCGCCGACTGGGTCACCATCGTCGATCGCCAGGGGCGCCCCGTCTGGGGGCTGGAGAACCCCCCGGGCTTCGCCACGGTGCACCCCCGGGTCTCCTTCGACGGCACCTCCCTCATCGTCGACCACAACTCGCAGTGGGGCGTCTACGACCAGGGCGCCGACTCCGAGCTGGTCCGCCTGCGCATCGACGGCACCGAGCTGGCCCGCATCGCCACCCCCGGCATGCGCCACCCCTACACCGAGCTGGGCGACAGCTCCATCGTCTACGGCAAGTGGTCGAAGGGCCAGGAAGAGACCCTCGAGCAGATCGACCCCGACGGCACCCACCGCAGCCTGTACTCCTGCCAGCAGTGGATGACCGACAACGACCTCGTCGGTGGCTGTGCGTCCAACTCGCTGTCCTGGGATCCGGCCAGCGATCACTTCCTGTACTCGCTGTACTCCATGGAGACGGTCATCGAGGTCGACCGCGAGACCGGTGACACCGTGCGCTGGTTCGGGCGGGCCCTCGGCGCCTGGAACTTCGCCGATGTGGACACGGCCTTCTGGTGGCAGCACGGGGCGGTGTTCACCGAGGAGGGGACGCTGCTGCTGTCGGCCCGGCGGGGTGAGGACGTCGACGAGACCGTGGTCCGCGAGTACAACCTCGACGGCAGCGTGCAGAGCCTGGTGCAGCGCGACAGCTTCGGCGAGGGCTCGGGGATCTACGCCGACGTCATGGGAGAAGCCTGGCGGCTGGACAACGGCGACACGCTGCACAACATCGGGTCCGCGTCGCGGGTCCGGGAGTACACGCCGGAGGGAGACGTCGTCTGGGACCTGTCCTGGCCCGCCTCCTACATCGGCCGCTCCACCCCCATCGACGACCTCTACGCGCTGCTGCGCTGACGCGCGCCGTCAGCGGCTGCGTCAGCGGCTCAGGCCAGCGCGCTCTCCCGCCCGGAGTCCAGCAGGAACAGGCAGGCGCAGCCGAGGTGATCGCGGATCTGCTGCAGCCGCTCGACGCGGGCCTGCATCGGCATGCCGAACAGGTGCAGCCCGGCGGGTGGGGCCGACCGCAGGCAGTCGTCGAAGGACCCGCTGGCCACGGCGACCAGCGTCGTCGACGGCAGCCGGGCCTGGTCAATGAGGTCGCGGAGGAAGGCCCGGGCACGGTCGGCGTCGGCCGGGTCGCGGACCACCATCTGCAGCCGCAGCGGGGCCTGCCAGTGCTCGGCGAGGAGCAGGCCGAGCAGGACGGGCAGGTCGAGGTTCTGGCTGTGCAGCTCCAGCGCCCACTCCGGCGAGCGGTCCGACAGCCAGACGGAGACGCCGCGGCTGCCCGCACCTTGCGCCAGCCCGGCGTGGTCGGGCGGAGCCCGCAGCCACAGCGCCATGCCGACGGAGAGCCGGCGGCAGTGGTGCTGGTACGCGGCGATCTCGTCGTCGTCGACCTTGCTGCTGTCCACCACCACGAGGTTGGGCGGGAACAGCTCTCCCTGCAGGGCGTCCAGCGCCAGCCCGATGCCGTCCATGTAGCGGTCGGTGTGCAGGCGGGTGGCGCTGGCCTGCAGCCCCGAGTGCCGCAGCCGCTGGACGGCGGCGGGGAGCGCTTCGTCCAGCTCGTCGCGGGGACCGAGGCCGAGCAGCTTCACCGAGCCGGTGCGCCGCGTCATGGCGATGACGAGGGGGGCCAGGTCGGCGACCTGCTCGCCCGTGGCCACCGGGACCAGCAGATCGGGCTTCCACGCACGCTCGGCGCGCCGATCATCGGCGACCCGGCGCGCCGCCCAGGCCGCCAGCGTGACGTCGATGCCGGAACGCACCGTCTCCCAGGGGGTCTCGAGGTGGCGGCGGCTGAGCACGACGTAGATGGCGACCACCAGCACGATCTCGATGACGCCGCCGAAGGGGCTGCCGACGGACAGGCCGATCAGGCACAGGCCGATGCCGACGAGGGACACCAGACGCGGGATGCGGAAGGTCGGCCGGAACGAAATCATGCCGAGCACCTGCTCGACGTAGACCACGAGGTTGATCGCCAGGTAGGTCATGATGAAGAAGCTGGTGATCACCGGGGCGATGGCGTCCAGCGACCCGGCCGCCAGGCCGCTGCCCGCGAGCAGGGTCGTGGCCAGCACGGCGTTGCGAGGCTCGCCGGCGGTGGTGCGCTGGGAGAGGAGCGCGCCGCCGGGTACGACCCGCTGCTCGGCCATGGCCGCGAGCAGGCGAGGCGCGGCCACCAACGACGACAGCGACGCCATCAGGGTCGACGCCAGCAGCCCCCCCAGGACCACCGGGCCAACCAGCGCCTTGTCGAGCATCACGGTCCGGTCGGCGATCAGTTCGTCGGGGCTGGCGATGATGGCGTACCAGACGGCGAACAAGGCGTAGAGGAAGCTGGTGACGCCCCAGGCCGCCAGCGTGCCGCGCGGGATGCTCCGCCGCGGATCCCGGAGATCGCCGCTCATGCCGGCGCCGACCATGATGCCGGTCACCGCGGGGAAGAAGATGGAGAAGGCGGTGACCAGGTCGCCGCTGCCCGCGTCGACGGGCAGCCAGGCCGGTGCGTGCAGCTCTGGCGCCGTCACCAGGCCGAGCAGGGCGGACAACAGGGCGGCGCAGACGACGAAGACCATGGCGCGCTGCGCGGAGAAGGCCAGGCCGGCCGAGCGCCAGGCCAGCAGGGCGACGGCGCCGAAGGCCACGAAGGCCACAAGGGTCGGTGGGTGGCCGGGGAACAGGTAGGCCCAGGCTTCTGTGAAGGCGTAGATGTACATCGCCGAGGACAGCGACTGGGCGATGTAGAGCGGGATGCCGATGGCGCCGCCGGCTTCGAGCCCCAGCGCCTGGGCGATGATGGCGAACGCCCCGCCGGGGCGCACGCGGACGTTGCTGGCGATGCTGGCCAGGGACATCGAGGTCGTGCCGGTGATGGCCACCGAACCGGCGATGACGGCCAGTGCGCCGAGCAGACCGACGTCGCCGACCAGCCAGCCCTCACGCAGGTAGAGCAGCGCGCCGAGGATCGTCAGCGAGACGGGGCGGAACACTCCGGCGAAGGTTCCGAATCGGTTGGCGGAGCTGTCCGACGGGGCGTCGGACGGTGGCGACTGTGGACGCGGGGCGACCATCGAGAGTCGACCGGGGTGCGGGGGAAGCGGTGCGGAGGAAGGCGAAGCTAGCGCACCCGCGGTCGGGTGGCATGGTCCAAAGACGCGCCTGTCCGTGGACGTCGGGGGGTGCGGGCGGGCACGGAATTTGTCAGAATGCGAGCCTCGGCCATCCCGCGGAGACGCCATGACCCGGTCGCACCTGTCGCTCATCCCGCTCGTCCTCACCTGCGCCCTGCTCGGCTGCGGCGACAAGGGAGGCTCCGACAGCGGAACCCCGGCCGACGGCGGCTCCGCCGACGGAGGAAGCGCCGGTGACGGCGGCTCCAGCATCGACGTCGACGCCGACGGCGACGGGTGGACCCCGGCGGCGGGCGACTGCAACGACGCCGACGACACCGTGTTCCCCGGGGCCGACGAGTACTGCAACGGGATCGACGACGACTGCGACAGCTACGTCGACGAGAACTCCGACGACACCGACGGCGACGGCATCGCCGACTGCATGGACAGCGAGGACTGCGACGGGCTCGACAACGACGGCGATGGCGTCATCGACAACGGCATGCCCGACAGTGACGGCGACGGCACCTACGACTGCTTCGACACCGAGGAGTGCGACGGGCTGGACAACGACGGCGACGGCGTCGTCGACAACGGCTTCGACGTCGACGGTGACGGCAGCAGCCTCTGCGACGCCGTCCCCGACTGCGACGACAGCAACGCCGACCGCAGCCCGGACTTCAGCGAGATCGACGGTGACGGCATCGACAACGACTGCGATCAGCTCGTGGACGAAGGCCACTGGTCGGCGGGCGACCTGCTCATCGTCGAGTTGATGGTCGACCCGGCGGCGGTGGACGACGCCTCCGGCGAGTGGTTCGAGGTCTACAACGCGTCCGCCGACACGGTCTACCTCAACGGCCTCGTCATCGAGAGCGGCGGCGACGCCGGCCACCAGGTGGTCGCCGACGACCCCATCGCCATCCCCCACGGTGAAGTGGCGCTGCTGGCGATCAACGGCAACGCCGCGGCCAATGGCGGTGTGGACGGCGTCGACTACGACTACAACGACATCTCCCTGCTCAACGGCGACGACGATCTGTCGATCTCCGCTGACGGCGTGCTGCTGGACCAGGTGTCCTGGGGCAGCAGCACCGGCCTCGTGCCGACCTCAGGCAGCAGCCTGATGGTCGACGTGCTGTTCTTCTCGGCCGCGGAAAACGACCTGCCGGACTCCTGGTGCGACGCGCTGTGGGGCTGGGGCTCCGGCACCGACCTCGGCACGCCGGGCTCGCCGGACCAGTACTGCGACGTCGTCGACCACGACGGCGACGGCTACTGGGTCTCCGACGGCGACTGCGATGACGGCGATCCCACGGTGTTCCCGGGGGCGATGGACACCTGGTACGACGGTGTCGACGGCAACTGCGACGGCTGGTCGGACTACGACGCCGACCTCGATGGCTTCGACTCCAGCGACTACGGCGGCGACGACTGCCGCGACGACGATCCGCTGGTCAACCCCGACGCCACCGAGATCTGCGACGCGCGTGGCGCTGACGAAGACTGCGACGGGCTGAGCAACAGCGACGACCCCAGCGCCGAGGGGACCATCACCTTCTATGCCGACGACGATGGCGACGGCTACGGTTCGGACCTGGACACGGTCGAGTCCTGCGACCCGGTCAAGGGCTACACCGACGTCGGCGGGGACTGCAACGACACCAACGCCGACGCCTACCCGGGCGCTCCCGAGACCTGGTACGACGGCGTGGACGGCGACTGCGCCGGCGACTCCGACTACGACGCCGACGGCGACGGCTTCGACAGCGACGCCTATGCGTCGGGGGACGACTGCGACGACAGCGACCCCTTCGTCAACCCCGACGCCCGCGAGGTCTGTGACGACAGTGGCGTCGACGAAGACTGCAACGGCCTGGTCAACAGCGACGACCCCGACGTCGGCGAGTCGATCACCTACTACCGCGACGACGACGGCGACGGCTACGGCGTCGACAGCGACACGGCGCTCGGCTGCGACCCGATCAAGGGCTACGCCGACCAGGGTGGTGACTGTGACGACACCGACGTGGACCGCAATCCGGGCATGACCGAGACCTGGTACGACGGCACCGACAGCGACTGCGACGGCTGGGACGACTACGACGCCGACCAGGACGGCTTCGCCTTCGAAGACTACGGCGGCATCGACTGCGACGACGAAGACAGCAGCGTGTGGCCCTACGCCTGGGAAGACGACACCGACGGCGTCGACAACGACTGCGACGGCTACATCGACACCCTCGACCCCGACGAACCGGTGGCCATCCGCCTGTCCGACGACGACTACGACTCGATCAGCTTCGACGCCTTCACCTTCCCCTTCTGTGGGACCGACTACAGCAGCGCCTACGTCACCAGCAACGGTCTCATCACCTTCGGGTCGACGACGACCGACTACTCGGAGTCCGGCAGCAGCTTCCGATCGCTGGGCTACCCCGCCGTCGGCATGTGGTGGGACGATCTCAACCCCAGCCACGGCGGCGACATCTACGTGCTGGAGCAGGACGGTGCCTTCGCCGTCTACGTGCAGGGCATCGGCGAGTTCAGCGAGGGTGGCGACTTCGTGTGGACGACGGTGCTGATGGACGACGGCCACCTGTTCACCGCCTACGAACAGATGACCGGCGCCACCGACGGCCTCATCGGCTGGACCTGCGGCGATCGCGGGACCGACTACAGCGAGCTGGACCTGACCGCGGCCCTGGAGACCATCAACGAGGGCGCCTTCGGAATCGGCGACGGGACCGAAGACTCGCTCTACGAAGTCTTCGTGTCGTCCATGGACGTCGAAGACCGCACCATCCTGTACTGCGGCACGGCGGGCAGCGACGCCGACGGCGACGGCTACACCGACCTCTGCGGTGACAGCGACGACACCGACGCCTCCGTGCACCCCTGAGCCACGGGGCGGCGTAGGGCGGCATGCCCGCCGCCGGCTGATCGGCTCTCAGCGCAGCAGGCCCTGGTCGAGGATGGCCCGGGCCAGCGCCCGGCCAGCGATCTCGTTGCCGGCCTCGCGCAGGTGGTTGTGGTCGAAGAACAGGTCGCGGGCGGGCTCGCCGCTGTCGCGTAGCGCCTCGCAGACGTGGGCGACATGGACGCCCTCGGGCAGGTCATCCGCCTCGGCTTCGCACTGGATGACGTCCGCGGGGCCCATCCACACCGGGTAGTCGACGAACAGCAGATCTACGCCCTGGCGCTTCGCTTCATCGACGATGAGATCGTGGTTGCCGTCGAGCCCGGCCCGCATCCACTCGCTGTCGTAGGCGGGGTCGTCGCGGGACCGCGGGTTGCGGGGCCCGATGAGCTTGCCGCGGCTCTCGGCGACGGCGTAGCGGAGCACGTAGTACGTCCGCCAGTGGAACAGCAGCTTGTCGATGGTCGGGAAGTGGCTGGACACCGGCACCCGCTCGTCGCGGGGCTGGTCGTGGATGAAGCAGTCGACGATGTAGAGGTCGGGCTTCCAGGCCGGCAGCTTGTGCTGCATGAGGCGCAGAGCCTGCAGCGAGCCGTAGCCGCTGGTGCCGGTGTTCACGACCTCGATCTCGCGGTCGGGCCGGGCGGCGCGCAGCGTGCGCTCGGCGTGGGCGCTGTAGGACTGATCGGCCGCCACGCCAGCACCGTAGGTCTGGCTGTCGCCCATGGTGAAGGCCCGCCAGGTCCCCGCCGGCTTGCCGGTGGGGAGGTCGGCGTAGCGGAACTGGTCCTTGTTGATGCCCTCCACCTCCAGCGGGAGCTGCGCCCGCACCCAGCCGTAGACCGGGTCGTACTCCATCGCACCGTGCTCGACGTGCTTGAGGATCCGCTCGCTGGGGATGGTGGCCTTGCCCAGCTCTCGCGTCATGACGCGGAGGATCCCCTCGATCACGACGAGGCCGAGCAGCGTGGTCGCCACTGTGAAGCCGAGCTTCTTGCGGAGTGAGAGGGCCATGGCCGGCGGACGATAGTACCTGCGGCCCCAGGTTCCTAACGAGCCGCTCTGGCCGTCGGCTCGTCAGGGGGCCGTGGAAGACAGTGCGGCGCGGAGCATCCGGGCGACGTCGTCGGGGGGCGTGCCGTGGGGGATCGGCTGGACCATGTGGCCGGAAGGGTCGACGAGGAAGCTGTCGGTGCTGTGGTCGATGGCGTAGCCGAGTGCTGAGTCCGGCAGGGGCACCTTGCGCCAGGACACGCCCCAGTCGGCGCTCATGCGGTCGAGGTCGTCGAGAGAAGCCGTGCCGCCGCGGAAGTGCGGGTCGAAGGCCCGGGCGTAGCGGTCGAGGCGTTCGAGGCTGTCGCGTTCCGGGTCCAGGCTGACCATCAGGGCCACCACCCGGTCCTGTTCGTCTGGACGGAGCAGGCCGACGGCTGCGGCCATGGTCGACAGGGTGGTCGGGCAGTAGTCGGGGCAGGCGGTGTAGCCGAAGTAGACGACGAGGGCCTTGCCGTGCAGATCGGCGAGGGAGAGGGGGCCCGCGTCGGTGTCGAGCTGGAGCGGTCCATAGGTCGGAGCCGGCGCCCCGGGGGCGGCGGCGCCCCGTCCCTCGGCCACCGTGATCGGCGCGTCCCCGTCTTCGGTCCAGAACTCGAAGGCGGCGATCCGCGGTGCGCTGCCATCGGGAGCATCGACGGTGACCTCGGCGCGCCAGAGCATCTTGGAGCGGGTGCATGCGGGCAGCGCGCCCTCCCCCTCGAAGCGCCCGGGGCCGATCTCCGTCAGGGGCACCAGCGTCAGCCCCATGGGCATGTCGACGCCGGTCAGCTCGAGCTTGCTCGCGGTGTGGACGCCGTCGGCGATGGCGATCTTCCAGCGCAGCGGCGTGGCCCGCGGCAGGCCGAGGGGCTCGGCGGCGATGCTGACGGCCAGCCCGTCGGAGAACCGTGCCGTGCAGGGCGTCGACGCCAGGGCGCACTGCTGCCGGGTCGACGGAAGGTCGCCGTGGCGCAGGCCGAGCACGCGGTCCGGCCACTTCCAGATGACGAAGAAGAAGCCCAGCGCGAGGCCCCACCCGACCAGCACGAGGCGGCGCTTGAGCCGGGAACTACTCATCGGTCGTCGGCTGCGCCCTGGGCACCTCGCCCGGTGCCTTGACGGGGAGGTCCACCGACAGCACGCTGCCGTCGTCGAAGCGCAGGGTCAGCGGGACGGAGCTGCCCTCATCCAGGTCCTGCTCCAGCCCGATCAGCATGATGTGAGGCCCACCCGAGCCGAGCCGCAGCTCTCCGCCAGCGGGCAGGTCAAAGCGATCGACCCGGCGCATCTGCATCATGCCGTCGGCGGAGACGTGGGTGTGCAGCTCCACGGCGCGGGCCGCCGGCGAGCTGGCGCCGACCACGGCGAGGTCGTGGTCGGCGTCGTTGCGCAGCACCATGAAGGCGGCGGTGCTGGGGCTGGCGGGAGGGACGGCCCGGACCAGGCCGTCGGAGGCCACGACGCTGGCGGCGACCGGCGGGGTCGCTGGCGTTGACGCCGTCGACGTCGGCGGGGGGGAGGCATCCGGTGCAGGGGTGGGTTCCGCCGCACAGGCCAGCAGCAGCATCAGGAGTGAGCCAGGCATGCGGACTGCTATCGCGTGGGCGGCGAGTCCTGGGGCGAGGACCGCGGCCGGCTTGGCGCAGGGTGCGGCGCCGCGGCGCGGGCCGCCGGGGCAAGCTGCCGGTCGAGGCGCGGGGCCAGTCGGGCTATCTGCACCGTGCATGGACGACCTGCTCGACCTGATCTCCCGCGTTCCCGGTTCGGTCTGGCTCGGCCTGTCCGGGTTCAGCGTCGTGCTCGCGCTGGTGAGCGCGGCCCTCGTGCCGCGCCTGGTCGTCGGCCTACCCGAAGACCTGCTGCTTCTGCCGGCCCGGCCGCCGCTGCTGGCCCGGATCCTGGCGGGGCCGCCAGCGCGCAGCCTGCGCATCCTGCTGCGCAACCTGCTGGGGCTCGGCCTGCTCGTGCTTGGCTTCGTGATGCTCTTCATGCCCGGTCAGGGCCTGCTCACGATGCTCGCGGGCCTCGGCCTCACCGACTTTCCGGGTCGGCAGCGCCTGATGCTGCGGCTCATCCGGGCGCCGGGTGTTCGCCGGGTCGTCGCCCACCTTCGTCGACGAGCGGGTGTCGCGCCCCTGCTCGGGCTGGATACGTGAGGCGCGCGACAGGGAGACCCGTGCTGCGCATCGATCCCGACAATCCCCGCGCCGTCGAGCTCGGCGACAGGCTGGCGGCCCTGCTCGCCGGTTCACGTCTGCCGCCGGGGCTGTGCATCACGGTGGGCGGCGACGGCTGGCTGCTCAGCACCCTGCACGAAGAGGGGGGCGACCGCGTCCTGCTGGGCGTCAACGCCGGTCACCTGGGCTTCCTGCTCAACGACGTGGGACCGAACGGGCGCGGCGTCGACGCGCTGGCCGCTGACATCATCGCCGGTCGCTTCACGGTCCACCGCTTCCCGGCGCTCACCCTGCAGGCCTGGCCGGCGGACGGCGGGGCCCCCACCTCCTCCCGCGCCCTCAACGACGTGTTCGTCGAACGGACCACCGGCCGGACCGCCTGGCTGCGGGTGCTGGTCGACGGGACCGTCGTGGTCGATCAGCTCGCCTGCGACGGCTTGATCGTGGCGACGGCGCTCGGCAGCACCGCCTACAGCTTCTCGGCCGGTGGTGTGCCCAGCCATCCCCTCGCCGAAGCGCTGCACGTCACGCCCATCTGCGCGCACGCGCCGCGGCTGTCACCCTTCATCCTGCCGCTGAGCGCGGCGGTCGACATCGAAGTGCTGCGTCAGGGCGCGCGGCCCGTGCGGGCATCTGCCGACGGCATCGGTGGGGGGCTGGTCCGCCGGGTGCGGGTGGTCGCGGCACCCGAGGGTGTGCGGCTCGCCTTCCTCGCGGGTCACGACTTCACGGCCACGCTGGTGCGAAAGATCCTGAAGGCGTGACGGCGGCGACATCACCGGCTTGTCACCGGCCGCGGCCGTGCGCGCGGAGATGCGTGCTATCAGGGGCGCGGAGGTGTCCATGTCACGCGCCACGCTCTCGATCAGCCTGCTTGTCCCCCTGCTCCTGACCGCCTGCCCCAGCTCCGACAAGGGCGGGGACGGCGACGGTGACGGCGGCGGCGGTGGCAGCGGCGGCTGGGACCTCGGCATGGACTCGGGGTCCACTGGGGATGGTGGAGCGACCGGCGATGGCGGCGGCACCGGCGACGGCGGGAGCACCGGCGACGGCGGTGGCACCGGCGACGGCGGCGGCACGGGCGACGGCGGCGGCACGGGCGACGGCGGCGGCACGGGCGACGGCGGCGGCACCGGCGATGGCGGCGGCACCGGCGATGGCGGCGGTACCGGCGATGGCGGCAGCAGCGGCGATGGCGGCGGCACCAGCGTCACCACCATCTCCGACGTGCAGACCGGCGTCGTCCTCGAGGGCGAGACCGTCACGCTGACCGGCGTCGTGGCCGGGGGTGCGGCGGCCACCGGCTTCTTCCTGCTGGACCCTGCCGGCGGTTCGTACAGCGGGATCTGGATCTACACGTCGTCGAGCTGGTCGGGCGCGGTCGTCAACCGCGGCGACGAGGTCGAGGTCAGCGGCACCGTCGCCGAGTACAGCGGTGGCGGCACTGTCGGCAGCCTCACCGA
>CAZRFD010000007.1:18415-112007 GCA_964599085.1 uncultured Enterobacterales bacterium | reverse complement strand
CGCGCCTTCTTCCACCCCGCCACCTGGACCATCACCTACCTGGTCTGGGATCCGAGCACCCTCGACGCGGTGCTCATCGACCCGGTCCGCGACTTCGACCCGCGCGCGGTGTCGACCTCGACGGCTGCGGCGGAGGAGGTCGCCGCGGCCATCGACGAGCTGGGCCTGAAGCTGCACTGGACGCTGGAGACCCACGCCCACGCCGACCACCTGTCGGGCAGCCCCTTCTTCGCGGAGCGCTACGGCGCGGGTATCGGCATCGGTGAGGCGATCACCGCGGTGCAGGACGTCTTCAAGGGCGTGTTCGGGCTCGGTGACGAGGTCGCCAGCGACGGCAGCCAGTTCGACAAGCTGATCGCGGACGGCGAGAGCTTCGACGCTGGATCCCTGAAGATCCACGCCATCGCGACGCCGGGCCACACGCCGGCCTGCGTCAGCTACCACATCGGCGACGCCGTGTTCACCGGCGACTCGCTGTTCATGCCGGACTTCGGCACCGGCCGCTGCGACTTCCCCAAGGGCAGCGCCGAGGACCTCTACGACAGCGTCCACAAGCTGTACGCCCTGCCCGACGACACCCGGGTCTTCGTCGGCCACGACTACGGTCCCGGCGGCCGCGAGATCGCCTGGGAGACCACGATCGGCGCCAGCAAGCAGGGCAACAAGCAGCTCACGGCGACCACCAGCCGGGACGACTTCGTGACCTTCCGGACCGAGCGGGACAAGCAGCTCCAGCCGCCGGCCCTCATCTTCCAGAGCATCCAGGTCAACATCAACGCCGGCCGACTGCCGGAGCCGGCGGGCAATGGGATCCGCTACCTCAAGCTGCCCATGGGCATCTTCGGCTGATCCCCGCCGCAGAGCGTGGCGGGGAGCGCGGGCCCGGGGCATAGAGGCGCCATGGACCGTGACGCCCTGCTCGCCCGCCTCGCTCGGACCCGCAGCCGCGGGCAGGTCAAGGCGCTGGGGGTCGAGATCGATGCCGACCCGGTGCTGCGCGCAGCGCTGTTGGCGCTGGCCGCCGAGCGCGGCGTCGACGACGCCGACGCGCTGCGGGGCAAGGTCCTGGTTCGCCGGCTGCTCGCGCGGACGGCGGCAGCCCAGCAGCGCAAGAACCCCATCCACCGCGACGAGGCCTTCACCTGTCGGTGGTGTGGCGCCGCTGTCGACCGGGGCGGCGCGCGGGTGCGGGACCACTGCCCGCGTTGCCTTCGCAGCCTCCACGTCGACGTGGTGCCCGGAGACCGGGCCGCGGGCTGCGATGGCATCCTGCAGCCGACGGGCTTCTCCCGGCGCGGTGCCGACGTCGTGATCGCCTACCGCTGCGACCGTTGCGGCCACACTCACCGCTGCCGCGCCCACCCCGACGACGCCGTCCCGCCATCGCTGTCGGTGGCCGAGCTGCCCGGGCCGGGCAGCCACCGGGTCGCGGGGCGGGCACGGACCCTGCCGCGACGGGTGCTGGCCGCGGTGCGAAGCCAGCGGCTGTGGTCGCCGGGGCAGACCGTCCTGGTCGCGGTCAGCGGCGGCCTGGACTCGACGGTGTTGCTGGAGCTGCTGTGGCGGACCCGCGATGCCCACGGGGGGAGGCTGCGGGTGGTGTCCCTGGACCACGGCCTGCGTACCGAATCAGCGCAAGAAGTTGCAGACGTGTTGAGACGTTGTGACACACTCGGCGTCCCGGCGGAAGGGATCGCGCTGGATGTGGCGCCCGGTCCGAACGTCGCCGCTCGGGCCCGCTCCGCGCGACGCTCCGCCCTCCTCGCTCGGGGCACCGACCGTATCGCCACGGCCCATCACCTCGACGACCAGGCCGAGACCGTGCTGCAGCGGCTGATGGCCGGCAGCGGAGCGGCGGGTCTGCGGGGCATGCAGCCCCTGGACGCTCCCTGGTGCCGGCCGCTCCTCGACATCCCGCGGGCCGAGCTGCGCGCGTGGGCCGACGCTGAGGGCCTGTCCTGGGTCGAGGACCCCAGCAACGAGGGCAGCGAGCGGGGGCGGCTGCGGGCCCTGCTCGGCGGCCTCGGCGAGCTGCGCGTCGGGGCCGTGCGGGGGCTGTCCCGGAGTGCTCGGCTGCTCGCCCGCGAGGACGCCCTCCTCGACACCCTCCTCGACGAAGCCTGGCCGCGTGTGGGTCGCGACGGCGGCCTGGATCCTGCGGCCCTGGCCACGCTGCACCCCGCCCTGCAGCTCCGGGCGCTGCGCCGCCTCACCGGCGGCCGAGGCCGCGCCGATCAGCTCGAGCGGGTGCTTGGCGCGACGCTGGCTGAAGGCTGGGCGGTGGAGCTGGGCGGTGGCTGGAGTGTGCGCGTGCGGGGCGGGCTGTTGCGCGTGGTGGAGGGTGAGGGGTGAGGGACCAGGGGTGAGCGGGCGCGCCCCCGCGCCGGCTCGATGAGGTGGGGCGGCCGGTGCCGCGGGCCGCGTCAAAACGGCGCGCTGCGGTCCCGTCGGTGGCGCGCCGTGCGGTAGCCTCCATCGGCCAATCTACCGGGGAGTTCCCATGCGCAAGCTGTTGCTCAGCCTCGTCCTGCTGTCCGCCTGTGGTGAAGCGGACACGCCACCGCAGCCGCCGCCCCCCGCCCCCGTGATCGAGGAGCCGCCGCCTGCGCCGGAGTTCTGGGAGGTCACCGAAGACCAGGGCAAGACCTTCACCAAGGCGGGCACGGAGCTCGGGCTGGTGGTGGAAGCGCCTGTCACGCTGCTGGGGCCGCCGCTGGCGGGGACAGAGAACCGCTCGGTGGTTGGTGGCGCCAAGGTCACGGAGGTGTGGCCGGACCTCGCCAGCATCGAGATCGACCGGCTCCAGCCGGAGATCGAGGACCTCACCACGCTGGTGGCCCGGGAGCGCCGGCCCGAAGACGCCGCCCTCCTCGAGAACATCCCCGAGGTGGGCAAGAAGTCCACGGGCGCGCACCGCGCGTCGAGCAGCGCCAGCGCTGCACCGGCGCCGGCCGCCGCCAAGACCGTGGACGTGCCCGCTGACCTGCGCACCGGCAGCGCCGATGAACGGGTCGATGCGCTGGTCCGCTACGAAGACGACGCCAGCGCCACGGCGGCCATCGTCTGGGTGATGCAGAACGACCCGGAGTACGAGGTGCGCAAGAAGGCCTGGCGTGTCGTGCGGGCCCGCATGAAGGCTGGGACCGGGTCCTTCTCAGAGCACGAGTCGGCGACCCGCTGGCAGGCCGGCAACGGCAGCACCGACATGCGGACCGAGGCCGTGTCCCTGCTGGGCGACATGGGGTCGAAGCTGTCCTACGTGACCGTGTACCTGGGCGACGGCGATCCCAAGGTCCGCAAGCAGGCTGCCAAGGCCACCGCCGACGCCGGGAGCCGCATGGGCAAGCAGTCGACGGCGCGGTCGGCGATCACCGCCCGCCTGGAGAAGGAAGACGACGCCAAGGTCCGCGACGCGCTCAGCGATGCGCTGAGCAAGCTCTGAGCGCCGGGCTGCGCCGCCAGCGTCCCCTGCGGCTGCGCGGTCCCGTCAGGGCAGGGACCGTCGCAGGGCGGTGACGAGGTCGCTTGCGGTACCGCCGGGGCCCATGTGCTCGCCGGCGTCACCGTGGCGCCACGCGGCCAGGGCCAGGGCGCGGGCTGGGGGCAGCCCGCGCGCCAGCAGGCCACCGGCGAGGCCGGCCAGGACGTCGCCCGTGCCCGCGGTCGCGAGGTGGACGTCGCCGGTGCTGTTGACCCAGACGGCGTCGTCGGCGCCGATGAGGCTGTGGGGGCCCTTGAGCAGGGGCACGCCGAAGGCGCGCAGGCGGCGGCAGGCGTCGAAGCGGTCGGCGTCGACGTCGGCGGCGTGGCAGTCGAACAGCCGGGCGGCTTCCGCGCTGTGCGGGGTGATGACGCGGACGGCGTCGGGTGGGGGCGCGACGGGCGAGTGCGCCAGCACCGTGAGCGCGTCGGCGTCGGCGAGCACGGGGCCGGGGAAGCTACGCCACAGCCTGCGGACGTGCTCGGCACGGTCCAGGCCGAGGCCAGGTCCGACCACCACGGCGTCGTGGCGGCGGGGATCGAGGGCGTCCGGCTCGGCGAGGATCACCTCGGGCCAGAGCCCGTGGAAGTCGGGCCAGGTCGAGCGTGGCGCGAGCAGCGTCACCAACCCGACGGGCGCCCGGAAGGCGCCGTGGGCGGCCAGCACGGCGGCGCCGCCGCGGGCGAGGATCGCCACGTGGCCGCGGTTCCACTTGGCCTGCGCCGGCTGTTCCGTGGGTGCCCAGGCCTCGACGTCGGTCCGCTCGAGCAGCCACCCCGTCGGGGCCAGCAGGGCCGGGTCGACCAGACCGGCGAGGTCGAGGCCGATGTCGACCACCGCCGTCTCTCCGGCGAGGTGGCAGCCAGGCGCGCACAGCAGTCCCTGCTTGAGGCGGCCGAGGCTCACGGTCAGGTCGAAGGGCGGCACGTGGGCACCGAGCACCTGGCCGGTGTCGGCGTGCAGGCCGGTGGGCAGGTCGACGGCGACCCGCTGCCCTGCGGCCGCGAGCGCCTGCAGCCCCTGCAGGGCGAAGCCCCGCGGGGCGGACTCCTGGCCGGTGCCGAGCAGGGCGTCGACGACGACGTCGGCGCCTTGGGCCGCCGCCTCCAGGTCGAGGGTCGGCAGACCCAGATCCCCACACAAGGCAGCGTTGACCCGCGCATCGTCCGTGGCCGGCGGACGTCCGACCCCCAGCCGGACCGCGTGGCCCCAGAGGTGCAGCCAGCGCGCGATCACGTAGCCATCGCCGCCGTTGTTGCCCGGTCCGCAGAGCACCGCCACGGTGGCGTCCGGCCAGCGGGCGTGGATGGCGTCGGCGGTCCCCCGTCCGGCCAGCTCCATGAGCTGGCGTCCCGGCACGCCGAGCCGCTCGATGACGGCGCCGTCCAGGGAGCGGGTGGCGGCGGCGGTGGTGACCGGGATCATGGCCCCTCCAGCGAGGTGCTCAGGATGGCTGGCGGATGATCGTGACGAGATCGCGGACCGCCCGGTCCAGGCCGACGAAGATCGCCCGGGCGATGATGCTGTGCCCGATGTTGTACTCCACGATCTCGGGGATCTCTGCGACCATCGGTGGCAGGTTGTGGTGGGTGAGGCCGTGGCCGGCCGCCAGCTCCAGCCCGGTGTTGCGCGCCTGGCGGGCCGCGACGGCGAGCCGGGCCAGTTCTTCGGCGGCCGCGCCCGGGCGGTCGGCGTAGCGGGCCGTGTTCAGCTCGATCATGTCCACGCCGAGGTCCACCAGCGCAGCGGCGGCGTCGACCTGGTCCTGCTCCGGGTCGATGAACAGGCTGACGGCGACGCCAGCGTCGGCCAGCGCCGCCACCGTGTCGTGGACCAGCGACCGGTGGGCGACGACGTCGAGACCGCCCTCGGTCGTGACCTCTTCGGGGCGCTCCGCGACCAGGGTGACGCGGTGCCGGCGGGCGTCGCCGTCGCGGCGGGCGAGCTGCTGCCGGGCGATGGCCACCATCTCGTCGGTGCAGGCCATCTCGACGTTGAGCAGGGTCTGGACCGACGTGCGCAGCCGCGGCAGATCTTCGTCGGTGATGTGGCGACGGTCCACCCGCAGGTGGCAGGTGATCTGGTCGGCGCCGGCCAGCTCGGCGACGAGCGCGGCGGCGACCGGGTCGGGGTAGGGGCTGCGGCGAGCCTGGCGCACGGTGGCGACGTGGTCGATGTTGACGCCCAGGCGGCGCAGGACCGTCGCGGACTTCAGGGCGGCGGGATTCAGGGGGGCGGACTTCATGTGAGTTCCTCGACGATGCGGTCGCAGTGCCGGCGGGCGCGTGCGGCGTCGCGGCCCTCGACCATGACCCGGACCACCGGTTCGGTGCCGGATGCACGGACGAGGACGCGGCAGCCGTCGTCGCGGGCGACGTCGGCGGCGGCGATGGAGGGGGGGAGGGGGCGCTGGCGCACGTCTCGCCGCAGGTTGTGGCGGACCTGGGGCCAGCGCGTCCAGCCGGACAGCGGCAGGGGGAGGACGGGGCGACCGCTTCCGTCGACAGCGGCCTGAAGCACCCGCAGCGCCGTGGTCAGGCCACAGGCCGTGGGTGGACCGTCGGCCAGCAGGATGTGGCCGCTGGGTTCCCCGCCCAGGCGGGCGCCGTGCTCGGCCATCCCCATGGCGACGAAGCGATCACCGACGGCGGTGCGGACGAGCCGTCCCCGCAGCGCGGCTTCGAGGCCGCCGTTGCTCATCACGGTGCCCACGACTTGGCCTTCGACCTGCTGGGAGAGGAGCCACAGGATGTCGTCGCCGTCGAGGACGCCGTGGCGGCGGTCGACGATGACGACCCGGTCGGCGTCTCCGTCCAGGCACAGCGCCAGGTCGGCGTCGCCGAGGTCGGTAGGGGGGTGCAGGGAGCCCACGCCGGCGTTGATGTTGCGGCCGTCGGGCTGGCAGCCCCGCAGGGTCAGCCGTGCGCCGCGGTCGCGGAGGGCGGCCGGGGCGCAGTCCCAAGCGGCGCCGTTGGCGCAGTCCAGCAGCACGTGGAGTCCGGTGAGGTCCACGTCGGGGAGGGCCGCCCGCCATGGGGCGAGGGGGGCGGGCAGGGGCGCGAGGGAGCCCCCCCCCGGTTCCGGCGCGGAGTCCAGCCAGCGCCCGAGGGGGCCGGGGTCCAGCAGCTTGCCGCCGCCGCGGTCCAAGACCTTGACGCCGTTGTCCTGCCAGGGGTTGTGGCTGGCGGTGACCATGACGCCGACCGCGTCGGGGTCCGTGGTCGCCCGGGCGGCGACCGCACAGGAGACGGCGGCCGTGGGCAGCACACCGGCGTCGAGCACCCGCGCCCCCCCGGCGACAAGGCCGGAGATGAGCGCGTCGACGATGGCAGGGCCGCTGTCCCGCGTGTCCCGCCCGACGACCACGTCGTGGCCGGGGCCCTGCCAGGCCGCGACGGCGCGGCCGATGCGGGCGCTGCCGTCGGCGTCGAGGGGGAAGGCGCCGGCCGGGCCGCGGACGCCGTCGGTGCCGAAGCGGATGGGTTCCGTCATGGCTGCTCCACCAGCGCGATGCGTCGCGGCGCGACGTCGAGGACCTCGATGTCGGCGTCGCTGCCCAGGCGGACCTCGAGGCCGTCGCCGCCCCCCGGCTGCCAGGTCCGCTGGCGCTTGCCGTCCGCGTCGGCGTCGCCCACAGCCAGGACCACCACCTCGACCTCGTCGAGGCGGACCCGCTGCAGGCTGGCCTGGGGTCCGCGCACGGTCAGCTTGACCGTGGCGGGATCCGCGACGAAGCCGTCCTCGGCGATCCGCACCGGCACGGCCTCGAACACCCGCTCGGCGATGATGGGCTCCACGCGCACCTCGACCTGGACGTGACGCGGAGCACCGTCGGCGGGCTCCAGGACCGGATCGGGGATGGCCAGGGCCGCCGTGATCTCCTTGTCGCCGGAGAGGCCGGCGATGTTGACCACGTCGGTGGCCACCTGGGCGAGCTCCTGGACGCGGCTCTGGGGGCCGCTGATGTGGACGGTCGGCGGCACGCTGCGCACGCTGTCGAGCGCGTACCCCGGCGCCGGATCGCCGATGATCGTGGGCCGGACCTCGACCTCCTTGGTCAGCGCCTTCTCGAGGTCGATGTCCACCGCCGGTGGCGAGATCTGGACGACGTCCACCCCCGCGGGCAGGCCTGCCAGCTCGAGCTGGCCGAAGTCCACGGCGACGGTGCCCGCCGCGCTGTCGTGCAGGTCCACCGACAGCTTCAGCGTGCCCCGCTTCAGCCGCCGGACCACTCCCTGGGGACCGCTGACCGTGACCACGAGGGTGCTGGGGACCTGGCGTGCGCGCACGAGCCCCTCCGGCCAGTCATAGGCCACCGTGGCCCGGGTCCGCACCTCGACGACCTGGTCGGCCTGGACCCACGCCCACAGCAGCGTCGCGAAGACCAGCGCCAGCACCTTGAACGCGAGGTTCTCGGTGACCAGCCGGACCAGCAGGGCCTGGATCTTCTGCGAGGAGCTCGACGCCATCAGGCCCTCCGCGCGGCCAGCTTGCGCTTGGGCTGCCGCTCGGTGGGCTGCAGGATCCCCTGCAGGTGGCTGCGCAGCTCGTTGGCGTCGCGGCAGGGCGTGAGCCGCCCCTCCTGGACGACGCTGACGGCACCCCGCTCCTCGCTGACCACGATGACCACGGCGTCGGTCTCTTCTGTGAGCCCGATGGCGGCGCGATGGCGGGTGCCGAGCATGCGGCTGACCGACTTGGACTGTGTCAGCGGCAGGAAGACCTGGGCCGCCGCGATGCGTCCCTTCTGCAGGACGATGGCGCCGTCGTGCAGCGGACTGGTCGGGTGGAAGATCGCCAGGAGCAGCTCCTGGCCGACCTTGGCATCCAGCGGCGTGGCGGGCTCGACCCAGTCGTCGAGGCTCGCGTCGCGCTCGATGACCATCAGCGCCCCCATGCGCCGGCTGGCCAGGGCCAGGCTGGCCTTGACCAGCTCTTCGAGCATCGACAGGTCGGTGGCGGTGCCGAAGCGCGGGAAGAGGGTGCCGCCCGCGCGTGCGAGGCCGCGGCGGATGTCGCGCTGGAACAGGATGATGACCGCGAGCACGAGGTAGACGAAGAACTTGTCGAGCAGCCAGCGGATGGTGGTCAGGCCGAGCCGGTCGCTGGCGACGTAGAGCACCAGCCCAGCACCCAGCCCGAGCAGGCTCTGGAAGGCCCGGGTCCCCCGCATGATGACCATGGCGCGGTACAGCAGGAAGGCCATGATGCCGATGTCGAGCACGTCGGCCCAGCCGAGCGCGTCCCACAGCCACGTCCAGGTCATGGGCGGGCCCCCTCGATGGCGGCCATCATGTCGACCAGCTGTCGGGTGGGCCGCACGTCGTGGACACGCAGCGCCCGCGCCCCGCGGGTGCAGGCCGCTGCCGCCGCCGCCAGGGAGCCGGCCAGGCGGTCGGCCGGGTCCGGCAGGCCGAGCGTGGCCCCGATGAAGCTCTTGCGGGAGGCGCCGACCATGACCGGGTGGCCGGTCGCGACGAGGTCGGGCAGCCCCCGCAGCAGGGCCAGGCTCTGCGCCGCCGTCTTGGCGAAGCCGATGCCCGGGTCCAGCCAGATCCGGGGAGCACGGGCGAGGTCCGCCCGCCGCAGGAGGTGATCGCGGACCTCGGCGACGACGTCGTCGTAGGTCGTCAGCCCGGACATGGTGGCCGGCGTGCCGCGCATGTGCATCAGCACGATGGCGTCGGCGTCGGCGCTGACCGCGGCCATGTCCGGGTCGTCCATGGCGGTCACGTCGTTGATGATGCGGGCTCCGTGGGCCAGCGCGCGCGCGGCGACCACCGCCTTGCGGGTGTCGACGCTGACTGGTGCCAGCTCGGCGATGGCGGCGATGACCGGCAGCACCCGGCGGCACTCCTCGTCGGTGTCGACGGGGGGCGCCCCGGGGCGGGTCGACTCGCCGCCGACATCGATCCAGTCGGCCCCCTCCGACACCATGCGGCGCGCCTGCGCCACTGCGGCGTCCAGGTCGACGTAGCGCCCGCCGTCCGAGAAGCTGTCGGGGGTCACGTTGAGGATCCCCACCACCAGCGCCCGTCCGCCCGACTCCCCGGCGTCGTCGTGCAGCATCGTCAGGCCGTGTGGGGGACCGGGTAGACCGGGTTCAGCCCGGCGACGACCCGTTCGAATTCTTCGCCCTCGACCGTCTCCTGGGCCAGGAGCAGGTCCGCGAGACGGTCGAGGATGTGGACGTTCTGGCGGAGGATGGTCCGCGCCAGCTCGTTGGCTTCGCGCAGCATGCGCTGCACTTCCGCGTCGACCTTGCGGGCGGTGTCCGGGCTGTGTTCCTGGGTGCGGCCGAAGTCGCGGCCGAGGAAGACCTCGTTGCCGTCGTCGAGGGCCATGGGGCCGAGGACTTCGCTCATGCCGTACTGGGTCACCATGGCCCGCGCCAGGCGGGTGGCCTGCTGCAGGTCGTTGCTGGCCCCCGTGGACAGCTCCTGCAGGGCGATCTCTTCGGCCGCCCGTCCCCCCATGAAGATGGCGAGGCGGGTGCTCAGCTCGTCGAGGGTCGCGCCGAGGCGGTCTTCGTCGGGCACCATCTGCGTGACGCCCAGCGCACGTCCGCGCGGCACGATGGTGACCTTGTGGACCGTGTCGGCGTGGGGGAGGAGCCGGGCGACGATGGCGTGGCCGGCTTCGTGGAAGGCCGTGCGGCGCCGCTCACGCTCGGAGATCACCATGCTGCGCCGCTCGACGCCCATGCTGACCTTGTCGCGCGCTTCCTCGAAGTCCTCCATGTCGACCGCGTCCTTGTCGTAACGGGCGGCGTGGAGCGCGGCTTCGTTGACGAGGTTCTCGAGGTCGGCGCCCGACAGCCCCGGCGTGGCCTTGGCGATCGTCTCCAGGTCGACGTCGGGCCCCAGCGTCGTGCGGCGAGTGTGGACCTCCAGGATTCCGAGGCGTCCCTTGAGATCGGGGTTGCCGACGACCACCCGGCGGTCGAAGCGCCCCGGGCGCAGCAGCGCCGGGTCGAGCACGTCGGGACGGTTGGTCGCCGCCATCAGGATGACGCCGTCGTTGGACTCGAAGCCGTCCATCTCGACCAGGAGCTGGTTGAGCGTCTGCTCCCGCTCGTCGTGACCCCCGCCCATGCCCGCACCACGGTGCCGGCCGACGGCGTCGATCTCGTCCACGAAGATGATGCAGGGGGCGTTCTTCTTGCCCTGCTCGAACAGGTCGCGGACCCGGCTGGCGCCCACGCCCACGAACATCTCGACGAAGTCGCTGCCGGAGATGCTGTAGAAGGGGACCCCGGCTTCACCGGCGACGGCGCGGGCGAGCAGGGTCTTGCCGGTGCCCGGCGGGCCCATCAGCAGCACGCCCTTGGGGATCCGGCCGCCCAGGCGGGTGAAGCGCCGGGGATCCTGCAGGAACTGGATGACCTCGGCCAGCTCTTCCTTGGCTTCTTCGGCCCCGGCGACGTCGTCGAAGGTGACCCGCCGCCCCGACTCCGACAGCAGGCGGGCCCGCGACTTGCCGAAGCTCATGGCCTTGCCGCCGGATGCCTGCATCTGGCGCATGAAGAACAGGAAGAGCACGAACAGCAGGACGATTGGCAGCAGCGTCGTCAGCGGGGCGAGGAGGCCGCCGTCGGGTTCACGCTCGAAGTTCGGCACGACATCGGCATCCCGCAGGACGTCGATGAGGTAGTCGGCGTTGGCGGGGCCGACGGTCTTGAACGGCGTGCCGTCCGCCAGGGTGCCCGTGACCTGCTGGCCGCGGATGGTGACGTCCTGGACACGGCCCTGCTCGATCTGCTGGACGAGCTGGGCAAACTTGAGTTCCTGGTGGCGCGAGCGCCCCTCCTGGCCAACGACCGCGAAGGCCAGCAGCACCACGAGGGCCAGGAAGACCCACAACCAGAGTCCGCGGGTGTAGCTCTTCATGGGCGGTCAGGGCGAGGGGAGGGAAGGGGCGGCTGCGTGGCGGGCTGCGAGTGACGGCGGCGGGCCGCCGGCGGGCACACGACTCCGGAGCCGCCGTGTGTGGTGGTTGCCAGGGTATCGCGGCAGCGCGGTCATGGTTAGCCGCGAGCGCCCCGCGCCAGGTCTCGCGGCGTCCGCCGCGCGTGCCCTGCGCGCCGCCGTTAGGTGGACCGACCCCTGGAGCAGGCATGGTTCGGCAGCACACTGTGGCCCTCGCGGGCGGAGGCACCGGCGGGCACGTCTACCCGGCCCTGGCCATGGGCCGCGCGCTGCAGGCGCGGGGCCACCGGATCCTCTACCTCGGCGAAGCCGGCCGGCTGGAGGGGCGCGTGGCGCCCGGACAGGGCATCCCCTTCCACGAGGTGCCCGTCGCCCGCTACCCACGCTCCGGGGTCTGGACGCGGGCCCTGTTCCTCCGGCAGCTCGGAGCCAGCGTCACGGCGACCCGGCGCCTGCTCGGCGACCTCGACGTGGACGCTGTCCTCGGCGTCGGCGGCTACATCATGGCGCCCACCGTGCTGGCGGCCGCCTCCATGGGCATCCCGACGGCGATCCACGAAGCCAACGTCACCCCAGGGCTGGCCAACCGCCTCTGCGCCCGCGTCGCCGACCTCGTGTTGCTGACCTACGAAGCGACGGCTGGCCGCCTGCATGCTCGCCACGACCCGGTGGTCGTCGGCTGCCCGGTGAACCCCGCCGTCCTGGTCGGCGACCGTGCCGCCGCCCTGCAGCGCTACGGGCTGGACGCGGATCGCCCGGTGCTGCTGATCGTCGGCGGCTCCCTGGGGGCGGCGCGCATCAACGACATCGGCCTCGCCGCTGCCTGCGCCGACCGGTCCTGGCAGCTCATCTTCGTGACCGGGCCCCGGTACCACGACGACGTGGCCGCCGCCCTCGGGCCGCCCCCCCCGGGGATGGCCCTGGTCTCCTACGAAGACCGCATGGCCGACGCCTACGCCGCGGCCGACCTCGTGCTCTGCCGCGCCGGTTCCAGCACGCTGGCCGAGCTGACCGCGGTGGGCAAGCCCTCCATCCTCGTGCCCTCTCCCAACGTGACGGACAACCACCAGGAGGGAAACGCCCGCGGCCTGGAGTCCGTCGGTGCCGCCGACGTCGTCGTCGAAGCCGGCCTGGACCCCGCCGCCGTCGTCCGGCGCGTGGGCGAGCTGCTCGCCGACCCCGCACGCCTGCAGGCCATGGCCGCCGCCGCCGCCAGCCAGGCGCGCCTCGACACCGCCGAGCGGGTCGCGTCCCTGGTTGAGGAGCGACTGCTGCTGCGGTAGCTTGCCGCAGCGAGGTCTCGATGCTCGTTCCCCTGTTCAGTGGCCTGGCTGCCGGTTCGGTCCACGTCTTCACCGGTCCGGACCACATCGCCGCCGTTGCGCCGCTCGCCCTGCGCGATCGGCGTGCGGCCGTGCGCACGGGCGCGGCCTGGGGCCTCGGCCATGGCCTCGGCGTCGCCACCCTCGGCGGACTCGGCATGGTGGCGCGGCAGGCCGTCGACGTCACGGCGCTCTCTGGCTGGAGCGAATTCTCCGTCGGCTTCCTGCTCGTCGGGCTGGGGCTGTGGAGCCTGCGGTCGGCGCTTCGCTTGCAGATCCACGCCCACCCTCATGACCACGACGACAGCGACCACGCCCACCCGCATGTCCACATCGGGGATGCTGCGCACGACGCGGCCTCCCACCACAACCACACGCACGCCGCCTTCGGCGTCGGCATCTTCCACGGCGCGGCGGGGATGGGCCACCTGTTGGGTGTCGTCCCCGCCCTCGCCCTGCCGCCGGCCCAGTCGGCGGTGTACCTCGCCGCCTACCTGCTGGCCGCGGTGATCAGCATGGCGGGTTTCAGCTTCGTGCTCGGCGAGCTGGCCCACCGCGCCGGCATGCGCGTCATGCGGGGGCTGGTGTTGGCCGTGTCCGTCTTCACCATCGCCGTCGGCGGCTGGTGGCTGGCGACGACCTTCCCCGGCGTGGGCTGAAGCTTTCGCGGGCCCTCCGGGCAACGCTCAGCGCGCAAAGCGCCACACCACCGTCCCGCGGAGCAGCGCACGGTCCAGCGCGCCGAGCTGCCGGCTGTCGGTGCTCGCCGCTGCGTTGTCGCCGACGACGTAGAGGGCGCCGCCGTCTTCGACGCGCAGCACCCGCTTGACCATGGCCAGCTCGGGGCGGTCCGGGTGGGTGATCCAGACCAGCGCGCCTGGCAGCGGGTCGCGCCGTCCCTCGTCCACCAGCACGTGGTCCCCGTCGCGCAGAGCGGGGACCATGCTGTCGCCCGCGACCCGCACGCGGCGGCGGCGACGGGCGAGCCAGGCCAGCACGTCGCGCCAGCCCGCGCGGACGCCGGTCGGCAGCTCCGCGTGGCTGGCCACGGTGTTCAGGCCGCGAGCTCGATCAGGACGCCGTGTACCACGGGACGTCGCGGCCCTTGGTGCCCCAGAAGATCCCGTGGATCTTCTCGATGGCTTCCATCAGTTCCGTCGCGTGCTGGACGCTGACTTCGACCTTGCAGGCGCTGCAGAGCTTGGCGGCCTTCCAGAAGGTGTCGTGCAGGTCGGGGTAGGCGTCGAGGTGCTGGGGCTTGAAGTAGTCGGTCCACAGCACGAGCAGCTCGGACTTGGCGAGGTGGGCCTGCTCTTCCTTGATGGCCGTGTAGCGGGCGTGGGTGTTGAGGTAGGCGTTCCAGGCCGCGGCGTCGCCGGCGGCGGGCGGGGTGAGCGCGGTGAGCTTCTTGCTCATGGACAGGACGGCTTCGGCTGCGATGCGAGCCGAGGACGGGTCGTAGACGCCGCAGGGGCCGTCGCAGTGGGCGGCAGCTGTGGCCGTGGCCGGGACGAGGGCGTTGAAGGCGGACAGGACGCGGTCGAGCATGACATCACCATGGAGGGAGGAGGGGGGGCCGAGGTCCCCCGGAGCGGCGCCGACGCGAGCCCGTCTGGGAGGCGAGCCGCGTGCAGCAGGCATGACGGCCTAGCGTCGGCGCATCGCCGCGTCAACGGGCTGGGTTCACCCTCCACCCCTCACGCGCCGAGCGCCTGGATGGCGGCGAGCGCGGCCACCGTCCCGTCGGCCACCGCTGTCGTGATCTGCCGATAGCGCTTGGCCCGGTTGTCGCCGGCCGCGAAGACGCGGTCGACGCTGGTGGCCATCTGCTCGTCGGCCAGGATCTCGCCGCGCGCCGACAGCTCCAGCACGCCGCGGAGCGCCTCGGTCGCCGGCTCGTAGCCGATGAAGACGAAGGCACCGCGGGCAGGGATCCGCTCGACCTCGCCGCTGTGCTTGTCGCGGACCACGACGGCCTGCAGTGTCTCCTCTCCCTCGAATTCGAGCACCTCCTTCGCCATGGCGAAGTGCACGCGGGGATCGGCGTGCGCTGCTCGAACCGCCCAGGGCTGGGCCTGGAACTCGTCGAACTCGTGCACGATGGTGACCCTGGAGGCGTGCTTCGCCAGTGACACCGCCTCCTCCAGCGCCGAGTTGCCGCCGCCGATGGCCACGATCTCCATGCCGGTGAAGAACTCGCCGTCGCAGGTCGCGCAGTAGGAGATCCCCTGGCCGCGAAGGCGCTCCTCCCCGGGCAGGCCCAGCGTGCGCGGCCGTCCGCCGGTGGCGAGGATCACGGCGTCGGCGGTGATCTCCTCCTCCTCCTCCTCTTCGAGCAGCAGGCGCTTGGGTGACCCGGCGAGGTCCAGGAAGCGTACGTCGGTCTGGCTGCGGATCTCGCAGCCGAAGGACCGGGCCTGCTGCTTCATGTGGAAGGCCAGCTCCGCCCCGGAGATCGACTCGACGCCCGGGTAGTTGGCGACCGCGTGGGTCAGCACCATCTGGCCGCCGGGCACGCTCTGGTCGACGATCAGCGTCCGGACCTTCGCCCGGCCCAGGTAGATCCCGGCGGTCAGCCCGGCCGCACCGGCGCCGACGACGACCACGTCGAAGTGCAGCGCCATGGCTCAGCCCTCGGCCAGCGAGTCCAGGATCCCGCTGATCTGTGCCTTGGACTGGATGGAGCTGGTGGCGTTCACGACCTGGCCGTTGCGGTAGTAGATGGTGAAGGGCAGACCCATGAAGTTGCGCACCTCCGGCAGGCTGCGGATGTGCTTGGACACGGGGCTGTCGAACGGCATCACCTTGAAGGCGACCTTGTCATAGCGACCCTGGAGACTCTCCATGGCGTCGTAGACCGGCAGGCACATGGGGCCGTTGCGGCCACAGCAGACCATCAGCAGCTCGTTGTCGGCCAGGGCCGCTGCGTAGTCATCGTCGCTCATGATGTGGGGGAGGCTGGTGTGGAGCATGGTGTCCTCTGGTTGGATGTGCCCGTCGGGGCGGGGGGGGGTGCAGGGGAGGGCGGGGCCCTCCCTTGCCCGAGAGGTGCTGGGATTCCCGGGGAGGTCGGGCGTGGTACGTCCACTCCGCCGTCCCGGGCACACAACATATTCGGGAAAACGAATATGAAAGTAGCGAGGCTCGTCCGGGGCTCAGCTTCCCCCACGGCTGGTGCATCCCTCTTGACTCTGGAGCATCGTGTCGCCAGCGAGCATCTCGCTCGGTCCGCCGCCACCCTGACCCCTTCCACGGCGGGTCGGAGACGCGGCGTTGCACCGCAGGACAACGCCAGCCCTCGTAGGATGGATGCACGTGCCCGCCTCCCGCCGCCTCTCCGCCATCGTCCCCGTGCTCAACGAGGCCGCGCGGCTGCCGGCGCTGCTCGCTGGCCTGGGTCCGCAGGTGGACGAGCTGATCGTCGTCGACGGCGGCAGCCGGGACGACAGCGACGTCATCGCCCGGCAGCACGGCGCCACCGTGCTGCCGGCCCCGTCTGGCCGCGGACACCAACTCGGCGCCGGCGCCGCAGCGGCGGACGGCGAGCTGCTGTGGTTCGTGCACGCCGACAGCATGCTCCCACAGGACGCGGGTGCCGCGATCCGATCGGCGGTCGCCCAGGGTGCGGCCTGGGGCTGCCTCTCCGTCGCCATCGACAGCCGGGACCTCCGCCTCGGCCTGGCCAGCCGCGGCATGAACCTGCGAGCTCGGCTCACCGGCTCGTGCACGGGCGACATGGGCATGTGGGCGACCCGCGCCCTCTACGAAGCTGCCGGTGGCTTCGACCCGCTCGTCGCCTTCGAAGACCTCGTGTTTGCCGACCGCGCGCGTCGCCTCGCGCCGTGCACGGTGCTGGCGGTGCAGGTCCACACCAGCGCCCGGCGGTGGCAGCGTGGCGGGGTCTGGCGCACCATCGCCTGGATGTGGGCGCTGCGGCTGCTCTACCGGGCGGGTGTGCCGCCGGCTCGCCTGGCTTCCGCCTACCAGCGCGGGCGGCGCTGAGACTCAGGCTCTCTCACTCGGTGGCTTCCTCCAGGTCGTCGATCAGCGCCCCGCGGCTGGCCCGCGGCAGCTCGATCTGCGCGTGGTACACCGGGTGATCGACCACCAGACGGACGCCGCGTCCGAGATCCATGAACGCCCTGCGGGCGTCGTCGGCGAGCCTGAATCGCAGGAACTGCACCGACGAGACGCGGTCCTGGCTGAACTGCTGGTCGTCGAAGCTGGCGCGGATCGCTCCGACGCCGTCGATGTCGAGGAAGACGTGTTCGTGCAGACCGACGAGGCGGCGCAGCTCGGCGTCCCGCTCGTCGGGGTCGACGAATTCGATGAGCAGCGTGGCGCTGAGGCTGTCGGGACCAGGGAGGAGGGCGTTGTAGGTCGTCAGCTCGTGATCGACGGCGTCGCCCTCGATCCCCTCGACCCGGCACATCTCGTGGATCTGCCAGAGGATCGTGGCGCGGTTCTCGAACAGGAAGGTGAAGTGTTCGCCCAGCGGGATGCGGCGCAGGCCCTTTGCAGAGATGACCTGTGCCTGGTGCTGGGGGCGGACGGCCTGGAAGGCGTCGCGGTCGAGGATGTCGTCGCGGGTGAGGGGGGCCATGTCGGTTCCGGAGGAGAGGGGGGAAGGCGAGGGGAGGGTCAGCCGTCGGCAGGGTCGCCGGCCGGGTCCTTGGCCCGGTCGTCGTCGGCCCGCGCCGCGGGGCGCGCCGCCAGGGCGTCGCCGCCGTAGGCTTCCCACAGGATCTCGATGGGGTGCTGGACCGGCCTGCCGGTGTTCTCCTCGATCTGCAGCTTGGCGATCAAGCAGTCCGACGACAGGCGGCTGTCCGGGTCGGCGCTCATGGCGTCCAGCATGGGCTTCGCCCACTTCTTGGACAGCGCGTAGTACTCCTTCTTCATGCCCCAGGTGCCGTCCATGCACGAGCACTTGTCGACCAGCTTGACCTTGGCACCGGGCAGCTTCTTGAGGACGTCCCGGCTTCGGAAGCCGATGCGCTGGACCTTGAGGTGGCAGGGCACGTGGTAGGCGATCGACCCGACCTCGGTCGTGAAGTCCTGCGCGAGCTCCTTGGCCTTGCGCATCGCGAACAGGTACTCCATCAGGTCGTAGCTGTGCTCGGCCACGGCGCGGGCCTGGCCCGGGCCGGGTTCGTCGTCGCCGAGGTAGTCAGCCCACTCCTTCTTCATCATGAAGGAGCAGGTCGGGCCGGGGCAGACGATGTCGCAGCCGGCGTCCACGTACGGCGCCAGGATCGCGACGTTGTGCGCCGCCTGGCGGGTCGCCCGGTCGACGTCGCCGCCGTCGAGCGCTGGCATGCCGCAGCACTGGAAGTCGGGCGCGTAGACCGTCACCCCGTTGTGTTCAAGCACCTCGACCGCGGCTCGGCCGACCGCCGGTTCGTTCCACTGCACGCTGCAGGTGTAGAACAGCACGACCTTGCGACCCTCGACCTGTTCGGGCGGCGGCGGGGCCGGGCGCTTGGAGAACCACTGGCGGAAGGTCCGGGATGCAAAGGTCGGCAGCTTGCGGTCGCGGTGGATGCCGACCGTGGCCTCCATCAGGCTGCGGTTGAGCTTGACCCGCGTGCCGGCGTTGGCGATCACCGGCAGGGTCGTGCCCAGCCGGCCGACGAGGTCGGGGTCGCCGAGCACGCGATCCTGCAGCTTCACGCCGTGGGCTCGCGCGTCGATGGCCTTGTGCCGCAGCATCAGCCGTGGGAAGTCGACGGCGAATTCGTGGGGCGGGGTGTAGGGGCAGATGGGGTCGCAGAGCTTGCACTGGTAGCAGAGGTCCACGACCTGTTGCGTGACGCGGGCCGGCAGGCGCTCCAGCGCGTCGCGCTGGCCCATGATGTCGGCGCGCGGCGCAGCGGCGTGGAGGTGGCCGGTGGCGGCGGCGTGGTTGCCGTGAGCGTCGACCTCGACGCCGCTGGTCCCGGCCGGCGCCGGGTCGTCGACATCGAGGGCGTCGACGGCATCGAACAGTGCCGGGAAGCTGGGGCAGAGGTTGAAGCACAGCCGACAGCCGTTGCAGATGTCGAAGACGCGCTTCTGTTCAGCGGTCAGGGCGTCGCGATCCCAGTAGGCGGCATCGCGGGGTGTGGGAAGCTCGACGGCCACGGGTTCCCCTAGGGTGGGGGGAGGGGATGCAGGGGAGGGAGGGGCTCCCTTGCCGGAACGGTACAGGGCAGAAGACGGCGGGCCCGCGCCTGCCGTCCCGGGGATGATGCCCCGGGGCGAGAGATGCGGGCCCGTGCCAGAGGGTCGGAGGGAGCGCCTCCGGCCACACGTCGCTCAGTCGAGGCTGTCGATGCCCGCCTGGAACTTGCCGGCGTGGGACTTCTCGGCCTTGGCGAGGGTCTCGAACCAGTTGGCGATCTCGGGGAAGCCCTCTTCGCGCGCGGTGCGGGCCATGCCCGGGTACATGTCGGTGTACTCGTAGGTCTCACCGGCGACGGCGGCCTTCAGGTTGTCTTCCGTCTCGCCGATCGGCAGGCCGGTGGCGGGATCGCCCACCTGCTTGAGGAAGTCGAGGTGACCGTGGGCGTGGCCCGTCTCACCCTCGGCGGTGTCGCGGAAGAGGCCGGCGATCTCGGGGTAGCCCTCGATGTCGGCGACCTTTGCGAAGTACAGGTAGCGGCGGTTTGCCTGGGATTCGCCCGCGAAGGCGGCCTTGAGGTTGTCGTGGGTCTTGGTGCCGTTGAGATCGGGCATGTGGACTCCTGCGGGTGCCCCAGCATGGGGCGGTGGCGGTGAGGGAGGGTCCCGGTCGGCGCCGGGAGGAGCGGTCGCGTCCGGGGAGGGCCCGCCACCTGGCTGGATGGGCGCTCCCCGCCGTCGCGCACACAGGCGGTATCACAGAGGCCGCCCCCCGCAACGCTTTGTCAGTGCGCGCGGCGTGCAAAGCCCTCGCTGCGACCCTGCCGACGTTGCGGAGTCCAGTGCGGAGTCCATCGGGGACGCTCTCGAGGACGAGCGGAGGTTCGCCATGTCCGGCCTGGTGGTCGCCCTGTTGTCGCTGGTGTCGAGCGCCCGTGCAGGCGACGGCCCGTGGACGCTCAACCCCGGCGAGCTGAACCTCTACCTGGGCGGCGACTACTTCCGCTATGGGCGCTTCCACGATGGCCAGGGGGAGGTCACGGACCTGGGCTCCCCGCTGACGGCGGCGAGCCTCACCGGCGTCGCCTCCCTCGGCCTGCTGCCCGGCATGGAGGTCGAGCTGGTCGTGCCCTTCGAGAGCGTGCGGGCCAACGATCCCGAGAGCGAGTTCTGCGTGGATGGGCCGCGGACGGACTGGTGCGAGGCGACCGCCGGGATCGGGGACGTCGGCGCGCAGATCAAGGGGCGGATGCTCGACGAGCTGGTGGGCTCGCCGATCAGTGTGTCGCTGGCGGCCGGCATGCGCAGCGGGGAGGCCTACTCGCCCCGGCGCGGGCGGCTCACGACGCTGGGGGATGGCCAGACCGACATCGGCGCAGGCTTGTCGGCGGGGCGCTCCGCGGGGGTGGCCTCGCGCGGCTGGTACCGGGCCAGCGTGACGAGCTGGTACTGGTACCGCTTCCCCAACGACGTCGAGGTCGACGGCAAGAAGCCGGGCGACGAGATCAGCGCCGCCGCCGAGCTGACGCTCTCGCCAGGCCCTCCCTGGGCGGTGGGCCCCGCCGTCTACGGCTTCTTCCGCCCCCGCGGCGTCGACGTGGCCGACGCGGACTTCAGCCAGCTCGACGGCTTCAGCAGCCTCCGGGCCAGCCAGCTCAAGATCGGGGCCAAGCTCGGCATCTTCGGCGTGCGCGGACGCACCGTCTCCGTGTCGGTGCTGCGGACCGTCTACGCCCGCAACAACCCCTCCGACACGCTCGCCCTGTCGCTCGGGATCGGCTGGTTCAGCAAGCCCGATCTGAGCCGCGCCCTGCGCTGACGGCGTCCCGGCGGCGCTTCCCGTAGGCCAGCAGAGGCAGCGCCCACAGCCAGCCGGCCGGGCCGCCGCCGACCGCCTGGCAGCTTCCCGTGGAGGTGGCCCGGGCGCGGACGCGGAACCGGGTGTCGTCGACGAGGATGCGCGTGCCGTCGTCCACCTCGATCTCGCGGACCCCCACCGTAGCGTCGTTGGCCACGGCCACGGCGATCCAGAGGTCGCTGCCGTCGACGAGGACGTCTTCGACCACGATGCCCTCGCCGAGGTCGGCGCCGGGCGTCGTCTCGAAGCTGGTGTTGGTCGTGACGTGGAGCACCGAGCTGACGCCCTGCTCCAGGCCATCGGGGGTCACCGTCAGCAGCGCGGGGCGATCGGCGCCGTCGAGCACCTCGAAGCCTGCGGGCAGGACGAGCCGGACACCGCCGGTCTCGAGCGCCACATCGCGTGGGCCCAGGGCGGCGTCGGCGTCGAGCTGTAGCAGGAAGCTGGCGGCGTCCACCGTGTCGACGGCGACCTCTTCGACCGTGACGTCGGCGCCGAGGTCGAGCAGCGGAGCCTTGTCGTCGTCCCCCTGCATCAGCAGGTCCGTGCCGGTGAGGACCACCCGCAGGCGGTCGCCCTGCCAGGCGGTCGCGGGGGTGATGGACTCCACCACCGGCACGGCGACGTCCACGGTGAGTGGATCGCTCTCGTCGCCCTCGAGGATGCCCTGGGCGGTGTCGAAGATCCCGCGGACGGTGAAGCTGTCGACGGGGCCGGCCGCCGGGGCGTCCACGCTGGTGTCAGCGGTCTCGGCCACCCACTCTCCGTCCCGGTAGATCGCGTAGCTGGTCGCGATCTCGGTCCCCTCCGGCGCGGTCCACCGCAGCGGCACCGTCGTGCCCCACAGCCGCCCGTCGTCGGTCTGCAGGTCGGTGGGTGCCTGCAGGTGGATCGTCGTCGTCGCGTCGCCGTCGGTCGGCCAGGTGGCGAGGTTGGCGCCGTCGCTGGCTTCGATGTGCCAGCGGAGGTCCTGACCGGGTGGGAGCGCGGGGAGGACCGCCTGCCAGCGGTCGTCGCCCAGGGTGGCCATGGTCGTGCGCTGGTCGACCTGGGCGTCGGTCGACCACACAACCGCGAGGGTCGCAAGCCCCACATCGTCGACGACCGTGGCTTCGATGACCGGGCCGGCCGCCATGTCGTCCCAGGTCGTGGGGGCGGTCACGTCGTCGATGCGGGGCGGCACGATGTCGCCGTCGTAGAGGGCGAAGTCGTCGACGTACCAGCCCTCGCTCACGCCGGCCCCGTCGGTCGACAACATCAGGCGGAGGTCGCTGGTGTCGGTGAGCCCCGAGAGGTCGACATAGACGTCCGTCCAGACTCCGTCGGTCGACGAGAAGCCGGTCGCGCCGTCGGTGTAGCCATAGACGGGGTCGAGGGTCACCCAGTCCGCGCCGGACCACGCCTGCAGCGTCGCGGTGTCGCCGGGTCGCAGCGCCAGCCACTGCGAGAACAGCAGGACCGGACGCGAGAGCGTTTCGACGTTGAGGGGAGGGAGGGCGAGGGCGGCGTCGTTGTTGCTGACGTAGTTGCCGTCGAGGGCCGTGCCCCACACCCGCGTGCCGCTGGCGGCGGCGTCCGGCCCGACGGTGGGGATGCCCCACTCCCACACCGGCACGGCTTCGTCGGTCGTGAAGCCGGCGTCGCCGTCGTCGAGGTCCCAGGCGGCCGCCAGCGGCGCCGCCGACGCCTGTGACGCGGCGAGCAGCGGGACGAGCAGGAGCGGCACGCGCATCAAGAGGCCTCGGCCAGCGCGTAGCGCACGCGGATCTCGGCGCCGGGGGGAGGCGCCTCGGAGAAGATCAGCGCTGGGGTCTCCAGGTCGAGGTCGAAGCTGTCCGACGGCATCGTGTTGCCGTCGATCTGCACCTCGACCGTGTCGGGGTCGGGCGAAGCCTGGAGTGGGAAGGTCGTGGGCCAGGCGACGGTGGCGTCGGCGATGGTGGCGGTCACCGCCGAGAAGTCTGCTTCGCAGATGCTCACGACCGCGCCACCCGACTGCTCGGCCACGGCTGTGTAGACGTCTGCGGGAGCGGCGCCGCTGCACCCCTCGGGGAGCGGGCCGACGATGGCCGAGAGCCGGGTGTCCGCCCCGGTGCGGTCGGCTTCTTCCGCCAGAAAATCGAGGAAGCTGCTGGCCGGGTCGTCGCCGAGGATGTCGGCGCTGTCGTCGTCCGCGTCGGACAAGACGACGATCTGCAGCGCGGCGTCGGACCGGCGGAAGCCCCGGTTGTCCGTGGAGACCAGGGGTTCTGTGAGGGCCAGCCAGGCCGCGCCCAGGCCGGACTCGCTGCTCTGCCCGTCGGTGCCTACGTCGACCGCGTCGGCAAAGGCGGCCGCGGGATCGTCGAGCCCCCCGTGGATGATCCAGGGGTTGCCCTGCAGCAGGCCCGCAGCCGGGCCGGTGCCGTCGGTCGTGACCACGCCGACCTGCCAGGAGAGCTCGAGCTGGTCCAGCGCGTCGATGAAGCCGTCGAAGGCGTCGGCGACCGCGGCCTGCTCGTCCTTCATGGAGCTGGTGTCGTCGATGACCCACAGCACGTCCACCCGAGGCAGCGGCTCCTGGTGGAAGACCTCGACCACCTCGACCGGGTCCGCCGGGTCGGGCTGCTGCTGGAACAGGCTCCAGTCGCCACAGGCCGGCAGCAGCATCGCGGCGAGGAGTGACGGCAGGGACCACGACCCGAGCGCACCCCGGGGCCCGGGGCGGTCCGATGTCCGCAGGGACATGCTCGCCGTGCCGATCATGTGCGCACTCCGCGCCCGTGCCGCGCCATCCTCTCAGGTGGGGCGCGCGGCGTCAACGGATCGCGGCCGGCTCTCCGGGGACCTCCTGCCAGGCCTCGACCTCGGTCACCAGCTCGTTGTCCGCACTCTCGCGCTTCAGCCGGATCCGGCGGAAGCCCCAGGCGTTGTTGAGACGGTACTCGCGGTGGAGGATGACGTAGCGGTCGGCCTGGGCGGGAAAGCCCAGGGCGAGCAGCGCGTCGGTCCGGCGCAGCGGCGTCGTCAGGGGGACGTCGATCATGTAGATGCGATCGTCGACGACGCGCAGGCTGCCGCGTTCGAAGCGCATCTCCTCGCCGCCGCCGCCCGGCAGCGGGGTGACCTCGACGAGGTTGCCGAGCTGGGCACCCACGACGTCGCGCTGTTCCCGGAAGGAGCGCCCGCCGAGGTAGTGCACGTCGACGTCGACACCCGCGGGAGGCGCGTAGCCGGCTTCGGGATCGGCGGAGGCAGCGACATCGGCCCCCTGCGCCGGTGTCGCCTGCAGCAGCGGTTGCTGCGGCACGCCCTCGAGGACGGGCTCCTCGGGGCCGCAGGCGGCCAGCAGGAACGCCAGCAGGACCACCCGGGCGGCGGCGCGGCGAGGCGGCGGAGACGTGCGTCCGGCAGGTGACATCGCCGCCATCCTACCCGCAGAGGGCGGCACCGCCAGCGCCCGCCGGGATATCGCCCCGCCACAGGCGCGGCGCTCGCCGCGTACGGAGGCCCCCATGCAGGACGAGACGGCACCCCCCGCCGGCGCGACGCTCGCGGTGACGGTGCGCTTCTTCGCCATGCTGCGCGAGCGCCGCGGCCACGACGCCGAGCAGCTCCGGGTCGCGGCGGGCACGACGGTGGGCCAGCTCCACCAGCAGCTCTTCGGCGGCCAGCCAGAGCAGGCAATGCCGGTGCTCTACGCGGTCGACCAGGAATACGTCCCGGCCGGCACGCCGCTGCACGACGGCTGCGAGGTCGCCTTCATCCCGCCGCTGGGAGGTGGGTGATGATCGCGCTGACCGACGCGGTCATCGACCCGCGGGCGCTCGAAGCGGCGGTCACCCGCCCCGAGGCGGGGGCGATCCTGACCTTCTCGGGGATCGCCCGCAACAACTTCGAGGGGCGCGCGGTGCGCGGGCTTCGGTACGAAGCCTACGAAGCGATGGCCGTGCCCGAGATGGAGCGCATCGTCGCCGAGGCCACGGAGCGCTGGCCGGGCGTGCGCGTCGCCATGGTGCACCGCACGGGCGCGCTGGACATCGGTGAAGCCAGCGTCGTCATCGCCGTGAGCGCACCCCACCGCGACGCCGCCTACCAGGCCGGACGCTTCGCCATCGACGCGCTCAAGGAGCGGGTTCCCGTCTGGAAGAAGGAGCTCTACGACGACGGGGCCACGTGGAAGGCCAACGCCGAGAGCCCGGTGCAGCCGGGCGGGGTCGCCGAAGAGGAGCAGCCGGGCGAGGCTGGCGAAGGGCTGCTGGACGACGATGAGCCGTCCGATCTGGACGAGATCGGCCGCACCTTCGGGGGCCCCCTCGCCGAGGGCGAGTCCCCCCGCTTCCGCACGCGCAGCCTGGACAGCTACCCCCACCAGGACCTCAACCCCTACCTGAAGTCCCACCAGGAGCTGAAACCCGAGGTGATCACCTCGGCCGAGGGCCCGGCCTTCCGGGGACGCTGGGGCGACGCCTTCGGCCGGCCCGCCCCGCTCCACGTGGAGATCGGCCCGGGCAACGGCTTCTTCCTGGCCGGCATGGGGGCGCTGCACCCCGACCGCAACTGGCTGGGGATCGAGCTGCGCTTCAAGCGGGTGGTGCTCACCGCCCGGAAGCTGCGCCGGGCAGGGGTCGAGCACGGCCGCGTCCTCCGCTACGACGCGCGCTTCCTCGACGACCTGTTCGCCGAGGGGGAGATCGACGCCCTCTACATCAACCACCCCGACCCATGGGCCCGCAAGCGCAACGCCAAGCACCGCCTGCTGGGGCGCCCCTTCGCCGAGTGGATCGTGCGCGCCCTGAAGCCCGGGGGCATCGTCCGGATCAAGACCGACTACCACCGGAACCTCGACCTGTTCGAGGAGCTGATCGAGGGCCTGCCGCTCTGCGTGCAGGTGCGGGTGGACGATGTGTTCACCGCGGGCTCGCCCTGGGGCGACGACGACGTCGAGACCAACTACCAGGGCAAGTTCAGGGAACGCGGCGAGCCGGTGGCTGCCCTGGAGCTGGTCCGGCGCTGACGTCTGCGGCGTCGGCTGCGGGGGAGTCCGCCAGGGCTTCGCGCCAGGCGCCGCTGCGGGCGAGGCGCAGCAGGCGACGAAGATCGACCCGGTCGACGGCCAGGAACCAGGCGGCGGTGGCCGCCTGCACCGCGTACACCCACCAGTGCATGGTCAGCGCGAAGGCGACGGCGGCGGCGTCCAGGGTGGGGGCGCTGCCGGCAGGAGGCGGGGCGTCGCCGGCCACCCCGAACACCGCGAGTCCGGCCCGCATGAAGGCCTCGTAGGTGCCAGCCATGCCTGGGGGCGCCGGGATCACGCCGCCGATCATGGTCAGCGACAGGATCCCCAGGCCCTCGCCGTAGCCGACGAGGCCGTGCAGGCCGAGGGCTTCGGCCGCAGCCGGGTACATCCACACGCTGCCCCCCCAGGTCAGCGCCGTGAGCACTGCGATGCCGAGCAGCCGGGCCGGGCTGCGCAGGGCGTCCAGGCCGCGGATGAAGGTGCCGGAGAAGGCCAGGAGCAGGCTGCTGGCGGTCCGCCACAGCCGGGGGCCACGCTCGGACAGCGGTGTCAGCAGGACCACCAGCCTGCGGCCGAAGAGCAGCAGCACGAGCACGCCCACCAGGGCGACGGCCACCAGCCCGCCGGCTACGCCGCGGCCCACTGCGAGCCAGTCCGCGGCTGGCAGATCGGGGGGGAGCGGCACCAGCCAGGCCACCAGCAGGAGCATCGCCAGGGTGGCGACGAGGTCGACCACGCGCTCGAGGAACACGACGGCGAAGCCCGTGCCCAGGGGGATCTCCTCCCGGTCCAGCAGCAACAGCGGGCGCACGACCTCGCCGAGCCGCGCCGGCAGGGTGTTGATGGCGAGGAAGCTGATGCAGAGGATGGAGAGGTTGGTGCGAAGGGTCGACCCGGGCCGGATCGCGCGGATGATCAGGAGCTGCCGCCACGCTCGCATGACTTGCTGCCAGGTGAAGATCACGGCGACGACGACCAGCCACGGCAGCGAAGCGCCCGCCAGGGCCTGCCCGACCGAGCGCAGCGGGACGCCCCACAGCGCCAGCGCCAGGGCCACCGCACCGACGATCAGGCCGATGACGAGCTGGGCGCGCCCCCGCCCGCCAGACCGCTGCGGGTCGTCGGTGGTCGTGGGGCTCACTTGCGCCTGCGCCGGACCAGCGCGGGCAGCTGTAGGACCAGGAGCAGTGCGGCGCCACTGCCGCCGCCGCAGCCGCCGCAGCCGCCTGTCGCACCGTCGGCCGCCAGCGGGTCGCTGCCCAGGAGGTACTCCTCGAGGTTCGTCAGCCCGTCGCCGTCCGGATCCTCGGCGCTGTCGTCGCGGCTGGTGTCCAGGCCGACCTCGGCCTCCCAGCGGTCCCCCATCCGGTCGTGCTCGTCGTCCCGCGGAAGCTCCAGATCGAGGCCGCCGCGCTGTTCTCCCGTCGCGAGCGCCAGCGCCTCGGCCTGGGTGGCGTCGACCTCTCCGGGCCAGGCGACGGCGACGTAGCCGGGGTCCTCGGCGCAGTAGGGTCCATAGCTGACCGTGAGCTGCCAGTCCCCGGCGGGCAGCCCGCCCATGGTCCAGGTGCCGTCGCGGTCGGTGACCGTGCTCCAGGTGTCGCCGCCGCTCGGAGTCAGGGCCACGGCGGCGCCGTAGACCGGCGCACCGAAGTCGTCCGTCACGGAGCCCGAGAGCCTCGCGCCCGGGTCGAGCTCGACGGTCAGCTCCAGGGTCTGCTCTTCCTCGATGGAGAAGGGTGTGGGTTCTCCATCGACCTCTCCGAGCCAGGCGTTGACGAGGCCGGCGTCCGCCCCCCAGGCAAACAGCGTGTAGGCGCCGCCGTGCAGGCCGTCGATGCGCAGCACGCCGTCGTCGTCGGTGCTCGTGCCCTTCCCCACGGTGTAGGTGCTGTTGTAGAGCATCGCCCGCACCTGGTCGCCGGCGGCGACGAAGCGCGCTTCCAGCACGGCTTCGGCCGGCGCGTCGAGGTCGAGGTCGTCGCGGATCTCTCCCTCATCCAGCACGTCGACGAGCTCTTCGGGGCGATCGGCGTCCGGGTAGTAGGTCGTCGCGAGGCCCTCGGGCGTCGACCACACCAGCACCGATCCGGGCGGGAGGCCCACGGCGTCGTAGCGCCCGTCGGCGTCGGTGGTCACGGACAGGATCTGGCTGCTGGCGTAGGCGTGGACGGTGGCGTCGGCGACGGGCCCGTCGGGGCCGCGGACCTGGCCGCCGACCGCGATACCGTCGAGCAGGGACAGCTCGCCGAGGTCGCTGCCGGTCGCGGGGACGTCGAAGACCTCGGCATCGTCGGCGTCGTAGGTCGGCGTGTCGCCGAGGTACTGGATCGGCCAGCCGTCGACCTCGACCTCGCAGCGCCAGCCGGTGCTGTCGCCGGCGACGACGTCCAGCCCTCGCAGCGTGAAGCGGCCGTCGGCATCGCTGGTGGCATCCCGGCTGTAGCCGGCGACTTCAGGATCCGCGCCGGTCGCGCTGACGATGGCCCCTGCGACCGGTGCGCCGGCCTGGTCGACCAGCGTCCCCGTCGCGCTCGCGCCCTGCTCCAGCGAGAAGTCCACGCTGTCGACGGTGGCGCCCTCGTCGACCTGGACGCGCTCTGCGGTGCAGAAGTCACGCGTCGCCGGCCAGAAGCGGCTGACGTGATCGTCTGCGTCGGCGGGGAGCACCCGGAGCCGCCACGACCCCGCCGGGAGGTCGGGCAGCGACCACGCGCCCGTGTCGTCGGTGACCGTGTACTCGTAGGACAGGCGCAGATCGTAGGCGACGACGATGGCGTCGGGGACGCCGGCGCCGCTGCTGCTGTCGCGTACCGTCCCGCCCAGCGTCCCGCCGCCGGCGAGGGCGTCGGGCGAGGACAGGACGAGCAGGAGGCTCAAGGAGCCGAGGGTCACGCGCGCTCCGCGGTCAGCGTGGATGCCACGCACCGTACCGCGGCCAGGAGCTTGTCGGGCTGCTCCCAGACGGGCCCCTGGATGCCGATCGCGGTCAGGCCGTGGGCCGCCGCCCGGAGCGCGGCCGTGCGCCCCTCCACCGCCGGCAGGCCGCAGGGAGCGAGGGCGTCGAGCAGGGCGGGCGGGGGTGTGCGCGTGCGCAGCAGCCCGTCCCGGACGACCAGGCCCATGGGCGGGCGCGCGGGCTGCAGCGCGATCAGCGCGGTTCGCTCGACGTTGTACCGGTGCCGGCGGTTGCGGAGCCAGAGGCCGAGGTCGTCGAACCAGGTCGCGCCTGCCGAGCCGACGAGCAGGAGGATCCGCACCCCCGGCGGGGGTGCTGTCTCCAGGTCCGTCAGCGCCGCCGACAGCACGGCGGTGGCGTCGTCCTGTGCGGCCTGCGGCCGCCGCCCCAGCAGCACGCTCCCGGCCAACAGCGCACCCAGCGGGAACACGGCGGCGCACGCGACGACGAGCAGCTCGACCCCGGGGACGCCGAAGGGTGCGTGCAGCAGCACGGCCAGGGCGCCCACGGCGCCGGCGGCGACCAGGGGGAGGAGCAGGCGGCGCGCGGTCCTGGCGGAGAGGAACAGGCCCGCCGAGTAGCGCACGACGGGCAGCCACACGATGACGGTCGGCTGCTGGGGGTCCTCGTTGCCGAACAGCTCGGCTTCGGCCACCCAGCCCGCGCGGCGCGGGAGGAGCTGGCGGAACCAGCCCCGTCCACCGTCGGCGTCGCGGACGGCACTCCAGGCCAGCGCCAGCAGCAGCGCCACGCCCGGCAGGGGCGCCAGCAGCCCGAGGACCACGGCCACGCCGAGCGCCAGCAAGGTGGCGACCAGCGGGCCGACCAGCCGGCGGTGTCCGACGGTCGGCTGGAGGAAGACGGTGGCGCCGTGGCCGCGCACCAGGCGGGCCGCCTGCTCGACGCGGCGGAGCGGATCGCCGGCGGGGGGCGGGGCGGCCGGGACCCGTCGGCTCACGATGCCACCCGTGCGGCGCGCCGTGGAGCATGGAGGCCCAGGAGGCACGGGACCCGGGTCAGGCTGTCCTGAAGCGTCATCGCTGGCGGTACCAAGGGACCATGGGAAGGAGGCGGCAGGGGAGGCGAGGGGGCCCGACCGGCCCTGCATGTGCTGTGGAGGAGGTCGACTGCGACGCTCCTGTGTGGGCGCGGCGCCGAAGAGGTGTGCGCATCATGCCGCATGGGGCGCGGCTCGCGGCGTCTTGCCCGGCCGCGGCGCAGCACATATGGTCGCTCGACCGGCCGAGGTCGGCCCACCGCGTGGGTCGGAGGGCGTGCCGCGGCAAGGGCCGCGCTCGCAGGCCGGTGGACCCCACAGACACCTCAGGGAACTGGATGCGCTACCGCGGTCAGGAGTTCACGGGCGAAGGCGTCACCGTCGCCGTCATCGACAGCGGCATCGATCCGTCCGACCCGCGCCTCTCCGGCATGACCGTAGAGGGCTGGAGCATCCAGCTCGGCGCGACGGGCCACGCGATGCTGGGCGCGGACTTCTCCGACGAGAACGGCCACGGCACCAACATGGCTGCCGCCGTCGCGCGCATGGCACCCAAGGCGCGCCTGCTCGGCGTCAAGATCATGGACGCGCGCCTCCGGACAAGCGCCGACCTGATGGCGGCCGGCATCGAGACATCGTTTCGTGCCGGCGCCCAGATCATCAGCCTGTCCCTGGGCACCCCCAACATGGGCAAGGCGCTCCTGCTGCGCGACTGCTGCGCGCTGGCGGTGGAAAACGACGCCATCGTCATCGCCGCTGCCCACCCCAAGGGGGATCGCGCATACCCCGCAGATCTTCCGGAGACGGTGGGCGTCGCGACGCACCCCGACTGCCCGCTGGAGAAGTTCTACTACTTCTCGCCGCATCGCTTCCCGCGGACGCAGTGGGGCAACCTCACGGGCAAGTACCTCACCCACGGCTACGAGTGGCGGGGGGATGATCGCGGCGGCTTCAAGGGCAGCGGCATCGCGACGGCCTACCTCGCCGGCCGCGTGGCCTGCCTGCGCCAGGCGCTCCCGACCGACCCGGCGATGCAGGTCATCGACACCCTGCGCCAGCTCGCGCTGACCCCGGTCCCTGAGATCGGCTACGCCTGAGAGCCTCTCCTCGCCCACTGGACAGGCTCGTGCTCCTCGTACTCCTCACCCTCGGCACGGCCTCCGCCGGTCCGGTCGATCTGGTCGGCTTCGGCGCACCGGCGATGGCGCGCGCCGGGGGCGGCGTCGCGCTCACCGATGGCGCGCAGACGGCCTTCCGCAACCCGGCGACGCTCCAGGACATGGAGCTGGCCGAGCTGGCGGTGGGGGCCTCGCTGTTCCGCATGCAGTTCGCGCCCTTTCCCGACGTCTGGTGGGACACGAACCAGGACGGGCTCATCGACGACCAGGACACCCCCCTGGAGCTCGACCAGCCAGTCGACCCGGCCGACGCGGTGTGGGTGGCGCTGGGCCGGCCCATCGGCAGCCGCTTCGGCATCGCGTTCAACGCCGTGGTCCCCGTCCGTCGGATGCTCCGCATCCAGACCTTCGAGCCCTCCCTGCCCGAGTACTTCATGCTCGAGAACCGGGCGCAGCGCTTCGACATGGCGCTGTCCTTCGGCTGGGAGCAGCTCGACGGGATCAGCGTCGGCGGCGGGGTCGAGGTGATCGCCCGGGCCCGCTACTCGCTGACGACGACGCTGGACGTGACGGTGCGCGGGGCACAGGAGGGCGACACCGACGCCGGCTCACTGGTGACCGATCTTGCGCTCGACCCCCACGAGATGACCCTCGACATCGTGCCGGGGCTCGCGCCCGTGGCGTCGCTCTACATCGACTTCGGCCGCTTCCTGCCGGTGCTCGACGGGCTCACGCTGGGCGGCGTGTTCCGGGGGGCTACGGGCCTGCCGGTCGACGTCACCGTGGATGTGCAAGCCAACATCACGGCGCAGGACGTCGGCGAAGCCGCCGACATCGGCACCACCATCCTCGTGCCCATCCACCTGTCGGTGTACGACCACTACGTGCCGACGCGCTGGTCGCTGGGGGCTGCGTGGTCGCGCCCCGACCTGCTCCGGATCTACGCCGACGCCTACCGCACCCGCTGGGCCGGCATGCCCATCTCGGTGGCGCACGTCGTCGACACCGAGGTGCAGTCCCAGCTCCTGTCCCTGCCGGACCCCACGGTGGCGGACGGCAACCCCCTCGACGCCACGCTGCGGAACACCTGGTCGGCGCGGGCGGGCGGGGAGATCACGCTGCCCGCGATCCACGTCGGAGGCAGGGCGGACGCGCTCCGCCCCATCCTGCGCGCCGGCTGGGGCTATGAACCGACGCCGCTTGTGTCCCAGGCATCGACGACGGCGCTGCTCGACGCGGACCGGCTGATCCTGGCCGGTGGTGCCGGCGTCGAACACCTCGACCCCTTCGGCCTCGTCGAGGGGCCGGTGCGCTGGGATCTGTTCGGGCAGGTCCACGTGCTGGGGCAGGGGGAGCTGCCGGTGGACACGACGGCGTACCGCGCGGGCGCACCGGTCGATGGTGGCAGCATCCCGGTCGGTGGGATGCTGTGGACCGCGGGCCTGCAGTGGTCCATCGACCACCTGTAGCGACCGCCCCCCTCGGAGGAAGCAGATGGCGACCAGCATCCAGCGCATGGCCCGGTGGGCCCGGCAGCTCGACCTGCAGCAGGTGCCGGGGCCGGTCGTGGAGCGTCTGCGGCTGCAGCAGCTCAGCGTTGCGGGCGCCGTGCACGGTGCGGCGGCGCTCCCTGCGGCTCGCGCGCTGCGGCAGGCCGCAGGCCGTGGACGGACGGCTCTGCTCGTCGGGGGAGGACGATCCTCCCGCCGGGACGCCGTGGTGCTCCACGTCGCCCTGGCGAGCATGCTGGAGCACGGCGACGACGTGCTGTTCTCGTCGACCGGCGCGGCGGCCCTGCCGGTGGCCTGGGCGCACGCGCGTGGCCACAGCGTCGAAGACCTGTTGGTCGCTGTCCTCGCGGGGCAGGAGATCGCCGGGCGCCTCGGCGCCGCGATGCTGCTGGGGCCCGACCAGGACCTGGCGCGGCCACTGCACGCCGCCGTCGGTGCCGCGGTGGTCGCGGGGCTGCTCGGCGGCCTCGATGCAGATGCGCTGGCGCACGCCATCGCGCTGTCCACCCTGGCGTCGGCGCGGGCGACGCCCGCCGAGCTGCGGGCCGGGCTCGGCGGTGTCGGTGTGGCGCGAGGGGCCGCGGCCGGGCTCGCCGCGGTCGCTGAAGCGGCCGCGGGCCTCCACGGCCCGCTGGACACCCTCGACGCGCACGGTGGGGTGCTCGAGACCCGGACCCCCGTTCCGCTGCGCGCCGCATTCTCCGGGCTCGGGAAGGCCTGGCTCTGCCAGAGCCTCTCGGTGCGCCTCCACCCGGGGGCGCGGGCCCTGCAGGCTCCGCTGCAGGCGGTGCACGAGATCCTGCGGCGGCACATCAAGGCAGCGGACAAGCGTCTCCGTCCCGATCAGGTCGAGCGGATCGAGGTCGAGCTCAGCGCGCCGGCCTGGTGGGAGACCCAGCGCATGTGGTCGGCCCGCAGCCCCGCGCCTGCGGGCCTGGTGCACGACCTGCGCCGCATGATCGGCCTGCTCGTCACCCACCACGACCTCTCGCCGGGCATGTTCACGACGGCGGCGCTCGCGCGGCGGCAGGAAGAGCTGGCCGCGGTGGCCGCGCGGGTCGAGGTGCGGCACTCCTGGGAGCGCAGCCTCGACCTCGCGTCGCACCTCGTCGACGTGCTGGGCCCGCTGTTTGCGGGAGTCGATCGGCGCTCGCTGCGCCGGGCCGAGCGGATCCTGCGGGCGCACACCGGGGCCGACGCCCTTTCCCCGCCGCAGGGTGCGCGCGGGCTGTGGGGCGTGCTGGCGGCCAGACCCGATCGCCTCCTCGCTGCGCTGCGCTACCAGTCCGGCGATCTGGGTGACGCGCGACTCGACGCCTTCCAGCTCCGCCTGGGGACGGACGTGCGCCTGCACACCACCCGCGGGGGGACCTGGCCCGAACACCGGGACCTCATCGAGGGCAGCCCAGGCTGGCCGTGGCAGGACACGGTGCAGGCCATGTGTGCGAAGTGGGGGGGCGAGGGCCATGCGGCCAAGGCCCGGGAGCTGGCCGCGGTGGACGTCGCCGCCGAAGCCGAGGGCTGGGTCTCGGCGCTCATCGGCCCCGACCTTTCCTCCGGCCCTGCTCGCATGCTGTAGGATGCCGGCTCCGCGGGAGTGCGCCGGGCCGTCGCCCGGCCCGCCTCTCCCCGCGTCCCCTCGGAGGATCGATGGCATCAGGCAAGGACCGCGGTCAGGCACGCCTCGGCGAGCTGCTCGTCAAGGAGAAGGTGATCAGCTCGGTGCAGCTCAAGCGCGCCCTGGAAGCGCAGCGCGCCAGCGGCTCGCGCCTCGCCCACGAGCTCACGCGCCTCGGCTACATCGAAGAGAGCGAGCTGACCTCCTTCCTCAGCAAGCAGTACGGCGTGCCGAGCATCAACCTCGCCGACTTCGAGATCGAACCCGAGGTGCTCAAGCACATCCCCAAGGAAGTGGTCACCCGTCACCAGGTCGTGCCCATCAACCGCACGGGCAACACCTTGATCATCGCGATGGCCGACCCGTCGAACATCTACGCGATCGACGACGTCAAGTTCGTGACCAAGTTCAACGTCGAGGTCGTCGTCGCCAGCGAACAGGCGATCGCCGACTCGATCGAGAAGTACTACACCTCCAACGTCAGCTTCGACGAAGTCATGCTCGACTTCGAAGACGGGATGGAGGACGAACTGGAGTTCGAGGAGGACGTCGAAGAAGACATCGACGTCGTCAACCTCGAGAAGAGCGCCGGCGAAGCGCCGGTCGTCAAGCTGGTCAACCTCATCCTGCTCGACGCGATCCGCAAGAACGCTTCCGACATCCACGTCGAACCCTACGAGAAGTCGATGCGCATCCGGTACCGCATCGATGGCGTCCTCTACGAGGTGATGAAGCCGCCCAACAAGCTGCGGGCAGCCATCGTCAGCCGCCTCAAGATCATGAGCGCGCTCGACATCGCCGAGCGGCGCCTGCCGCAGGATGGCCGCATCAAGATGAAGCTCGGGCGCGGCCGCGAGATGGACTTCCGCGTAAGCGTGCTGCCGGTGCTCTGGGGCGAGAAGGTCGTCCTCCGGCTCCTCGACAAGAGCAACCTGCAGCTCGACATGACGAAGCTGGGCTTCGAAGAGAAGGTCCTCGCCGACTTCAAGCAGGAGATCTACAAGCCCTACGGCATGATCCTGATCACCGGCCCGACGGGGTCGGGCAAGACGACGACGCTGTACTCGACGCTATCCGAGCTCAACAAGTCGACGACCAACATCTGTACCGCCGAAGATCCGGTCGAGTTCAACCTCTTCGGCATCAACCAGGTGCAGATGCAGGACAGCATCGGCCTGAACTTCGCAAGCTCACTCCGCTCCTTCCTGCGGCAGGACCCCGACGTCATCATGGTCGGCGAGATCCGGGACTTCGAGACGGCCGAGATCGCGGTCAAGGCGGCGCTCACGGGGCACCTCGTGCTCAGCACGCTGCACACCAACGACGCGCCCAGCTCCGTGTCCCGCATGCTGAACATGGGCATCGAGCCCTTCCTGGTGGCCAGCTCGGTGAACCTCATCGGTGCCCAGCGCCTCGTGCGCAAGCTCTGTGTGGACTGCAAGGAACCGCGCGATGTTCCGGAACCGGCGCTCATCGACATGGGTGTCCCGCCCGAAGACGTGCGGGGCTTCCAGGTGCGCCAGGCACCCGGCTGCCGGAGCTGCAGCAACACGGGCTTCAAGGGGCGCATCGCGGTCTACGAGATCATGATCATGACCGAGGAGCTGCGGGAGTTCATCCTCAACGGCGCCTCGACGCTGGAGCTGAAGCGGGAAGCGATCCGCGGCGGCATGAAGACCCTGCGCATGAGCGCGTTGGGCAAGCTGGCCGAGGGGATGACCTCGATGGAGGAGGTCGTCCGCGCGACGGCGTCCGACTGATCCCGACACCCGGGGACTTGCAGCGGCCGTGTGTCGCCGGGTAGTCTCTCACCTCCTGACTCAGGCGGAGTTCGCGCATGGCGATGTTCGCGTACGAAGGCCGCACAGCGAGCGGCGAAGCACGCAAGGGCGAGATCGAAGCGCCCGACCAGGAAGCTGCCCGCAAGCGGCTCCGGGCGATGCAGATCCAGCCCAGCACGCTGAAGCCCAAGGGCGGGCTCGGCGACGTCCAGATCAACATCAAGACGCCGAACTTCCTCAAGCCCAGGGTCTCCACCAAGGACCTCGTCATCTTCACGCGCCAGTTCGCGACGATGATCGACAGCGGCCTGCCGCTGGTCCAGTGCCTGGACATCCAGAGCAAGCAGGCCCCGAACCCGACCTTCCGCGAAGAGCTGTCGGTCATCAAGGAACAGGTCGAGTCGGGCAGCACCTTCGCCGACGCGCTCAAGAAGTACCCTGGCACCTTCGACGACCTGTACCGCAACATGGTGGCCGCCGGTGAAGTCGGCGGCATCCTCGACACCATCCTGTCGCGCCTCGCTGCCTACCTCGAAAAGAACGACAAGCTCCGCCGGCAGATCAAGGGTGCGATGGCCTACCCGCTGGGCGTGTCGGTGGTCGCCGGGCTCGTCACGGCGCTGCTGCTGCTCAAGGTCGTGCCGACCTTCGAAGAGATGTTCTCCGAGATGGGCGCCGCGCTTCCCGGCCCGACGCTGTTCGTCATGGGCCTGTCGCGGTGGCTGCAGGCGAACGTCCTGTTCGTGATCGCCGGCATCATCCTGGCGGTCGTGGGCTTCCGGCAGGCCTACAAGACCGAACGCGGCAAGGTCATCATCGACGGCATCTTCCTGAAGCTGCCGATCTTCGGCGACCTGCTGAAGAAGACCGCCGTCGCCCGCTTCACGCGGACGCTGGGCACCATGATCGCGTCTGGCGTGCCCATCCTCGAAGCCCTGGACATCTGCGGGCGGACGGCGGGTAACAAGATCATCGAGAACGCCATCGGCAAGGTGCGGGACAGCATCTCCGAAGGCCGCACCATCGCCGAACCGCTCCAGGAGACGGGCGTCTTCCCCGAGATGGTCTGCCAGATGATCGGGGTCGGTGAAGCCACCGGTGCCCTCGACGTCATGCTCGGCAAGATCGCCGACTTCTACGAAGACGAAGTCGACCAGGCGGTCGAAGCGCTGACAAGCATCATGGAACCGATGATCATGGTCGTCATGGGCGTCATCATCGGCGGTCTCGTCATCTCGATGTACATGCCGATCTTCTCGATGGCCAGCAACATCGGCGCCTGATGCCCGGGTGACGGCCGTGCCTGCACTGCAGCCGGCCCCGGTGCCCGGCGACGGGCAGGACGGCAGGGGCTACGCCATCGAACAGCACCCGGTCGGGGTCTACCTGGCCGGGAAGATCTCGGTGACCTTCCTGGTCCTCGTGGTCAGCACCATCGTCGCGGTGAACAACCCGCAGGGGACGTATGCACCGCGCTCGGCCTTCTACGTGGTCGGCGTGGCGCTGCTGGTGTGGGGCGCGTCCGCCGCGGCCATGCAGCGCGAGGAGGACCTGGAGCGCTTCGGCTGGTTCCAGCTCGTCTTCGATGCCGTGCTGGTGACGGCCCTGGTCACGCTCACCTCGGGCGTCGAGAGCCCGCTGGTCGTCCTCTACTTCATCAACATCATCGCCGCGCCCTTCCTGCTGCCCTGGTGGGGAACCACCTCGGTGCTGGCACTGGACATCGTCGGCTTCGCGGCCGTGGCCTTCTTCGGGCGCGAGGGGCTGTTTCCCTGGCTGAGCGCCTCGCACAGCGTGCTGCGGCTCGAAGACGTGGTGCTGCACGTCTTCGCGATGGCGCTCGTCGGCATGCTCTCGGTGCAGCTCTCGCGGACGATGAAGGGGATCATCGCCCGCGAGACCCGGCGGGGCGAAGAGCTCGAGGCCGAGCGGGCGCTCATCCTCTCCGACCTCGACGTGGGCACGCTCGATCTGGACCGCTCCGGCCTCGTTGTCGCGGCCAACGCGGTCGCCGAGACGATGCTGGGCGACGTCCGGGATCGCCCGCTGTCCGAGGTCCTGCCGGGAGAGGGCGACACCTGGGAGGTCGAGGTCGAGGAGGACGACGAGCGCGACACTGCGTTCCTGATGTGCACCCGGCGACCGAAGCTGGCCGGTGGCGAGCTGGTGCTGGTCCAGGACGTGACGCGCCTGCGGCGCATGGAGCAGGCCGTGGAGCGTGACGAGCGCCTTGCGGGTGTCGGGCGCCTGGCGGCGGGCCTCGCCCACGAGATCAGGAACCCGCTCGCCAGCCTCTCCGGTGCCATCCAGCTCCTGCAGGATGAAGCCCCGGGGCCGCTGCACTCCATCGCGCTGCGCGAGGTCCAGCGGCTCGACCAGCTCGTCGACGAGTTCCTCGACACGGCCCGCGAGCCACGCCTCGAGCTGCAGGACACCGACGTCGTGGCCCTGGTCGACGACATCGTGACCGCGTTCGGAAACGACCAGCGCTACGCCGACCGCATCGTCGTCGATGTCGTCGCGCCGGATGCGCTTCCGCTGGTGCCCATGGACAGCGGCCGGGTGCGGCAGGTGCTGTGGAACCTGCTGCTGAACGCCGCCCAGTCGATGCCCGACCGTGGCGGGATCACGCTGACCCTGCGGGCGCACAGCGAGACGCTGGAGATCCGCGTCGAGGACACAGGTGTTGGGATGGCTCCGGAGAAGCTCCGGCGGATCTTCGACCCCTTCTTCACGACCCGAAGCGGCGGCACGGGGCTTGGCCTTGCCAACGTCGATCGGATCGTCCGTGGGCATGGCGGCTCGGTGTCGGTATACAGCAAGGCAGGGCAGGGCTCCTCGTTCATGTTGAGCTTCCCCCTGGCGCAGCGCGACGTGGACCGGAGCCGCGACGCGCGTCGTGACGACCCGGGCTCCGCGGAGGTCATCGAAGTCGATGGCTGATCACGTGATGGTTGTGGATGACGAGCTCTCCATGCGGGAGTTCCTCAAGATCCTCCTGGAACGCGACGGGTACTCGGTGACGACAGCAGCCTCGGGGGAAGAAGCCGTGGCGCTGGCCGCCGACCAGTGGCCGGCCCTGGTGCTCACGGATCTGAACATGCCCGGCATGACCGGCCTCGATCTGCTGCGCGAGCTCAAGGCGACGGCGGCGCAGAACGATCGCGACGTAGAAGTGGTGGTGGTCACCGCCTACGGTTCGACAGAGTCGGCCGTCGAAGCGATGCGCATGGGTGCCATCGACTACGTGATGAAGCCCTTCAACAACGCCGAGCTGCTGATGGTTGTGCAGCGAGGGCTCGAACGTCAGCGGCTCGAAGAAGAGAACAAGCGGCTGAAGGTCGAGGTCCAGGAGCGCTTCCACTTCGGCAACCTCGTCGGATCCTCGAAGGCGATGGGGGTGGTCTACGACCTCATCCGGCGCATCAAGGACACCAAGATCAACTGCTTGATCGAGGGCGAGAGCGGATCGGGCAAGGAGATGGTCGCGCGGGCGATCCACTACAGCGGCCAGCGTCGGGATCGGCCCTTCGTCGCGATCAACTGTGGCGCGATCCCCGAGAACCTGGTGGAGAGCGAGCTGTTCGGCCACGTCAAGGGCGCGTTCACCGGCGCCCACCGGGACAAGCAGGGGCTGATGCGGGCTGCCGACAAGGGCACCCTGTTCCTCGACGAGGTGGTGTCGCTGCCGCTCCAGGCCCAGGTCACGCTGCTGCGCGCCCTGCAGGAGCGGCGGTTCACGCCTGTGGGTTCCGTCCGCGAGGTCGAGGTCGACGTGCGCATCATCGCCGCCAGCAACGTCGCGCTGGAAGACGCGGTGGCGGAGGGCAGCTTCCGCGAGGACCTCTACTACCGCCTCAACGTCGTCCGGGTCGAGCTTCCGGCGCTGCGCGACCGGGCCGCAGACGTGCCCGCGCTCGCCCAGCACTTCGTGCGTCGCTTTGCCGAGGAGTACGGCAAGGACGTCACAGCGATCTCGCCCGAGGCGCTCGACGTGCTGCGCGCCTACCACTTTCCCGGCAACGTGCGGGAGCTGCAGAACCTCGTCGAGCGCGCGGTCGCGCTGTGCGCCGGCCAGCAGCTCGGCGTCGAGGATCTGCCGGCCCGGGTGAGGGGAGAGCTGCCCCCGCCGAAGGTCCCTGAGGAGGGTGAGGCCTTCCCGGCCGATGGCGTCAACCTCGACGCCCTGCTGGCGGTCGAGGAGAAGAAGTGGATCCTGCGGGCGCTCGAAGCCGCCGAGGGCAACAAGACCCAGGCCGCACGGCTGCTGCGCATGTCCTTCCGGTCCTTCCGCTACCGGCTGGCGAAGTACGACCTCGACGGGTGACGCGGTTGGATGGCGCGGACGGGTGACGCATTTCGTCACCTGCCACGGAGTGTCACCCCATGTTTGTAACGCTCATCGTCACATTCCGTCGCTGCCGGGGGTCGGGACGGCATGAGGCTCGCCCAAGGTATTGAAAATACGTTGTCCCGAGCTGTCCAGTGGCATTGACTGAAAGTTGGCACGCGGCTTGCTTTACCCTTGGGCGTGCCGTCGGTTGCGGCACGCAACCCCCCACAAGCGCTCATCCAGGAGAGAGCAAATGTTCAGCAAGAAGGGCTTCAGCCTCGTCGAGCTCATGATCGTCGTCGCCATCATCGGCATCCTCGCGGCCATCGCCATCCCGAACTTCGTCGAGATGCAGTACCGCGCCAAGCGCTCCGAGGTGCCGGGCAACGTCGACGGCATCAAGACCGCCGAGATGGCCTACGACGCCGCCTTCGACCAGTTCATCCAGGAGACCACCGCCCGTCCCGACGCCTCCCCGGGCAAGGCCCAGCGCGCGTGGGTCGCTGGCACCGGCTTCGACACCCTGGGCTGGGGCCCCGACGGTGACGTCCGCGGCTCCTACACGGTCGCCTCCACCAGCTCCACCGACTTCACCGTGACCGGTGAGTGCGACGTCGACGGCGACGCCACCAAGTCGAGCTGGACGGCCACCAAGTCCATCAACGCGACCATGAACACCAACAACGACACCTACTGAGTCGCGACCACTGACGAAGTGAGGGCGGGCCCGCCGGGTCCGCCCTCCTTCTTTTTGTGCCACCCGGCGATGCTGTGTCAGGCTGAGCGCTGATGGGCTCGCGAACGCCAACGCACACGCCGCTGTTGCCCGGGTGGGCGCTGTGGCTGCTCGCCGCCGTCGTGGTGAGCGTGGTGGCGGGCCCCGCGTTGGGGCTCGGCTTCGTCCACGACGACGTGGTGCTGCTCGGCGCGGGCTCGGCTGCGGCCCAGCCAGAGACGCTGCCGGCTGCGCTGGGTCACGACCTCTTCTGGCTGGCGGGCGGGGCGGTCCGGCCCTCGCCCTACTGGCGACCGGTGGTCGTGGCCACCTACTACCTGGAGCACGCCCTCGGTGGCGGGAGCCCCTGGGCGTTCCACCTGGGCAACCTGGTGGCGCTCGCCACACTGGCCGTGGTCGCAGCCCGCCGGGCGCGGGACCGGCTGGGGCAGCTGGTGATCCTGGCCGTCGTCCTGCTGCATCCGCTGCAGGCCGAGGCGGCCGCGAACATCACCGCGCGCACGGACACGCTGGCGGCGCTGTTCGGGACTCTCGCGGTGTTCCAGGTGGGGCTGCCCGGGGCGCTGCTGACGCTGCTGGCGCTCGGCAGCAAGGAGGTCGCCGTCGTCGTGCCGCTGCTGGCGCTGCTGCGGGCGCGAGAGGGGGGCCTGTCGCGCTCCGCGTGGTTGCCCCACGCCCTTGCCACGGCGGGTTGGGTGGCCGGGCGACAGGTGCTCGTCGGTTCCTGGGGGATCGCGGCGGAGGACCTGGGCGGACCGACCCTGGCGGGGGTGGTCGGGGCTGGCGGCCGAGTCGCCTTCTACCTCGGCCGGCTGCTCTGGCCGGTCGATCCGACGCCCGCGCGGGTGTTGCCCGGCGTCGAGGGGCTGGCCGCGCTGGCGGGCTGGGGACTGCTCCTGCTGCTGGCGGGTGTGGTCGTCGTCGGAGCCCGACGGGCGCGCACGGCGGCGTCCGCAGCGCCTGCCGAGTCTTCGGCGAGCTGGCGCCTGGGCCTGGCGACCGTGGTGCTGCCCCTCCTCCCGGTCAGCGGGCTCCTGGTCGGGACGGTGCGCTATGCCGAGGGCTTCCTGGTGTGGCCGCTCGTCGGGGCGGCCTGGATGCTGGCCGCGCTGCCCCGGGGGCGAGCGCTCGTCGCGGTGTTGATGATCCCCCTGGCCGTGCCGCTGCGCGCCCAGGTCATGACCTGGCGGGACGAGGGGACCCTCTGGGCGACTGCGGCGCTGCGCTACCCCGACGATCCCTTGGTGGCGCTGAAGGTATCGAAGTCGCGGCTGGGTGCAGGGGACGCGGCGGGCGCCGAGGACGCGATCGCGGTCGCCCTGCGGGGAAGCTTGCCGCCGCGGCAGCACCGCGAAGCCTGCGCCGTTGGTGCGCGCCTGCGGATCGAACGTGGCGATGACAGCGCTGCGCTGCCCTTGCTGGCGGTCGCGGCGCAGCCGGACGATCCCGAGGCCACCTGGGCACTCACGGCGCGCTGCGTCGTCGAGGTCGCCGAGGGCACGGCGAACCAGGGCGTGTCCTCCCACGGCGGCGTGCCGCTCGTCGACGTGTGTGCCGACGCCCTCCGCCGCTCGCCCGACGATGCTGACCTCCACAACGCCGCGGGCGTGCTGGCCGCGCGATCCGGCGATCTGACGACCGCGCGCCTGCTGTTCTCGCGGGCGGTCGAGCTCAGCCCCGACCGGCCGGAGTTCCGTGCCAACCTGCAGCGGGCGACGCCTCCCTGAGCTCTCGTGCTTCGCCACTACTTGACACGCCGCCTGCCGGGTGATGCCCTCCTGCCGTGACCGCCACACCCGCCACATCCACAGCCGCCCTCGAGACGCCTGCGTCCACGACCCTGCCTTCGCTGGCGGAGCGCTATGGCCTCTTGCTGCTGCTGCTGCTGACCGTCGCCGCGTACCTGGGCCTGGTGAACGCCGGCTTCGTGTGGGACGACGAGGCCCTGGTCGTGCGCAACACGCTCACGGGATCGCTGTCGAACATCCCAGCTTTCTTCTCGACCGACCTCTGGGATGGGGCGCCGGTGGAGCAGGGGGTCAGCGGGTACTACCGGCCGCTGGTGCTGGTCAGCTTCGCGGTGGATCGCGCGCTGTTCGGCCTGCAGCCTGCGGGGCACCACCTGCACTCCCTGGCCTGGCATCTCCTCGCCGTGGTGATGGTGCACCGCCTGCTCGGTCGCCTGGTCTCGCCCACCGCCGCGCTCGCGGGGGCGGCGGTGATGGCGCTGCACCCCGGCCAGTCCGAAGCCGTCGCCTGGATCGCGGCACGCAACGATCCCATGGCCGCCGCGATCGGCCTGGCGGCGCTGGTCTGCGTCCTGCCCTCGGATGCCGGTCGGGGTCGGCTACTGGGCGGCGGGCTCCTCACGCTGGCGGCGCTGCTGACGAAGGAGTCGGTGGTCCTGCTGCCCGTGCTCCTGCTCGTCCTGGACCTCACGGGCGAGGGGCCGAGACCCTTGCGTCGCTACGTCCCCCTGGTGATGGGGATCGCCGTCGGAGTGGGGATGCGTGTGGTCGCGGGCGTGGGCTCGGCCACCGCCCCCCCGGTCGAGGGCTGGGTGTTGCTCGGCCGGCGGGCGTGGGAGGTCGCGGGTGTCTACGGTGCAGCCATCAGCGCGCCGTGGCCGCTGAGCGGGAGCCGCAGCCTGGAGTGGCTCGACCGTGAGCCGCTCTGGCGGACCTGGGTCGGCGTGGCGACGCTCGTCGTGTTCGTGCTGCTGCCGCTGGCCTCCCGCGGGCCGCGCCGGCGCAGGGCCCTGGCCGGCCTGGCCTGGTGGGCGCTGGCGGTTCTGCCGACGCTCGTCCCGGTGGCCGACAAGGGGGTCATCGGAGATCGCTACGGCTACCTCGGCATGGTGGGCGTGGCGCTGTGGCTCGTCTCCATGCTCCCGCGTCTGGCACCGCTGCTGGTCCTGGGCGTACTCCCGGCGTGGCTGTGGATCCTGCATGATCGGCTGCCAGACTGGGTCGATGACCTGAGCCTCTGGACGGCGGCCAACGAGGACACGCCCTCTCCCTACACCCAGGCGGGGCTTGGCCACATCGTGCTCATCGACGGCTACCCCGAGCTGGCCCTGCCGCTGTTCGTCAGGTCTCTTCAGGGTGAGCCCCCCTCGGCGGAGGGTTGCGTGGCGGTGATGGTGGCGGCCGACGCCCTCGGCCGGCCGGCACGCGCCGCCGAGCTTGGCGCCTGGGCGCTGTCTAGGGGGTGCCCCCGCACCGGTGAGCACCTCGGCCGGCTCGCCCTGCTCCAGGCGCGAGTCGGGAACTGGGAGGCGGCGCGCGCCACCCTCGCCGACGCGCCGCCGGACCCCGAGGACCACGACCTGCTGCCCCGGGCCGCGCTGGCCTGGCGTGACGGTGACACCGAGACCTATCGGGAGATCGAATCGCGCTGGGTGGATATCTTCCCCCTGGAGGACAAGGTGCAGGAGCTGCTCGCCGAGGCCGCGGCGCGCTCCCGCGCGATCGACGCCAGAAGAGCCGCCCCATGAAACACAGCTCCCCAAGGCACCTGCTGATCACGACGCTGCTGGCCGCGGTGGCGTTCTGGTGCGCACACCTCGCCCAGCTCGCGGTCGACGACGACAGGCTCAGCCACGACGCCCGGGCTGGGGGGCGCGTCATGCCAGACCCTGCGGCCATGCGCATGGCGTCCATGGGACAACCCACCATGGTGGCGGACCTGCTGTGGGTCGGCGTCGCGCTCAACTTCGCCGACCTGGTGGATCATCCGGATCCGCAGGGCCCGAAGTGGCTGCTGCAGATGCTGCGGAGCGTGCTGGAGCTTGATCCGGGCTGGCGGACCGCCTACTTCTACGGCGGCTCCATGATGCGGGTGTTGGGGGAGATCGACGGCAGTGACGAGGTCTTCGAGCACGCCATGCAGGTGATCCCCGACGACCCCTACTTCCCGTTCTCGCTTGGGATGAACGCCTACCTGTACCGGCAGGACCTCGGACGGGCGACGGAGATGCTCGACCGCGCGGCCTCCCTGCCGGGAGCGCCCGCCTGGTACCGCTCGGCTGCCGCCGGCTTCCTCGACGAGAGCGGCCAGCGCCGGGCGGCGCTCGCCTACATCGACGAGCAGATCGAGGCCGAGACGGAGGAAGCCGTGCTGCAGTCGCTGCGGCGCAAGAAGGCTGCGCTGTGGCACGACGAGCTGGCCGATCGCCTCGACGACAAGCTCGCGGCCGCACGGTCCGACGCCGGCCTGCCCGATGGCGGGCTGGAGCTGCTGGGGGCGCTGCCTCCGGAACCTCTGGGTGGTGCGTGGATCATCGCGCCGGACGGGCATGTCCGCAGCGACCTCGCCGACCGCTCGCTCGCCCGGAAGGCGCGCAGCCGGGAACGCGCCATGCTGCTGCGCCGGCGCTGACCCGTGGCCTCGCGTCGGCGGGCGCTCATCGCGCTGGGCAGCTCGCTCGGCCCGCGGCTGCAGAGCCTGGAACTTGCGGCGCGCATGCTGGACGCCGAGCCCGGCGTGCGCCTGTTGGCCAGCTCCCGGGTGTACCGCTCCGCGCCCCTGGGAAGCACTGCCCGCGGCGTGTTCCTCAACGCCGCGCTCCTCGTCGACACCACCCGCTCGGCGCGCGGGCTGCTCGCGCTCTGCCAGCAGATCGAGGCCCGACTGGGGCGACGGCGCGGTCCCCGGTGGGGAGACCGCCGCATCGACCTCGATCTGGTGCTCTACGGCGATCACGTGCGGGACGGCCGGGCGCTGATGCTGCCGCACCCCGGCCTGGTGCTTCGGGACTTCGTGCTCGTTCCGGCGGTCGAGGTTGCGCCGGACCTGGTGCACCCACGCGACGGTCGGCGGCTGCGCGACCTCCCGCCACCGACGCTGACAACCGGACTGACGCCGGTGGCCGCGTCGGTCTTGTCGACCTCGCTTGCCGCTTCGCCGGGCGTGCAGTACACCGCACGCCCGACCTGCCGGAGGCCGCCGAGAACCATGAAGCTCTTCCTCGACACCGCAAACATCGACGAGATCCGTCGCGCCCAGGACTGGGGCATCATCGACGGCGTCACCACCAACCCCAGCCTCATCGCCCGTGAGGGCGGCGACTTCGTCGACACCATCCACCAGATCTGCGGGATCGTGCAGGGGCCGGTGTCTGCCGAGACGGTCGCCACGGACTGGGAGGGAATGGTCAAGGAAGGGCGGCTGCTGGCCCGCATCAGCGAACACGTCGTGGTCAAGATCCCCCTGACCATGGACGGCATCCGCGCCACCCGGGTGCTGGCCGATGAGGGCATCGACGTCAACGTCACCCTCTGCTTCCAGGCCTCGCAGGCGCTGCTCGCCGCCAAGGCCGGCGCCGCCTACATCTCGCCCTTCATGGGGCGGCTCGACGACGTCAGCACCGAGGGCGTCGGGCTGATCGAGAGCATCGCCCAGATGTACGCCAACTACCCGGAGCTGGGCACGGAGGTGCTGGCCGCCAGCATCCGCCACCCGCTGCACGTCGTGCAGGTCGCCCAGGTCGGTGCCGACGTGGCCACGGTGCCCTTCAAGACGCTGGAAGCGATGATCCGCCACCCGCTCACGGACCTGGGGCTCCAGCGCTTCCTGGCCGACTGGGCGACGGTGCCCGACACCGACATCGCGGGGCAGGTGGAGCGCTGGTTGGCGCGGCACGAGGGGCGCTGATCGGTCGGGCTGCCCCGTCGGCACGACCGGCAGGGGGCGCCGATGTGCACGGGTTGTCGCGTCCCGGCGACTTGCCCCATCACGTGGGGTCCCTTAGTCACTGAGCCGCCATTCAGTCGCCCGGGTCTCGCGTGCCGGGGCGGCGGCTTGACCCCGGGCCTGGACGCTCCGCCGCATGACCGCCATCGACCAGCAGCGCCTCCGCAAGCGCGATCGCATCATCGATGCGGCGGTCGAGGTCTTCGCCGAGAAGGGATACCGCGCGGCTCGGATCAGCGACATCGCGGGTCGGGCCGGGGTCGCCGACGGCACGATCTACTTGTACTTCAAGAACAAGGAAGATCTGCTGTTGGTCATCTTCGAAGAGAAGATGGAGCTGCTGCTGGGTCAGCTCCAGCAGGCGCTCGATGGTATCGACGATCCGATCGACCGCATGCGGGCCTACGCCGCCTACCACTTCCGTTCCATCCAGGCTGAACCCGCCCTCGCCCAGGTCTTCCAGGTCGAGCTGCGCCAGTCCCACCGCTTCCTGCGCGAGTATCGTCCCGAGAAGCTCTGGCAGTACCTCGGTGTCTTCGGCGAGCTGGTGCAGGACGGTCAGGATCGCGGCCTCATCCGGGCCGATGTCGACCCCTTCCTCGCGCAGTGGGCGTTCTTCGGCGCCCTCGACGAGATCTCGATCCAGTGGGTCCTCGCCCGACGGCGCGAGCGCTTCAACCTCGACCAGGCGGCCGACCAGGTCGTCGACATCTTCCTGCGGGGCATGGTCCCTCCGACCGACCCTGCTTCCCCACCCGTCCCATCCACCCCCTCCGCGAGCGCGGAGGGCAGGAGGTCCTCGTGAAGATCGGAGTCTTGCTCAAGCAGGTCCCGGCGTCAGACGCGCGCATCAAGATCGCTGATCCGTCGAGCGGCATCGACACCGCCGACATCAAGTGGGAGATCAACCCCTACGACGAGTACGCGCTGGAAGCCGCCTTGCAGCTCAAGGACGCCAAGCAGGCCAGCTCGGTCGTGATCCTCTCCGTGGGCGGTGGCGACGCCGACCAGCGGATCCGGGACGGCCTGGCGCGCGGTGCCGACGCGGCCGTCCGGCTCGACGACGCCGCCTTCGCCGGCAGCGACTGCCTGGGCATCGCCCGCATCCTCGCCGCTGCGGCCCGTGCCGAGGGCGTCGAGCTGCTGCTGGCCGGCAAGCAGGCCATCGACGGCGACAACGCCCAGGTGCCCGGCATGGTGGCCGAGCTGCTGGAATGGGGCAACATCAGCGTCGTCGACAAGCTCGAGTTCGCCGACGGCCAGGTCAAGGCCTGGCGGGCAGCCGGTGGCGGCGCTCGCGACGTCGTCGAAGCTGCGCTGCCCCTGGTGATCACCTGCGACAAGGGCCTCAACGAGCCGCGCTACGCCTCGCTCAAGGGCATCATGATGGCCAAGCGCAAGAAGATCGCCGTGAAGGGCGCCGGGGATCTGGGCCTCGACGCCGCGACGGTGGGTGCCGGCGCCGCGCTGGTCACCGAAGACAACTGGTCGCTGCCGCCCGAGCGCCCCGCTGGCCGGATCCTCGAAGGGGACGACGCTGCGCGGGTCAAGGAACTCGTGGGCCTGCTCCGCGACGAAGCCAAGGTCATCTGAACCCTCTCATCTCCTGGAGAACATCATGGGCAACGGAATCCTGGTTGTCGCCGAGCACGACGGCGGCACCATCAAGAAGACGGCCTACGAGCTGCTCACCAAGGCAAGCGAGCTGGCCGGGGCGGTCGGTGGCGGCGTCAGCGCCGTCCTCATCGGCTCTGACGACGTCGGCGAGCTGGGTGCCTACGGGGCGCAGAAGGTCTACACGGTGACCGGCGACGGCTTCGCCAGCTACAGCACCACGGCCACCGTCGCGGCGCTGCAGGCCGCCATCGACGCCGCCCAGCCGGCGGTGGTGCTCGCGGCAGCAAGCCCGCAGGCGAAGGACGCCTTCCCGCGGCTGGCTGCGCGCCTCGGCGCGGGCCTGGGCACCGAGCTGACCGGCCTGGCGGCCGGCGGCGCCGGCGTCGTGGGGCGGCGCCCGCAGTATGCCGGCAAGGCCTTCACCGACGTACACATCAAGGGAGACGTCGCGCTGTTCACGGTGCGCCCGAACTCCTTCGCTGTCGGTGCCGCCGGCGGTGGCGCGGCCGAGGTCGTGGCGCTGTCGGTGGACGCGGGCGATGCCAAGGTCAAGGTGGTCGACACCGAAGCGCCGAGCGGCGACACGGTCGATCTCACCGAAGCCGACCGTATCGTCAGCGGTGGCCGCGCGGTCAAGTCCAAGGAGGGCTTCGACACCTACATCCGGCCGCTGGCTGCCAGCATCGGCGCCTCTCCCGGTGCCAGCCGCGCCGCTGTGGATGCGGGCTATGCGCCCCACAGCGAGCAGGTCGGCCAGACGGGCAAGGTGGTGAACCCCTCGCTGTACATCGCCGTCGGCATCTCCGGTGCGATCCAGCACCTCGCCGGCATGCGCACCAGCAAGGTCATCGTCGCCATCAACAAGGACCCGGAGGCGCCGATCTTCGCGCACTCGACCTACGGGATCGTCGGCGACCTCTTCGAGGTCTGCCCCTTGCTGACCGAAGAGCTGAACGCGCTGGGCTGACGCCCGGACGCGGCGCATCCTACGGGGGAGCCTTCGGGCTCCCCCGTGTTGTATCTCGGGTCGGCAGCAGGGCTGCGGCCTGTCGGGACCCGTCGACGCGTGGGGAGCCGTCGGGGATGTTGATATAGTCGTTGCTCCGCCCACGCCTCAGACAGGCTCCACCGCGAGCGCGGAGTGATGCAGAGCTCTCCCGCCCCCAGCAACGAGCCGTCCTCGCGCGAGCTCGCCGCCGCAGTGGCGCACGCCGAACGGCGGGGCGATCTGCAGGCTGTGATCCGCCTGGTCGAAGCCTGGGAGCGGGACAACCCGGTGGGCCTGGAACCCGGACTGGCACAAGCCCGGGCCTTCCTCGGGCTCCGACTGATGGACCGCGCGTGGGTGCGGCTACGGGAGCTGGGCCAGCAGCACGCCGAAGATCCCGACGTGCTGGCCCTGACCGCGGACGTCTTCGTGCAGCGCGGCTGGCCGGCACGCGCACGCAAGGTGCTCGATCGGCTGCAGGAGCTTGCACCGGACCACGCGGCCTTGCCGCGCCTCACCGAACAGGCGTCGCAGCCGCCGGCCGGACCGCCGGCGGACGCCCGTGACATCGAACGCCAGGGAGACCCCGACGCCCTCGTCAAGCTCGCCGAAGACTACCTCGCGACCGGCAGCTTCCTGCGAGCCAAGTCGATCCTCGAGCGGGTCCGCCGCAGCGGCGCGATGAACCGCCGCGTCGAGCTGCTGTTGTGGGGCCTGCAGGGCGACTTCGTGCCACGCGGCACCTCCATCGCCGACCTGATGGCGGATCTCGGCGTGACCGGGGGCTGGGAGATCGTCGACCACACGGACGCCGCCCGCGCCGCCGACCTGGGGCAGGCCGACCCTCCCACAGCCGAGGTGACGCGCTCGGTCCTGGTGGAAGCCGGGATGCTCGACGCGCCGTCCGATGACCGCTTCCCCTCGCTGTTCCGCCGGGTCCAGGATGGCCCGCTGCCGGGAGGGGAGGACGAAGAGGTCACCGTGTCGTCGGGCATGGCCTCCCCCGATGAGCTCAAGGATGCGCCCGTCGAGGACCGAACCGATCCGGGGACGGCCGCCGGCACCGACCTGGGTGGCGACACGCGGATCATGCAGGTGATCCCGGGGCCGGGCGGCGGCACCCTGGGCCAGGCCGACGGGCCCATCCACCACGACGCGCCAGAGACGACGGCGTCCGGCCTCAAGGAGACCCTCGACCTGCGGGCCTGGCAGGAGAGCATGGGGATGGGGTCCGCCGTCGTCGACGATGACGACGACTACCTCGAAGCAGAAGACGAAGACCTGGTCGTCATGACCCGGCGCGAAGAGCCCGCCTCCGACGACCCGCCGGCTCCCGCCCCCCGGCAGTCACCGATCGAGGTCATCGAGAAACACCCGGTCCCGGACCCCGCCCCGGTACCTGCCACGCAGTCGCCGCCGGAAGAGACCGACGACGAAGCGGTCGCCCGCATGGTCGCGACTGCGCGTCCAGGACGTCGTTGGGGGCGCATCGCAGCCGCCGTCGCGGCGATGGCGCTGGCGATGGGCGGGGCCACCGTGCTCTCTCTTCGGTATCTCCACGACGTGGTGGCCAGTCGGCAGCTCGACGAAGCCGAGCGGGCGCTGGCAGCGGGCGACTACCGGGGCCTGCTGGAGCTCGAAGCGCGGCTCTCCGTGCTCGTCGACGGGGGCTCGGAGCCACTGGAGGCGCGGGCGGTGGCGCTGGCCTGCGTGGAAGCGGTGTTGTGGGGCGAGTACACGGGCAACCCCGACCAGCACGAGCGCGCGGCCTCGGCCGTTGAGATCGCGCGGTCAGAGGGGGCCAGCGCGCCCGACCTCGCCCTGGCGGAGGGCACGCTGGCGCTGCTGGAGGGAGATCTCCGCACGGCGGCACGGAGCGCGAGCGTCGCGGGGATCGACAGCGAAGCGGGCCGCTACCTCGCCGCGCGGGTGGCGCTGGCGCGGGGCGATGCCGCGGCGGGGCTGACGCTGTGGCAGGCCGGGGACGCCGACGCCGCGATCGGCGTGCGCCACCGGCTCCTGCGGGAGCAGCTGTTGCGTGCTTCCGGCGACGGTGCGGCCGCCGACGCTGAAGCCAGCGCGCTGCTGGCGTCGGCTTCGGACAACCCGCTGGTGCTGGTGGCGTCGGTGGTCCGTGGCTGGGGTGATGGGGATGCCGACGGCCGCCTGCGGACGATCGACGGCCTGCTCGCGGATCGGCGGGACGACCTGGCGCCTCGCCAGCTCGCCCAGCTCTATGGCACCCAGGGGCTGTTGCTGGAGCAGGAAGGGCAGGGAACCGCCGCGCTCGACTCCTGGCGTCGGGCCGCCTCGGTGGACGCCACCTGGGCCCCCGCGCTGGCGCGCCTCGGCGCTGCTGCGCTGGCCGAGGGGCACGTGCTCGATGCGCTGCACGATCTGGAGAGCTGCGTGACCCACAACCCCGTGGACGCCACCTGCCTCCGGGGGGAAGTGCAGGCCCTCGTCGAGCTGGACCGACTCGACGAAGCGACGACCCTGCTCGACAGCACGCTGGTCGGTAGCCGGGAGACGGCGCCGCTGCACGCCTGGCTCTCGGTCCAGGACGGGCAGTCCGATGCGGTCCTGCCCCAGCTCGTCTCCCTCGCCGAAGCGGGGGGGGACGATGGCGACGGGCTGACGCTGTACCTGCTCGGCCAGGCGCTGGCTGCCGACGCCGATGCGACCGCCAGGGCGACGCAGGCGCTGCAGCACTCCCGGGAACGGCTCGATGCGTCGACCGATCCCTTCGACGCGCTGCTGGTCGGACGGGTCGACGGTGCGCTCATCGAGCTGTCGGCGCCGACGGACCTGGGGGAGCGGGTCCGCACGGCGCTCTCCGAGAGTAGAGACGATCCCTGGCTGCACGTGAGCATCGGCCGGCGCTACGAAGCGATGGGCCGCCACCGGGCCGCGGCCGAGCACATGCGGGAAGCCGTCACGGTGGCACCGGAGAACGCGCTGGCCTGGTACGAGCTCGGACAGCTCCAGTTCGCCCCCCGCACGATGTCGGACGCCATGGCGGCCTGGCGTCGGTATCTCGACCTCGCGCCGACCGGGGTACGCGCCGAGCGGACACGCAAGCGGGTCGATTAGCCCCGCGGAAGGACCCGACCCATGGCGCAGCCAGTAGTTGACGCGGGGCTGTGGAGCAGGTACGGTCCGCCCCGGTCCAGGTTCCTGGTGGACCTCAGACGGCTGCGCTTGCAGCCAAACACCCGAGGAGACGACTCTCATGACGGCACGCATCCCCTTCTCCCTTCTCGCCGCGGGCCTGCTGGCCCTCCCCCTCACCGCCTGCGGTGACAAGTCGGGCAGCGGCAGCGACACCGGCGGCGACGGCGGTGCCGTCGGCGACGGCGGCAGCGGCGCCGACGCCTACGAGACCGACTGCGGCGACGGCCTCGACAACGACGCCGACGGCCTGACCGACTGCGACGACTCCGACTGCGCGTCGGACACCGAAGCCTGCCCCGAACCCCCCCCCGAGATCACCGCCCTGAACCTGACCTGGTCGGACTCGATCATCAGCAGCGCCCACGGCGACGTCACCTACGGTGGCTCTGCGCTGGGCAGCGGCTTCTCGATGGTCCTGTCGACCGACAACTACTCGGGCGACCCCTCCGACACCGGCGAGTACTGCGAGATGTTCTGGCCGACCCAGGACGCCACCGTCTCGACGGGCTGCGGCAACTGCTGGGCGGGCATGGCCTGGGACGTCGACACCACGGTCTACCCCGAACTGTACGGCGACATCTGCGGTGACCTCGACCCTGACTCCTTCGGCAAGGACGTCGCCGAGGGCTTCATGGGCGTCGACATGATCATCGGCTATGGCGCCGACAAGGCTGGCATGGTCAGCACCGCGCTCAACAAGTACGGCTACGGTGACTACGGCTTCGACGAAACCACCCTGTGGGGCGCCTTCATCGCGTCCGAGGGCTTCGGCCTGACCTCGTCGGCCCTGCCGCAGAACCAGTGGGGCATCGGCTTCGGCTACGCCGTCGACGGCTCCGGCGAGATCACCAAGGGCTGGGCCGCCATCGACGGTCCCTTCCCGCCGGACGGCTACTACATCGTCCAGGACTTCTACTACTTCCCGTGGAGCAAGTAGTAGCGGACAGACGGTGCGCAGCTATCTGCACACACCGCGGCGCCGGGGCCCCTCGTGGGTCCCGGCGTTCGCCGTTGCGGCCTGCTGTGTCGCGCTGTCGGCCTGCGGGGGTGGCGACGCCGCCTGGGCCGTGCAGCATGCCACGGTGGACGTCAGCAGCTCGGGCGTGCGCGGCTACCAGGTGTGGGAGATCTTCGACGGCCGCTGGGACAACAAGCAGACGGGTAAGCACCACCTCTGCGCCGTGGTGCAGGACCTCGACGGCGGGCTCGTGGCCGATCTCGACGGCTGCGCGGGCTGCGAGGCCTCCTACGAACTGACGGTGGACCTGCTGGAGACCGACTGCGAGCCCGGCACCATCGATCCCAGCGACTTCGCGGGCGTGCGGGCCTACGCCTTCGGCGACATCCCCGCCGATCAGCGGGACGCCGACCCGGATCCGGGGCGAAGTGTCGGCTGGTACGTGAGCTGGGATGGGCTGCAGGCCGAGTTCATGGGCTTTGCGTCCCCGGAAGTCAGCGACAGCTCGGCTGCGTCTTCGTGGCAGATCGACGCACGCTATGATCTCCTGCCGGCCCTGGCGTGGGAGCTGTGAGCTGTCGGCTGTCGGACCACCGGCTATGCTGAAGACGGCACGGACGGGCGGAGGAGTCGACATGAGGATGTGGCTCTGTCTCGCGGTCGTCGGCTGTGCAGGCGACGCCAACGTGATCCGGGACGCGGACACGGGTGGCTTCGCCAGCGGTGATGGTGCCGCGGATGGCGGGGCCACCGGGGGCGACACCGGCCCCGGTGAGCAGTGGTGGCGCGTCGACGCCGACCTCGTCGTCGCCGCGGGTGCTGTGGAAGCCGCGTCATCGACGCTGTCGCTGTCCCTGGTCGGCGACGAGGGCACCGTCTGCACGGACGTGGTCACCCCGCTGTCGGCGGTGGAAGCCGACGCGCCGCATGCCTCGGTCTATGACTGGTGGGAGCTGTCCTGGGACCCGGCATCCCTCTCCTGTTTCGAGTCGGGTGGTCCGACCGCGGGCCAACTCGACCTCGGCATCGGCGCGCTCGACCCGGAGATCCGGGCACTGCTTGGCCGGTTGGACGATGTGATCGCTGACGCGGCCGCGGGCACGCTCAACGGCGCCTACGCGTCGCTGCCCGGCGATGAGCGGCTCTTCGTGTTCGGTGCGGCAGGCCTTCCCGACGCGTGGACCGGTGAGGGTACGGCAGCCACCGAAGCCCCGCTGCCGGACGGCACGTGGCGGGTGCGCGCGGTCTACAGCTTCGAGCTGTGACGGCCCGCTTCGGTCAGCGCAGCCCGACCGCCTGGACCTGACCGCTGTCCGCGCAGTAGATCCAGTCGACGCTGTCCGAGGGCTGGGGGGTGGGTGGGCAGCGCGGCAGGACCGCGGCGATGCTTGCTTGCAACGGGTTGTCCGGCAGGCCGCCCCGCAGGTAGGGCTGTCCTGTGGGGTCCACGCCCTCGAGCTCGCCGGCAGAGAGTGGCCGCCCCAGCCGACCGGTCGCAGCGTCGAGATCGGCCTGCAGCGTGTCGCGCAGTGACCGCACCACCGCCAGCTCGGCGGGCGTTGCCTGCCGGGGGAGCGCCGGTGGAGGGGGAGGGGGCGTCACCGGGGGGGCGGCCGACCACGCGCGCCAGGACAGCGCCGCGGACACGATGCCGATGCAGGCCCACCCCGCCACCTCGCCGCGCTGCACACTAGACCAGGTAGATGAAGGTGGTCGCGATGAAGACCGGGACGAGGATCAGCACGGCCCAGCCGATGTAGCCGAAGAAGCTCGGCATCTTGTAGCCGTTCTCTTCGGCGATGGCGCGGACCATGAAGTTCGGTCCGTTGCCGATGTAGCTGTTGGCCCCCATGAACACCGCGCCCACCGAGATCGCCACGAGGAGGGAGTGGCCCACCTCGCTGTGGCTGAGGGTGCCGAGCTGCTCGGCGCTGACGCACTCGGGGATCCCGCCGCAGGCCATGGCCGCGAAGGTCACGTAGGTGGGAGCGTTGTCGAGGAAGCTGGACAGCGTCCCCGTCGCCCAGAAGAACTGCCATGGCGTGGTCAGCCCGAGCTCGGCACCCCGCGCCTGCAGGATCATGGTCGCGGGGATCATCGTGAGGAAGATACCGCAGAACAGGGCCGCGACTTCGAGGATCGGGCCGTACGTGAAGCTGTTGGCTTCCCGGATGTCACGTCGGGTCCGCCACACGGACAGCCCGGCGAGCCCGGCCATGGCGATCTCGCGCGCGTAGTAGTGGCGGAAGTCGTGGACCTCGGCGTCGGGGGAGAGGAGCAACACCGCCGCGACCACGCCGCCGAGCAGCAGGAAGTTCCAGGCACCCTCGATGGAGAGCGGTTCGAGGTGGGCTTCGTCCGCCTCTCGGTGGCGACGGTCTTCCTTGCCGTAGAACCAGGTGTCCACCATGAAGAAGAGCACCAGCAGGACGACGACGGGGAAGAGCCAGATGTGCCAGAGGTGCTCGAGCGTCCAGAAGAACGGGACGCCGCGCAGGTAGCCGAGGAACAGCGGCGGGTCGCCGATGGGGGTGAGCGCGCCGCCGATGTTGCTGACCAGGAAGATGAAGAACAGCGGGATGTGCTTGACGTACTCCCGCTCGCTGTTGGTACGGAGCATCGGCCGGATGAGCAGCATCGAGGCGCCGGTGGTCCCGATGATGTTGGCGATGACCGCACCGATGGCGAGGAAGGCGGTGTTCGTGAGCGGCTTGCCCTCGAGATCGCCGCGCAGCAGCACGCCTCCGCTGATCACGAAGAGGGAGCCGAGCAGGGCGATGAAGCTCACGTACTCTTCGATGGCGTGGACCAGGCCGTGTTCGGCGGCTTCGGCATGGTGACCGGTGGCGATCATCCAGCCGAAGTAGGCCAGCACCGGTGCGGACCAGAGTGCGGACACCAGGAGCTGGTGCTTGTGCTCTTCCCACCAGTGATGGGCGACCATGGGCAGGAGCGCGATGCTCAGCAGCATGCCCGCGAAGGGGAGCGTCCAGAGCAGTGAGATCTCGGAACCCAGGCTGCCCTCTGCGGCGCCTTCAGAGGCGAGCGCAGACCCGCCGAGGAGCAGAGGTGCGAGCAGTGACCAGACGGGAGCCATGGGCGTCCAGTGGCGCGGGGGTGGGGAGCGGGCATCGTGATCGATCCGGAGCGCATGATCAACGTCCATGGCGCAAGCGGTTGGTCAGGACTGCATGAACCGGGGCCCTGGTCATCTCCACCGGGCCCCGGGCGAGGCGCGGAGGAGGTGGTGGCACGGGGGGCGAGCGGGTGCAGGGAACGGCGGGGCCCTGCTCCGCTCGAGCGGAAGCGGCGGGGGGCGGCGGCTGGGTCGCACGTGCCAGGTGGGCCCTTCGGCGGAGGTTATAGGCGGACAAAAGATGTCCTTTCCATTTTCGCGCGGCGGTGTACCTTTCTGGACAGGAGGTCAGCATGAGCGCAGCAGTCCACCACCGCCTCGATCGCCGTGCCCCTCGGATCGACGTCGCCCCTGGCGCTGTGCCTGTCGTGACCCGCTGGGGCACGGTGGACGACCTGGTGCTGCGCCCTGGCGACCGGCTGCTGCCGGGGACCGCCGCCACCGGTCTCCTGCTCATCGGGCCCCGTGGTCGTGGGCGGCCGATGCTGGCGGTGCGTGAGCGCGGGCGGCTGCTGGCGCTCCCCGGTCGCGTTCCGGCTTCCGAAGCCCGTTGGCGGGTCCTCGGCTCGGTCAGGGCGGTCGAGCGCCAGCTCGAACGGGGGGCTCCCGCGCTCGGACCGCAGTGGGTCAGCTTCGCGTTCCACCCCCGCACGGCCCTGGCGGACCTCGACGGGGCGTGCTGCGCGTTCCGGGACGGCGAGTACTCCGGCGCCGAGCTGCACGGCATCTGCCTGCGGGCCACGCTCGCGGGGGAACGCCACGGCGTCGACGTCGGGCTCGCGGTGGCTTCGACACGCGCGGCAGCCGAAGCGCTGCGGGTGGGGGTGGAGGGTGGGCTCCTCCGCTTCCTGCCGCTCGACGAAGCGCTTGGCCAGGTCATCCAGGGCCCCTGGGCGCCTCGCGCAGCGGTGCGGGACCCTGGCGTGGCCCCCGGCGGTCAGGGCTCGACGACGCCGACGCCTCTTGGGGGCGCACGCGCTGTTCGCCCGCGCAGGTCCGCCCGCCCGCAGGTCAGGGACGCTCAGGTGCTCCTGCCCTTCGCGGCGGATAGCGCTGGCACCTGAACCAGCACGGAGTGTGGAATGGACCTCGTCGGCGTGCTTCACCTCCTGCCCCTGCCGGGTGCCCCCGTCCACTCTCCGGGGCTGGACGCCGTCGTCGCGCGTGCGGTGGCCGACGCGCGGACCCTGGTGCAGGGCGGGGTGCACACCGCGGTCCTGGAGAACCTCGGCGACGCGCCTTTCGACGGCGGGTCCGTGGGGCCCGACGTCGTCGCGTGCATGACCGCGGTCGCCCTCGAAGTGCAGCGGGCCACCGGGGGCGCCTTGGGGCTGGGGATCAACGTCCTGCGCAACGACGCGCGCGCGGCCCTGGCGGTGGCGTTGGCGTGTGGCGGGCGCTTCATCCGGGTGAATGTCCACACCGGGGCCGCCTGGACCGACCAGGGCCTGATCCAGGGACGTGCGGCCGACACGCTACGTGAGCGCCGACGGCTCGGCCTGGTGCCGACGCCAGGTTCCGACCGGGGCTGGCTGGGCGTGGCGCCGGACGGCCGCGTACGCATTGCGGCCGACGTGCACGTCAAGCACGCCAGCCCAGCGGGTCAGCAGGACATCGCCGACGCTGCGGCGGACCTGTTCCTGCGCGGCGGCGCAGATGCCGTCATCGTCACGGGTCAGCACACGGGTGGAGCCACCGCGCTCGACGATCTGCGGTGCGTGCGTGCGCGGCTCCCCGGTGCACCCCTGTGGGTCGGCAGCGGGGTCCAGCCGGGCCTCGTCTCCGACCTTGCTGGCCTCGCGGATGGCGCAATCGTCGGCACCTGGCTGCACCGCGACGGCGACCTCCGCGCTCCCCTCGACCGCCGACGGGTCTCCGAGATGGTGGAGGCCTTCGGCGCCGCACCAGGCTGACGGCCCCGCCCCACACGAGACCGAGGGAGGCACAAGGCCTCCCTCGGACGGGTCGTGCGAAGATGGCGCCGGTGTTCCTGCGTGTGGAATGCAGGGGTGGGATGGTCCTCACCACGCAACCGGTGGGGACTGGACACCAGCGGAGGGTCGAGCGATTGCTGGCGCGCCTTGGCAACCCCGCCAGCACTCACTGTGTACCGGATTCTCGCGGCGGCATCAAGGGGTTTCACACACAAGATCTTGTGCTTCGACGTCCTCTTTCCCCGACATCTTGTGGTCGCTGGCGCTGTGGAAAAGTCAGCGTCAAGAGCTGTGCATGTCGATCCGAGCGACGTCTTCGCGTCGAGTCGGGTGTGCATGACTCGGTGGAGGGAGCCCCCGCCGGAGCGGCATCCTCCTGCGACGTGTGATCCGGCCTGTGGACAAACTGTGGACAGTTGATCGTGGGGGTGGTGTCCGTTGTGCGCGAGCCGGCGCCCCCTTGCGCGGTGCCGGCGACGCTTGCATGCTGCCAGCGGGCACGGCATCTTTGCGGGATGGCACGCTCCCTCCGCCGCGGCTTGCTGGATCGGCTCCTCCCGGTGCCGGAGGCCGCTGATCGCTCCGGGCTCCAGCTCCTGCTCCGCAGGGGCAGCCCCGGGCTTCGGATCCGTGCTGTCCGGCAAGCCGCGGCTGGAACCCAGCCCCCGGGCGACGAGCTGCTGGTGGCGCTGCTCCAGGATCCGGTGCCCGGCGTTCGCCGGGCGGCGGCGTGGTCGCTCGGCTGGCACGCGCGCGGTGCGGCGCTCGCCGCGCTGTGGTCGGCTGCGCGGAGGGAGCGCTGTGATCAGGTCCGGGTGGCGATGGCGGTGGGGGCCGTGCGCTGCGGGGCCGAGCCGGCGCGTGCCTGGGCCCTGCTGCGGGACGCCGCCAGCAGGCAGATCGCGACCTTCTACGGGCGGCGGCAGATCGCCGAGGCCGTGGAGGCTGGCGTCGACGCTGTGGCGCGGCGCTGGCTTCGCACGCTGGCGCTGGACGCGCCCCCAGGCAGCTCACCGGCGGATGTCTCCGTCCGGGATCCCCGAGAGCTGCGGGTCGAGCTCCACCGTCGGCTCGACGCCGACCCCGAGGACCGCCGGTCCCTGCTCCAGCTCGCCCTGCTGCAGCATCCCGAAGACCACGAGCGGATCGTGGGCCGCAAGTGGGTGTCGGGCCGTCGCGAGTCCCACGCCATCTGTGAGGCCCTCGGCGAGCACGGAGATCCGCGAGGCTGCGCTACCCTCGTTCGCGAGCTGCGTGCCGTCAACGTCGACCCGGGCCACGGCTTCGCCGGGCGGCGTGCGTCGGCGACGGCGCTCGGGAGGATCGGGGACCCCTCGGTGGGTGCGGTGCTGGCGCGAGCCCTCGTAGACGAGGCGCGGGACTTCGAGGGGACACCGGGTGCGGGGATGGGGATCCAGTTCCCCGTTCGCAGCGTCATCCTGGTGGCGGTGGGAGAGGCTGGCTGTGTCGACCAGGCGCCGCTGCTGGCGTCCTATCTCGGCGACGTGCACGGCTCGGCCCTCGGTGGCTTCTACCTGCCCGCGATGGATGCGCTGTGGAAGCTCGGCAAGCCGGAGGTGCTGGGGCCAGTGCTGCGGGCGGGAGAGCTGCCGGCGGCCAACGCGGTCGGCGTCCTGGCCGCCATGGGCGAGGTCGCGCGGGTCCGCGCTCTCGTCGGTGACCCGCGCCCGCGGGTCGCCGAGACCGCGCGCCTGGGCCTGGAGCTGCTGGCGTGAGCGTTGCCGCCGTGCCGGGCTGTGCGTTCAGGGAGACCGGAAGGCGCCGCTGGAGTCGTAGGTGGTGTTGGTGGCGGTGCCGCCGAGGGTGACGTTGTCGTCCTTCGTCGACCGGCTGCTGTCGAGGTGCGCGATACCGGCCCGGGTGATCTGGACGTCCCACCGGTCGGCGCTGCCGCGATCTTCAGCCACTTCGTTGACGAAGGTGATGGTGATGACGCCGCTCGTGAAGTCGCTGGAGGGGTTCTCGACGAAGCCGCGGGTGTCGAAGACGATGGCCGAGTCGTTGCCGGTCCCCGGCCCTGCGATGGTGCCCCAGTCCAGGATCGAGACGTGCCGCAGGCCGTTGGTCGCCGTGGAGGAGAGGTCGATCAAGCCCGTCGAGGCGTTGTCGTCCGTGTTGTCGGTGTAGGTGTCGACCGGCAGCGTGTCCCAGCCACCGGTGGCGGGGATCTCGAGATCGATCTCGTAGCTTCCGGCGTTGGCCGTGAGGTCGGTGAGTTCGGAGGCCAGCGAGCCCGTGAGCATGGCGATGCGGCACCGACGGCCGCTGCTGACCGCGAGGTTGCGGCACTGCTCGACCTTGTTGGCGAAGTCCATCGCCGCTTCGCGGGTGCGGTACTGGGGGACGATGTCGCGGGCGATGATGTAGCCCGTCGCCGTCAGGATCCCGATGATCGCGATGACGATGAGCAGCTCCAGCAGTGTGAAGCCGGCGCGCAGCGATCGGCGGGCCAGGGCCGGCTTGGAGGGCGTGGGGCGGAAGAGCTGCATGATGGCGTCCTCGTGCTTGCACCAAGGTACCGTGGTCTGCGACCGACTTCAACGCCCGTCGGTGGCCCACCCGGCGCTCGGGAGCAGGTGAGAGCGCGGCGTCCGAGCGACCGGCAGAGCTTGCGCGTGGCTCCTCGGCTCGATACCAGGGCGGGCCGTCTGCGTCGGCAGCGGTATGTCGTGCCCGGTCACGACAACCGTAGCGACGCGGCCTCGGCCGCTGGTGCTTGCCCCAGACGTCCGCTGGGCGTGGCGAGCAACGGCGGACCGGCCCTCTCTCTTCGCTGCAGGCTCCGCCAGGAGCCGATCCAGTCCAACGCATCCCTCAGGACAACGCTCATGGCCCGCTACCGTGGACCCCGCATCAAGGTGTGCCGCTCGCTCGGCACCGTGCTGCCCGGCCTGACCACCACCGCCACCCTCGAACGGCCCTACCCCCCCGGTCAGCACGGCACGCGTCGCCGGGGCAAGCTCTCCGACTACAAGCTGCGGCTCATGGAGAAGCAGAAGCTGCGGATGCACTTCGGTGTGCTCGAGCGGCAGTTCCGTCGGTACGTGGCGGACTCGTCGCGCCGCAAGGGGCCGACCGGGCGCAACCTGATCTCGGCGCTGGAGTCCCGGCTCGACAATGTCGTGTGGCGCCTCGGCCTGGCACCGACGATGCCTGCGGCCCGCCAGCTCGTCGTCCACGGCCACATCCTGGTGGACGGCCGCCGCGTCGACCGCCCCAGCTTCTCCGTGAAGCCGGGTCAGGAGGTCAGCGTCCGCGAGAAGTCGCTGCAGAAGGACTTCATCCAGAACGCGCTCGCGGCCAGCACCGCCCGGATCCGCCCGCCCTACCTCGAGTTCGATCCGGCCAAGGCCACGGGCAAGATGATCACCGCCCCGGAAGCCGAAGACCTGCCCTTCGAGTGCAACACCCAGGCGATCGTCGAGTTCTACTCGCAGTCGCTCTGACCCGCAGCGGCGCGACGCGCCTGCTGCCGACCCGCGACCGGGGCACGCTGGTGCTCCGGTCGTGTTGCGTTCGGGACACCGCAGCGTCGCGGCAGTGCCACCACCGCGAGCGGCAGAGGTGCTTCTTGTAGCGAGTGGTCCGCCCCCTCAAGCGAGAAGGCCGCCCCGTCTGGGGCGGCCTTCCTTGCAGGGCGCGGGGGTCGACAAGACCTACTTGACTTCCTTGTGCACCGTGTACTTGCGCTCGAAGCGACAGTACTTCCGGAGCTCGAGGCGGGCCGAAGTGTTCTTCTTGTTCTTCTGGGTGCTGTACCGGCTGACGCCGGGCACGCCGCTGCTGCGGCAGGTGGTGCACTCCAGGTGGATGACCGCCCGAGCCTTCGTTGCCTTCTTGGCCATGGCGTACCTCCAGACGATGAACGCCCGGAGCACCCGGGCGATGGCGTGCGCTCATAATGGGGCCGTCGGGCGAAGGCAACCAGCCTTCGCGCGTGGGCGCGCGTGGCGTGCGATAGCCATGACAACGCAGGCCCGTTCGGCGCCCTCTCGGCCCCGTCGCCGCCCCGTCCCTCTCCCTTCCCGGTCGCCCGCATCGTGACTGCTTCGCTGCGAGCCCTCTGCTGGCTGTTCCTGCTCGGCGCCGCGGGCTGCAGCGGACTCCTCGGCGGCTGTGCCGCGCGGACGCCGCCTGGTGAGATCGTGCGCAAGGTGCGCTTCGAGGGGAACGGCGGAGCGCTGGGGGAGACCCCCGACTTCAAGCTGCGCCGGGCCATGGAACAGGGCCAGAACCCGGCCTTCGCCTGGCTGGCCCCGGCTCGTCGGGTGGCCCTGGATCGGGACACGCTCGATCTCGACGCGTGGCGGCTCGAGACCTGGCTGGCACACCGCGGCTTCTTCGACGCCCGCTTCGAGGGCTGGCAGATCACCACCGTCCGCGCGGGTTCGGATCGTCGTGGCCCGGCGGTCCGGGTGACCGGGCAGGTCGACCCGGGACAGCCCAGCGTGGTGCGCTCCCTGGACTTTCAGGGTCTCGATGTCGCAGGCAAGCCGGTGCTCGCGATGTTGCGTGCCCGCTCGCCGCTGGTCGTGGGCGAGCGCTTCGATCTCGACCTGCTCGACGAGCTGGTCTCCATGGTCCTGGGGCGGCTGCGGGAGCAGGGCTTCGCCTATGTCGAGGTCGAGCCCCAGGTGTCGGCCTACCCCGGCGAGCTGGCGGTCGACGTGGTCGTCGAGGTTGCGCTCGGTCCGAGCTGCACCTTCGGCCCCGTTCGGCTCGACGGTGACTTCACGATCCCGGCAGCGCTCGTCCTCGACGAAGTGACGGTGAAGGAGGGCGCACCCTACCGGGTGTCGAAGGTCTCGGAGACGCAGGCGCGGCTGTTCTCGCTGGGCGTCTTCGGCGTCGTCAACATCGTGCCGGAGCTGGGCATCGACGAGGAGGGGCAGCCGCTCACGGCGGTTCCGATGCGGATCGAGCTTGCCGAGAGCCAGTTCCGACAGCTCAAGGTCGGCGGTGGGCTCGCCGTAGAGCAGGCGCGCCAGCAGGTGGAGGTGTCCGCCGAGCTGTCGCACAGCAACCTGTTCAACCGCCTGTGGCAGTTCGGGGTCGGGGCCGCGGTCGGCTACGCGTCGGTGGCCGAGTGGTCGCAGCTCAGCGACCTGGGCGTGGGCGGCGTCCTGGGGGAGGGCGCGCCCACGGTGGACTCCTGGCTGCGGCTGATGGTGCCCCGCGTTCCGTTCCAGCGCTGGCGGTGGCAGAACGACGTCGGCTTCGAGCTCGGGGTCGAGGAGCAGTACCGCTTCGCCACGCCGACCGCATCGACCTCGCTGGCCTGGCGCCTCACGCGGCGCTGGCAGGCGCGCTTCGGCTACCGCATCCAGTACTACGACTACTTCGCGTCCACGCTGCCGGAGAACGCGAGCCTCTCGGACCTGCAGGGACGGGATCTGGGACTGGACTTCTCCGACCCCTACCTGCTCTCGGCCATCTTCCAGGGGGTCGAGTACGACAGCCGCGACGATCTGCTCTACCCGCGGCGCGGCAGCTACGGGGTCGTCAACTTCACCGAGGCGGGGGGGCCGGTCGGCGGGCAGTACAACTTCTTCAAGGTCTTCACCGACGGTCGCATCTTCCGCCCGCTGCCGCGGGTGTTCGGGTGGCGGCAGCACGTGACCCTGACCGGGCGCCTGGCCGGAGGGGCGGTCCTGCCCTATGGCAGCGGAAGCCGCGCCAAGGTCCCCTTCGCAGAGCGCCTCTTCGTCGGTGGGTCGGCGACGGTCCGTGGGTGGGCCGACAAGCACCTGGGCCCCTACATCTGGGAGTGCCAGGACGATCCGCTCTCCGACAGCGTCCTCTACTCCAGCGCGGTCTCCCAGACGCAGCCCGTCGACTGCGGCGACCAGATCCCCGTGGGCGACTTCGGGCTGACCTACATCGGCGGGCGCGCGGCGCTGTACGGGGGCGTCGAGGCGCGCGGCTACTGGCAGCGGGGGCTGCTGGACGGGTGGGGGCTGGCGGCGTTCACCGACTTCGGGCGCGCATGGGACGGTCACGCCGTCGGGAGTGTCGACGAGCTGCTCGTGCGGCTGTCCCAGATGTCGGTCTCCGTCGGTGCCGGCATCCGCTACAAGAGCCCGGTCGGCCCAATCCGCATCGACATCGCGCGGCGCATGGATCACTTCCCGATGTTCTCGGAAGAGCCGCGCTACGCCGGGCACTTCGCGCTGTCGGAGGCGTGGTGAGCGACGCAACCACCTCGGCGCGCTCGCCCCTGCGGAGGGTGGCGCGGGGTCTGGCTCTGCTGGGTGTGGGGACCGCGCTGGGTGTCGGCAGCCTGCTGGTGGTGCTGAGCACGGAGACCGGCAACCGGGCCCTGCTGCGCTTTGCGCTGGGCCAGGTCAACGACAGCCTCGACGATGCCTGGCTGTCGGTGGGCGGGCTGCACAGCGACCTGTGGGACGGTGTCGTCCTGCGGCGCGTGGAGCTCTCCGACCTCGACGGTGGGCTGCTGTTCTCGGCCGACCGGGTCGTACTGACCTGGGATCTGTCGGGCCTGCTCCGCCGGCGCATCCTCATCGAACAGCTCCGCCTCGACCACCCGACCGTCGACCTGGGCCTGAACCCGGACAGCGGCCGGCTGGCGCTGCTCGATGCCTTGGGCGTGCAGCCGTCGGCTGACGATGCGCCGACGCAGCCCTGGCAGGGCCTCGACGGCATGGTGCTTGTGGAGGCCGCCGAGGTCCGCGACGGCCGGCTGCGTTTCGACGGTGGCGAGGTCGACGACCTGCAGCTCGATGCGCGGCTGGAGGTCGAGGGGAGGAGGGCGGCGCTGTCGGACGTCCGTGTCTTCGGCTACCTCCGCGCGGGAGTCGAGGGAGAGCTGGGCTTGGACGCCGACCTCACGCTGGACAGCGGTGACCTCGACATCGGGCGTCTCGCCCTCCGCTACGCGCACTCCACGGTGTCGCTGTCGGGGACGGTGCGCTCCGTCGAGATGGCGCCGGTCTTCGACCTGTCGCTGGAGGCACCCAGGCTGTTGTCCGCCGACCTGTCGCAGCTCATGCGACAAGAGGGGGCGGTGGCCGTCGATGTCGGCCTGGGTGCTCGGCTGCGCGGTCCGCTGCACGATCTCGGGGCGTCGCTGGCCGTCGATGCGGGAGCGGCGGGACGGATCGAGGCCACCGCGGAGGGCGATCTGGAGGCGTCACCCGCGCTCTGGGGCCTCCAGGTCGGCGCGAACGCCCTCGACCTCGACGCTGCCTGCCCCGGCCTGCTCGGAACCGAGCTTCGGATCGCCCACGCCGATCTCTCGGTCGCCGGAGTGGGCGACGAGCTGGTCGATGATGCGACGGTCGTGGTCCGGGCGGACTTCGCTGGGGTCGACGTGGCCGGCGAGCACCTCTCCTCGGTCCGCAGCCATCTCGCCCTGGAGGACGGTGATCTGGTCGTCGACGAGCTGCTGGCCGTTCACGGCGCGGGCGCCGTGGCCGCCAGCGGCCGTGTGCTCCTCGATCGAAAGCTGGTGGAGCTGGACATCGACGCCGACCTCCCTGAGCTGTCGGCGCTGTCGGTCCTGGCGGCGACACCCTTGTCGGGGAGTGCGCGCTGGACGCCCCACATCTCGGTCGCCTACGGCGAAGAGCTGCGCGTCGTCGGTGGTGGCCGCTTGCAGGCTCTCGCCCTGGGAGTGGCGGGCGTGCACCTCTCCCAGGGCAGCGGGCCGCTCGGGCTCGACTATGGCCCAGACGGCCTGCGGCTGGATGGAAACAGCCGGCTGCGTCAGCTTGATCTGGATCCCGTGGATGTCGGCAGCGGGCGGGTCGCGTGGAGCGTGGCCGTCCCGACCGCGGGCGGTGTCCAGGTGGGAGCCGACGTCGAGCTGGTCGACGTACGCAGTGCCGCTCTCGCGGGCTCCTTGGACGCGGTCACCGGACGGGTCGACGTGGAGGTCCCCGATGCGGGGGAGCTCCGGCTCGCCGCCGCGCTGGACGTCAGCGGCGTGCGAACCACCGCCGACGCCGCTCCCGGCGCCGGGCCGGTGCAGGTGTCGATGGTCGGAGACCGGCTCGAAGCCTCCCTCGGGGTGCGCTTACCGGGTGGTGGGGACCTCCTGGTCGGGAAGGTCCACGGTCGAGGGGACCGCTGGACCCTCGAGGAGCTGTCGGTCGCGCCCCTGCCCGGACTGAGCTGGCGCGCGGAAGGGCCGGTCATCGTCGAGCTCGGCGACGGCGCTCCGGTGCGGGTCGAGGGCGTGCTCGTGGGGCCGTCCGGACGCTTGCAGGTGTCGTCGGATCCGGGCGTCGGGGGCTGGCAGGTCACGGCGGACCGCCTCGATCTCGGAGCGCTGTCGCGGCTCAGCGCGCTGCTGGCCGTGGACCCCCTGGCGGACGCTGCCGCCGAGTCCGGTGGAGACAAGACTCCGCCCATCTCCGGCGTCGCCGATCTCGACCTCGCGGTGGTCATGCCGCGTGGCGAAGCGCTGCAATCGCTGGACGGTGCGCTGCGCGTCGGGCACCTCGGGATCCCCGACCTTGTCGACGACGTCGACCTCGGCGTCGCCGTCGGGGGACCGCCGGACCGCCCCGATCTGGCGCTGGACCTGTGGCACGACGACGCCTTGCTGGCGACGGCGCGCGGCTCCGTCCCGCTCGACCTGACCGCGGTCGACCTCGCCTGCGGAGAACCGATCTCGCTCGAGCTCGTCCTCGCCCCCAACGAGCTGTCGGCGCTGCGGGCGCGCCTGCTGACGCTGCCCGAGCTGGAGGGACGGGTGTCGGCGGACCTGCGAGCGAGCGGCAGCGTCTGCGATCCGGACCTGTCCCTGGTCGGCGTCGCTCAGCTGCCGCTGGGTGCCGGTGGCGAGCGGGTGCGCCTCGATCTCGAGGCGTCGCGCGCGGGCGACGTGCTCGACGCCACGGCCTACCTCGAGGAGGGCTTCTCGCGGCGCGTCCGCATCCAGGGGGACGCCGAGACAGCGCTGGGCGAGCTGCTGGAGCGGCTCCACGGTGGTGGGGAGATCGACGACGCCTTGCTCGACCGCCTCGTCGGTGAGTTCACGCTGGCGCTCGAGCCGCGGAACGTCTCGCTGGAGGCGCTCCGCGCCTTCCTCGATCTGCCGGAGGGACTCGCCGGCCGGGTCGGTGGTGGCGTGTTCATCAGCGGGTCGCCGGCGGCGCCGCAGGTCCAGGGGGCGCTGCTGCTGCTCGAGGGCCAGCTCGGCAAGGTCAAGGTCTCCCAGGGCGGGCTGACCGTGTGGCCGGACGCCGACGGCTACCACGGCCAGCTCCAGCTTGGGTGGGCGGGGGCGCCGACGGAAGACACCAGGCCTGACTCGGCGACGGCGCTCGGGAGCCTCCCGACGCCCGCCGCGCGCCCGCGCGCGCTCAGCGTCGATGCCTTCCTGCCGCTGCGCCCCGACGAATCCCTGGAGCAGGCCATGGCGCGGGACGAGCTGGACGTTCGCCTCGACGGGGTGCTGCCGCTGGCCGTGCTGGAGGGGGTCGTCGACGGGCTCAGCGAGGCGGAAGGCGATCTGGCCTTCGACGCTGTCGCGGGCGGCAGCATCTCGGAGCCGACCCTGCGCAGCTCGCTGTCCATGACGGGGGGGGCGTTCACCTGGCTGCCCCTGGGGCTGCGCTACGAGGACATCGAGCTGCAGGCCCGAGCGACGGACCGAGGCGTCGAGCTCACGCGGGTCTTCATGCGGGACAGCCGCCGCTGGTCGGCCGGTCTCCGAGAGCTGTCGAAGGCCCGCAGCCTGACGTTGCAGGGCAGCATCGAGCTGGAGGACTATCGGCCCGGCTTGCTGTCGCTCGATGCGGAGCTGGACCGCTTCTGGATCCTGGGAAACGCCGATCGGACCCTGGCGGTCACCGGGCCCGTACATGCCGAGGGCCGCTGGCCGGAGCTGCGCGTGGCGGGGGCGGTCGACGTCAACGAGTCGCTGATGGACTTCGGGGGATCGCTGTTCGGGGCCGACACCACGCTCGGGCTCGACCCTTCGATCCAGCTCTGGCGGGACGGTGCGCTGGTGACCGCCGGTCGGCGCGCCCCCCCTCAGCCCGCCGTCTGGCAGGGCTTCGACCTGGACCTCGACATCGATCTGCTGCGGAACGTCCGGCTCATCGTCGAGGTGCCGACCGCCGAGGACTACGGCGAGCAGCTCGCCCAGTTGTCGAAGGTCAGCCTGGACGCGGAGCTGGGCGGAGAGGTCAAGCTGCGGCAGGTCGCCGGCGCGCTGAGCCTGCAGGGGGAGATCGAGACGCTGCGCGGGACCTCGACCCTGCTCGGGGCCAGCTTCGACCTGAGCGGGGGGACCATCTCCTTCCTCGGCGATGGCTACGACAACCCGCTCGTCGACATCAACGCGGTGCGCAGCACCAGCTACGGCAACGTCGACGTCCACGTCTCGGGCTTCGTCGACGACCTGGACATCGTGCCCAGCTCTGACGACTACCCCGACCAGCTCGACGTCGTGTCCCTGCTGCTGTTCGGCAAGCCCGCCTCGGCCTTCACCGGCGGCGATGCCCAGACCAAGATCGATGCGCTCGGGCTGGCCATGGCCAGCCTGACGGGACAACTCGAGCGCGCGCTGGGGACCTCGGTCGTCGACGAGCTGGAGATCGATCCGGCCGGCGCCATCCGTATCGGCAAGGCGCTGTCGGACCGGGTCTTCCTGCGCCTGGAGTCCACGACGAACAACGTCGAGACCGAGGGCAACCGCACCAGCGTGACCCTGGAGTACCTGATCACGCGGCGCATGTACGCCGAGTTCTCTACGGGAGACAAGGGCGCGTCCTCGGCGAGCCTGTTCTGGCGCTGGCGCTTCTGATGCGTGCCGCTCGTAGGACGACGACGCAGACGCCGTCGGGCGCGTACCGGCGGGCCATCGATGCGTTGTTCTCGCCGGTGGACGCCAGCGCGCTGGCCTGGTTCCGGATCGTGTTCGGCGTGGTGCTGGCCTGGGAGGCCCTGCGCTACCTGCTCGCTGGCTGGGTCCAGCGCGACCTGGTCGAGCCGGCCCTGCACTTCACCTACTACCCGTGGGACTTCGTGCGCCCGCTGCCCGGGCCATGGATGATCGCGCACGTCGTCGCGCTCCTTGTGCTGGCCCTCGCCCTCGCCGCCGGCCTGTGGACCCGCGTCAGCGCCCTGCTCTTCGCGGTCGGCTTCTGCTGGTTCTTCCTCGTCGACCAGGCGCTGTACCTCAACCACCTCTACCTGGTCTGCCTGCTGTCGCTGATCCTGGTCGTCGTGCCGGCCAGTCGCTGCTGGTCGGTGGCGCCTGGCGGAGGCCAGCGCTCGCGGCGGACTCGGTGCCGGCCTGGTCGCTGCTCCTCGTCCGCGGGCAGGTGGGGCTGGTCTACTTCTTCGGTGGCATCGCCAAGCTCGACGGCGACTGGCTGGCGGGGCGTCCGCTCCGCATCTGGCTCGACCGGCGCGCGCAGGACTCCGTGATCGCGCCCCTGCTCCAGGCGGACGGCACCCCCCTGTTCCTCGCCTGGTCGGGCCTCTTCTTCGACCTGCTCGTCGTGCCGGCCCTGCTGTGGCGGCGGACCCGGTGGTGGGCCCTGGGCTGCACTCTCATCTTCCACGCCGCCAACAGCACCCTGTTCGACATCGGCATCTTCCCGGTGCTGATGAGCCTGCTGACCCTGTGCCTGCTGCCGTCCACCTGGCCGCGACGCCTCCTGCATCGGGTGACGGCGGGGAGACTGGGGCTGGATGAGCGCGCTGCCCCTTCCGTGGCGCGGGTCGACCGAAGCGGACGCCGCTGGCCGGTACTGCTCCTGGTCGTGGCGTGGGGCGGGTACAACCTCGTCATGCCGCTGCGCCACTGGCTCTACCCGGGGGCCGTGAGTTGGACCGAGGAGGGGCACCTCTACGCCTGGCACATGAAGCTGCGGGACAAGGTCGGGCGGGTGCGCTTTCGGCTGCACGACCCGGTGTCGGGCGAGACCTGGCGCGCCGACATCCGGCCGATGCTCACGGACCGGCAGCTCCGCAAGCTGCAGACCCGCCCCGACCTCGCCCACCAGCTCGCGCAGGTGCTGGCCCGGCAGGCAGAGGCCGACCGTGGCCATCCTGTCGAGGTCCACGTGGACATGCGCTGCCGCCTCAATGGTCACCCTGCGCAGCGGCTGATCGACCCGGACGTCGACCTGGGTGCGGAGCCACGCAGCATCTGGCACAAGCGCTGGCTGTTGCCCTTCGACGGAAGAGGGGAGGCGGGCTAGCCCGGGCGGAGGTGGATGTGGGCCAGCTCGGGCGGGCAGCCCAGCCGCAGCGGCGCGATGGACCAGCCGACGCCGCGGTGCACGAACAGGTGGGCGCCGGCTTCCCGGTACCAGCCGGCGACGTAGCCCCCGGTGCCGCGGGGGACCCACAGCGGCCCCAGCAGCGGGAGGTCGACCTGCCCACCGTGCGAGTGGCCGGAGAGGACCAGCCGCGCACCGCGTCTGGCCAGCGCCGGGAACAGGGCGGGGCTGTGGGAGAGGACGAGGGTCGGTGCGCTCGCGGCGGTGAGCTGATCGCGCAGCCGCCGCAGGTCGGGGCTGCCGGCCAGCATGTCGTCGGTGCCCAGGACGCGGAGCGGGCCGGCGCCCGCGACCTCGTCGACCAGGAGCTGCACGCCGTGTCCGGCGAGCAGCCGGCGCCACGGTCCGGCGCGCACGCCCGACCAGTGCTCCCAGTTGCCGAGGATGGCGAAGCGACCGAGCGGTGCGTCGGGCAGCGCCGACAGGAAGCACGCCACCGCGTCCTTGGACCAGCCGCGCGTGACCAGGTCGCCGGTGATGACCACCAGATCCGCCGACTCCTGGCGCAGCAGCGCGCAGAGCGCGTCCAGGGAGGGCCCGGGTCCGCGGAGGTGAACGTCGCTGAGGTGCAGCAGGTCGATGCCGCGGTCGAGCCCCTCCACCCGGAGGCCATGCTCGGTGCGTACCCAGGCGGTGGTCCCCGAGCTGCGCGCACCCCTCGCTGCGAGTGCCACCGTGCGGCTGCCCCCCGGTGCACCGGGCAGGTGGGAGGGCGCGTGCGCTGGGAGGAAGCGCCCCATGCGCAGGCCGCGGGACACGCCGCGGACGAAGCGCAAGGCTGCGCGGGGATCCCTCATGGTGACGTACCGGGGGCTGCTGCCGTCGGAGGCGCCGCGGGGCCAGGGGCCTGTGTCGCGGAGCTGCAGTCGAGGCGCTCGCAGCGCTGGACGACCTCGACCACATCGGGCATGCCGGCCAGGTAGGCGGCCGCTGCGGCGGGGGCCTGGGCCTGGACGATCGCCAGCACGACGACGCCACCGCCGGCCTCCGCCGTCAGGCTGTCGCGCACGGCGTCGTCGATGTCGTCCACCAGGACCAGCTCGGCGCGATGCTGTTCGTCGGGGCGGGGGAGGGGGCGGGCGAGGAAGCCGCGGACTTCGCCCATGGCCACCATGCGCGCCTGGACGTCCGCGGGGGGCAGGACGGCGGGTGGAAGCGCCGCCGGATCCTGGGTCGCGCAGCAGAGCAGCAGCGCCAGCAGCGCGCCCCTCACGTCGGTTCCGGCCTGGGCAACACGAGGTGCAGGAGGTACTCGACGTTGCCCTTTCGGGCGCCGCGAATCGGAGACTCCATCGATCCCTGAACCGTGCAGCCCAGCGCCGTGGCGACGTCGGCGATGTGCTGGACGGCATCGAGGCGTGCCTGTTCGTCCCGCACCACGCCACCGCGTCCCACCCGCGCACGGCCCACCTCGAACTGTGGCTTCACCAACAGCACCGCGTCGGCGCCCGGGATGGCGATGCGGAGGATCGCCGGGAGGATCCGGTCGAGGCTGATGAAGCTCAGGTCGCCGACCACGAGTTCGGGCCGCTCGGGGAGGGTCTGAAGGTGGCGGGCGTTGGTCCGCTCCATGACGACCACCCGGTCGTCCTGCCGCAGCTTCCAGTCGAGCTGGCCGTAGCCGACGTCCACGGCGTAGACCCGCGCCGCACCGCGCTGCAGCAGGCAGTCGGTGAAGCCGCCGGTGCTGGCCCCGAGGTCGACGGCGGTCCGCCCACTGACCGCGACCGCGAAGCGCTCGATGGCCGCGTCGAGCTTGTCGCCCCCGCGGCTCACGAAGCGTGGCCCCGACTCGACCTGCAGCTCTGCATCCGCGGGGACGTTCGTGCCCGGCTTGTCGACGAGCTGACCGCCGACCCGGACCTTGCCCGCGCGGATCAGCGCCTGGGCCTTCTGCCGGCTGCTGGCGTGGCCACGCTCGACCACCAACAGGTCCACGCGCTGCCGAGCGGGGCGTGCCGCCATCGCCGCTCAGTGATCCCGCTCGACCGTGAAGCGGGCGAGCGCGACCAGCGCGTCGGCTGCCGGCAGTCGTCGGGCGAGCGCGACGGCGTCGTCGGACAGTTCGCGTGCCCGGTGCCGGGTCTGTTCGGCGCCCAGCAGGCGGACGTAGCTCGGCGGCCCGTCGTCGCCGGCATCTTCGTCTTCGTCGAGCACGTCGTCGGCGAGCTGGAAGGCCAGACCGACGGCGTCGCCGTAGTCGGACAGGGTGGCGAGCTGGTCGTCCGACCCGCCTGCGGCCACCCCGCCCATGACGACTGCCGCACGGATCATGGCGCCGGTCTTTCCCCGGTGGACGGCGAGCAGCCCGTCGAGGTCGGTCACCGCACCGCCGAGTCCGATGTCGGCGGCCTGGCCCCCCACCATGCCGGGGTGCCCGGCGGCGGTGGCCAGCTCGGCGACGAGCCGCACGCGGGCTTCCGCTGGTAGGGGGGCTGCCGCGAGCACGGCGAAGGCTTCGGTGAGCAGGGCGTCCCCGGCGAGGATCGCCGTGGCTTCATCGAAGGCGACGTGCACCGTCGGCTGGCCGCGCCGTTCGACGTCGTCGTCCATGGCGGGCAGGTCGTCGTGGACCAGCGAGTAGGTGTGCACCAGCTCGACGGCGGCGCCGGTCGCCACCAGGGCTTCCACCGGCAGCGGGTCCGGCGCCAGCGCTTCGCCGGCGGCGTAGGTCAGCAGCGGCCGGATCCGCTTGCCACCGGTGCCGAGGGGGTAGCGGCAGGCATCGCGGAAGCGTGGCGGCCAGGCATCGGCGAAGCGGGCCCCGAGGAAGGCGTCGACCGCGGCCGCGCGGGGCGTCATCCAGTCGGAGAACGACGAGGAGCGCGCTTCGGGTGCGGGCATGGGGCGGTCAGCCGCCGACGGGGGCGGCGCCCGGGTCGAGGGCGGGGGCGGCGTCGGGCGTGCAGCCCTTGAACTTGTCGGCGTCCTTGAGCTTGGCGATCCCCAGCTTGTCGGTGCCGGCTGCCCGCGCGACGTCCATCAGGTCCACCACCTTGTCGTAGGGGGCTTCGGGGTGGGCGTCGACGAAGGCGACCTTGTCCTTCTTGGCGGCGAGACGTCGGCGGAGCTGGTCGCCGAGCTGTTCGAGCGGCATGACCTGCTTGTTCAGCGCGAAGCTGCCGTCGTCGCAGACGGACAAGACGAGCTGGTCCGTGGGAGCGTCCTTCTTCTGCACCGTCTCGGTCTTCTTGGGGAGGTTGACCGACAGCTCGTCGATGGTCTGCGGGGTGATGACCATGAAGATGATCAGCACCACCAGCACGATGTCGATGAGAGGGGTGACGTTGATGTCGTTGAAGTCACCCTTCTTCCCGCCGCTGTCGACCTGCATGCCCATGACGTCGCCCTGCCTAGTCCTGCTTCTTCTTCTCGGCGGCGAGCAGCATGGTGGTCATGCCGTTCTCACGCACCTTGTCCATCACCGCGTGGACCTGCTTCCACCGGAGGTTCTTGTCGCCCTTGATCAGCAGCGCCCGGTTGGGTTCCTTGCGCCACTCTGCGTTGAGGTCCTCGATGATCTTGTCGAGGCTGCTGCGCTTCGTGTCCACGAAGATGGCGGCGTCTTCTCGGATGGAGACGACGAGGTGCTGTCCGGCGTCGTTGACCGTGGTCGACGAGCCGGCGGCGGGCAGCTTGACGTCCACGCCGGAGGAGAGCATCGGCGTGATCACCATGAAGATGATGAGCAACACCAGCACCACGTCCACAAGGGGCGTGACGTTGATGTCGGCCATCAGGCCGCCTTTCTTGTCACCGACCTGCATGCCCAACGGGCACCTCGCACGGCAGGAGAGGGGGAGGGGAGCCGACCGCTACTTCGCGGCCTGGTCCATGGGCGGCAGGATCTGCTTGCGGCACCAGTCGAGGAATTCGCCGGCTGCCACGCCGATGTCGTTGGAGATGGCGTCGAGCCGGCCGTTGAACCAGTTGAACAGCCACACGCCGAGCAGCGCCACGGTGATCCCGAAGGCGGTGGCCCAGAGCGCTTCCGCGATACCGGCGGCGACCGAACCCAGGCCACCGGAGCCGGTCTCGGCCATGCCCTCAAACGCGTTGATGATGCCGAAGATGGTCCCGACGAGGCCGACGAAGGGGGCCGTCGCTCCCGTGGTGGCCAGGATCGCGCTGCCCTTGCGCAGGGCGGAGTTCTCACCGACCGAGGCGTTGGCCATGGCGCTCTCTGCGGCTTCGATGCCGTGTTCGTCGGGCCGACCGACGAATTCCACCAGGCCCCGCTCCAGGATGTGGGCGAGGTAGGCAGCCTTGAAGTCCGCCTGGCGCACGACGTCGAGGGCGGCGCTGGCGTCACCGCGGCTGAAGGCTTCGTTGAGCGCGGCGGCGAGCGCCCGCGACTGGTTGCGGGCCTTGCCCAGCGACCAGGTGCGCTCGATGGCGACGTAGAGACAGCCGATGGCCATGAGCGCCAGCACGCTCAAGATGACCTTGACGGGGATGCTGGCCTGGGCCAGCAGCTCGAACAGGTTGGTATCCATGCTCTCCTCGGTGGGGAATCGGGTCGGTGCGCTCGGGGCTACTTCAGGACGAACTTGAAGGTGAGCTGGAAGGTCGCCTTGACCTTCTCGCCGTCGATCTTCATGGGGTAGAAGCGCCAGGCCATCGCCGCCTTGCGGGCTTCGTCCTGGAACACCTTGGGACACTTGGAAAGGTCGGTGTTGTAGGGCTTGCCTGCTTCGTCGATGTAGATCCGGACGATGCAGCGCTCTTCCTTGAGGCCCAGGGCCTTCGCGGCTTCGGGGAACTTCGGGGTGATCTTGCGCTTGGCCTTCACTTCCGACCAGTGGACGGAGCGCACGCCGGTCCCGCCGAGCTGGCCGCCGAGCACGCCGCCGACCACGCCGCCGACGACACCGCCGACCACGCCGCCTTCCACGCCGCCTTCGACACCCCCCTCCATGCCGCCCTTCTGCCCACCGGCGTCGGCGATGGGTTCGGGGATCTCGTCCGGGAGCTCCTGGATGTCGTCGGGTTCTTCGATCTCTTCGGGTTCTTCTTCCTCTTCCTCTTCCTCCTCTTCCTCCTCTTCCTCCTGCGTGTCGGCGCTGGCCGGTGGCGGAGGGGGAGGGGGGGGAGGAGGCGGGGCGGCGACATCCACGAAGCTGACCTCGACCGCTTCTTCTTCGGTCTCGACCTCTTCGACCTTCTGGCCGCCGGAGAGCATCAGCGCGCCCACCACGGCTGTGAAGAGCGACACCGAGATGAGCATCGATCCCGCCTGCCGCTGGCGGTTGGCATGCCGGGTCCTGCCGATGGTGTCGAACATGGCTCTCCACGCTGTCCGAAGTCGAGCGTCGCGATGCTATCGCGCGCGGGATGGCTTGTGTGCTCACCCGACCACGACGCGCCACCCGCGGTTCCCGCGAGGGCGTGTCGCGGCTTAGCTCATTGTGGCGCGCCGTGACGAGTCGTTCACGAAGCTTGCGTGTTGTTTACCCGCTGGACGCTGTGTCCTCTCCGGGCGCTGCCGCGGTCAGCTCGGTGATTCGCCGCTCGGCATCGTCGAGCAGTTCCTGGCACTCGCGCACGAGTCCCACGCCGCGCTCGAACAGCCGCAGCGCCTCCTCCAGGGGAAGCTCGCCGCCGTCGAGCTTCCGGACGTGGTCTTCGAGCTCAGCCAGCGCGTCTTCGAAGCCCCGAGGCGCTTCTTCGCTGGCGGGCCCGTCGGTGGTGGAGGGGGTGTCGGTCATGGCCTCTCCGCGGGGGGGAGGAGTTGCACGCGAGGGAGAGGCCCTCTCCCTTGCTTGGACGGTACAGAGGTCGCACGGGGCCTGCGCGGCGTCGCCGCCCGCAGGCTGCAGGCAGACCCTACTTCTTGTCGATGGCGTCGAGTCGCTCGATCTGGACCACCTGGTATGACAGGCGCTCCTGGCGCGCGACGTCACGAGCAACCAGCACCTGCTGACCGCGCTGGTTGACGGCGAGGCGTTCGGGCTGGACCGTGATGAGCTTGCGCTGCTGGTCGCGGGTGACGTACAGCATCTTGAGGCGCTGGCCGCGGGCGATGGCACGGTCGCAGATGTCGCGAACCTCGCGCGGGCTGCGGCGCGGCGGCAGGTCGTCCCGACGCTTCGACCTCTTGCGACCGACGTGTCCCGTGCCGGGCACCGGCTCGAGCGCTTCGGGCTGGGTGTCGGCGTGCTGGGCGAGCGCCACGAGGTCTTCGCGGTCGTCGCGCGCTTCGGCCACCATGGTGACGAGCCGCTCTCGGGCGTCGACGGCGGTCGGGTCGTCGGGGTAGCGACGCACCGCGTTGCCGGGGGAGAAGCCGGCTTCGGCGAGCGCTTCATTCAGCTCGTCCATGCGGCTGCGGTCTACGGCGTACAGCCCGGGGACGAAGCGGTGCAGCATGAAGGGCTTGAGCTTGCGGTGCGTCTCCAGCCGGCGGATCTGGGAGCGATGCACGCTGAGCAGCATGACGTCGTGGAACTCCACGTCGCCGTGGTGCCCCATCCAGCCGCGCAGGGTCTGCTCGACGTTGTCGGGCAGCCCGATCTGGCTGTTGTCCCGCAAGAACTCCAGGATGTCGTCACGGCGCCAGCCCTTCTCCAGGGCCTGCTCGATCGTGACCTCGGTGATCTTGTAGGTGTTGGCGCGGTCGCAGGCCGTCAGCTCGGCCAGCTCGCCGATCCGGAAGAACAGGATCGGCGCCATGCCGGCCGGCGCCATGATCTCGAAGCTGGGCGTGAGGTAGAACTGCTGGAAGCCCTCGTCGGGGCTCGGCGCCATGAGCTGGCGCGCCCGCGGGCTCAGCCGGTAGAACTTCTCCTGGCCCCAGGTCCCCAGCTCGACCATGCCGGAGTTGACCAGCGGCGAGAAGCCGAAGGCTTCGCGGCTGTTGCTGCGCGGCGACTGCCACTGCCCCTTGTGAAAGCGCTCGCGCCAGTCCTCGCCTCGGCGCCAGCGCCGGTACAGCGCCTGCAGCCGCCGTTCCGGCACCCACTGCCCGCCCACGTTGTGGATGGCCCAGAGCACCCACTCCGCCAGCGGAAAGCGCTTGTCGAGGGACGCGATGATCAGGTCACGCTGGTCTTCGGCGTCCAGGTTGAGCCACTCCTCGACCACCGAGCGGTTCACGGTCAGTCGGTCGCCCTTGAGCTCGACCATGCCGTGCATCATCAGGAATTCGATGTGGAAGCTGAACAGCTCGCTGTCGGGGGTCCACACCTGCGAGAAGAACTTGTCCATCTCGTCCTTGTGGACCTTGAAGATCTCCTGGCGCTGGGTGAGGCGTGGCGGGTGCTGGTCGATGTAGGTGGCCAGCGTCGTGATGGTGAAGTCCAGGGGCGGGCAGAATTCGGTGTCGGCCTGGACGCGGACATCGTCGTGTTCGAAGCCCGGGAGGTCGAGGTCTTCACTGAGGTGCTCGACCATGTGCTCCACGAAGGGGGCGGGCACGATGTAGAAGAACACGCCGTCGCGCTCGGTCGTGGCGGCGACGAGGCCCTTCTCGCCCAGGGTCGACATGACCTTCTTCCACTCGCGGTCGTTGCCGCCCAGGGAGAGGATCAGCTCCTGGTGGAATTCCTCGGCCTGTGCCAACCCCCCGACCTGCAGCAGGATGGCCAGCGCCTGGCGGTCCCGCTGGTGCAGCCCCTTGACCAGCAGGCCCAGGCGGTTGCCCTGGGCGATGGCCCGGACGGTGAGCTGGATGATGCGGTCCTTGGAAGACACCCGGCCGGGCTGGCCGCCCATCCCGCCGTACAGGTTCGCGACGAGGGCTTCGGGCATGCGCCCCAGGTAGCCGGACAGCTCGTCGAGCTCCTGGCGGGACATGCGCCGGCGGCGTGTCGACGCGCTGGCGACCGGGCCGCGGTTGGGGTGGGTGGGGAGCTGCCACTTCGCGGCGCGACCGGTGGGGGCCAGGGTCACGACCGGGTCGTCGGGGTTGCGGCCTCGCCACGTCCTGGAGCGGGTCTTCGGATCCTGTGACTCGGTCTTGGCGCGAGCGGCCTCTGTGGCCGCCGAGCGCCGATTGCGCCTGCGGCGCCGGCGCCGCCGACGGGGGGCTTCTTCAACGCGCTCTGCCTCTTCGGACATCGTCCACCTCTGTTGGGAGTGCATGCGCCGGGGCGCGTGCCGGGGCCGGTGACAACACCGGGCCGCGCTGTGGGGCAGGGGCTCAGCCGGCCTGCCGCTCCTCGATGTGGTAGCGGTAGCCCTGCTCGGTCAAGAAGAGCTGCCGCTTCATTGCGAACTTCTGTTCCTTGGTGTCGGCGGTCACGACCGTGTAGAACACCGCGGGCTTCTCCTTGGGGCGGAGGATGCGGCCCAGCCGCTGGGCCTCCTCCTGCCGGGAACCGAAGGTGCCGGACACCTGGATGGCGACGTTGGCGTCCGGCAGGTCGATGGAGAAGTTTGCCACCTTGCTGACGACCAGCAGCTTGCTGCGCCCGGTGCGGAAGTCTTCGAACAGGACCTCGCGGCGGTCGTGCGGCGTCTTGCCGGTGATCAGGGGCGCCTTGAAGCGCCGGGCAATCTCGTGGAGCTGGTCGACGTAGGTACCGATGACCAGCACGTTGTCGTCTTCGTGCTTGCGCAGCAGGTCGGCGAGCACGTCGAGCTTGGCGGGGTTGGCGCTGGCAAGGCGGAACTTGTCGTTCTCTCGGGCCCGTTCGTAGCGTTCTGCTTCGCGCCGCCGGAAGGGGACCCGGACCTCGTGGCAGCTCGTGGTGGCGATGAAGCCGCCCTGTTCGAGGAGCTGCCAGGGCAGGTCGTAGCGCTTCGGGCCGACGAGGCTGAACACGTCGCCTTCGCGCCCGTCTTCGCGGACCAGGGTCGCGGTCAGACCGAGGCGTCGACGTCCCTGCAGCGCCGCCGTCGCGCCGAAGACCGGTGCGGGAAGCAGGTGGACTTCGTCGTAGATCAGCAGGCCCCAGTCTTCATCTTCGAACAGGTGGAGGTGCTCGAAGTCGGCGTCCCGCGACCGGCGCCAGGTCAGGATCTGGTAGGTGGCGACGGTGACCGGCTTGATCTGCTTGGTCTCGCCCGTGTATGCGCCCACCTGGTCTTCGGTCAGCGTGGTCTTGTCGAGGATCTCGCGGATCCACTGGTTCACGGCGGCCTGGTTGGTCGCCAGGATGAGCGTCTTGGTCTGCACCAGCTCCATGGCGGTCATGCCGACGATGGTCTTGCCCGCCCCGCAGGCCAGCACGACGACGCCGCAGCCGCCGGAGGGCTTGCCGTCCTGCCACCACCGGCTGGCGGCTTCCCGCTGGTAGGCACGTGGAGCGAACGCCTTGCCGCTCTCCACCATGGTGTCGCGCAGGGACAGCTTCAGCGGTTCACCGGGGCGGAAGCCGGCGAGGTCTTCGACCGGCCAGTTCGCCTGAAGCGCCCGTTGCTTGAAGATGCCCCGGTGACCCTGGGAGACCGCGAAGTAGCGGCGACCGTCTTCGACGAGCAGCTCGCGCAGGGAGGGGTCGCGGGTGACCAGCTTGGCCACGTAGCCCGTAGCGAATTCGAGCCGCAGCAGCTCTTCGGGCTGGTCGGGGTGGGGCACGATGCGGACGAGGCCGTAGCGCTCGATCGTGTCCTTGATGGTGTCGAGCACCTCTCCGGGGACGGAGAACTTGGACATGTCCCGCAGGCCGGTGGTGATCTCTTCGGTGGTCATGCCGGCACAGGCGGCGTTCCACAGTGACAGCGCGCTGATGCGGTAGGTGTGGAGCATTTCGGGCGAGGCTTCGAGCTCGGCGAAGCGCCCAAGGAAGTCACGTGCCTCCTCGTACCGGGTGTGGCTGGTCTCCACGAGGACCTTGCCGTCACCCTGGACGATCAGCGGGTTGTCAGGCCTGACTTGCATCGTTCATCTGCGGGGGCCTCCTCGACACGGGTGCCCTGAACGGGCCACCCGGGAAGGGCTCGTTTTGTGGGAGCGGACGCTGCACACAGGATCGAACGCACGGTTCGCGCGCCATGAGGCAGGGGACAGTCCGTCGGGCTTCGAGAACCCGCAACGGAGCCAGGACAGGGCCGCCGCCTGCGAGCACATGAAGGCCCGCGAGAGGATGGGTGCGCCGACCCGGTTCGTCGGAGCCGCGGGGACGGATCCCTCCGCCGCTCCTGTGTTGCACTTTAGTCAGCGGACGGCTGCTGTCAAGCGAATCGCGCGCATGCTGTGTGCGATCCGTCGTCTCCGTGGGGAGATTGCCGGCCGGATCGGGCCGTCGGCGAGGCGACGGACCGGCGTCGTGCAAGCCGACGGTTGCTCAGGCCTCGCCCAGGAAGGGGTAGCGCCAGTCGTGGGGCGGCGCGAAGGTCTCCTTGATGGTGCGTGGCGACACCCAGCGCAGCAGGTTGAGCACGCTGCCGGCCTTGTCGTTGGTGCCGCTGGCGCGTCCACCGCCGAAGGGCTGCTGGCCGACGACGGCGCCGGTGGGCTTGTCGTTGACGTAGAAGTTGCCAGCGGCGTGGCGCAGGCCGGAGAGTGCCTGCTGGATCGCGTAGCGGTCGCGGGCGAAGACCGCGCCGGTCAGGGCGTAGGGGCTGGTGCTGTCCACGGTCTGCAGGGCGTCGGTCCACCGGTCGGCCGGGTACACCCAGGCGGTCACGATCGGGCCAAAGATCTCTTCCTGCATCATGCGGTGCTTGGGGTCGTCGACCTGGACGAGGGTGGGCTGGACGAAGAAGCCCGTGCTGTCGTCGGCTTCGCCGCCCGCGATCACGGTGGCGGTGCTGTGCGCCAGCCGCAGGTAGTCGCTGTGCGAGGCGAAGGCCTTGGCGTCGATGACCGCACCGATGAAGGTCGACCAGTCGCGCACGTCGCCCTGCTTCATCTCTCCCATGATGGCGACGACCCGGTCCCGGACGGCGGGCCACAGAGTGTCGGGGATGTAGATGCGGCTGGCTGCCGAGCACTTCTGCCCCTGGTACTCGAAGCTGCCCCGGGCGATGGCCACCGCCAGCGCGTCGACGTCGGCGCTGTCGTGGGCGATGATGAAGTCCTTGCCGCCGGTCTCGCCGACGATGCGCGGGTAGGTCCGGTAGCGGTCGAGGTTCTTCGCCACCGTGCGCCACAGGTGCTGGAAGGTCCCGGTGCTGCCAGTGAAGTGCAGGCCGGCCAGCCGGGGATCGTCCATGATCGGATCGCCGACGGTGGCGCCGCGGCCCGGGAGGAAGTCGATGACACCGGGCGGCAGGCCCGCTTCCTCGAAGAGCTGGTAGCCGACCCAGGCGGCATGGAGCTGGGTGGTGGCCGGCTTCCAGATGGCGACGTTGCCCATCAGCACGGGGGCCGTCGGCAGGTTGAGCGCGATGCTCGTGAAGTTGAAGGGCGTGACCGCGAAGACGAAGCCCTCCAGCGGCCGGTGATCGACGCGGTTCCACACCCCCGGGCCGCTGCCCGGCTGGTCGGAGAGGAGCTGCCGGGCGTAGGCGCTGTTGAACCTCCAGAAGTCGATGATCTCGCAGGCGCTGTCGATCTCGGCCTGGTGGCTGGTCTTGGACTGACCGAGCATGGTCGCCGCGTTGACCCGGTCGCGCCATGGACCGCGGAGGAGCTCGGCCATGCGCAGCATCACGGCCGCGCGTTCCTGCCAGGGCAGCGCGGCCCAGTCGGCCTGGGCGGCGCAGACGGCGTCTCGGCTCTTCGCGACCAGATCGGGTGTGGCCATGTGGGCCTTCGCCAGGACGTGGCCATGGTCGCAGGGCATCACGACGTCGACCGTGTTGCCGGTGTAGACCCGCTGACCGCCGACCACGCAGGGGATCTCCACCACCTCGGCGGCCTGGCGGTCCAGCTCGGCCTGGAGGCTCGCGCGCTCGGCGGAGCCCGGGGCGTAGGTCCGTACCGGCTCGTTGTGGGGGAGGGGCGTGCTGAAGATGCCGTCGGTCGCGCTCATGTCCGGGCTCCGGAGCGGGTGGCAGGGAGGCGTCGTGCGAGATGCTCGGGCGCCGGAGCGCCGGAGCCGGAGGGGCCGCGTTGGGGGTGCGGTCTCCTCGGTGCTCGGGCTTAACCTCGGCCGCTGCCCGCGGGCGCCGCTGGGGGTGGACCTGCGACGAGCGGCGCGGCGGGGCCGGGCGCGGTGGCGCGCCCCAGCGGGCCGGACGATAGGTGGCGGACCGATGCTCCGCTCCCTCCAGGATCTGGCTGGCGAAGACCCGCAGCGACTGCGGCGCCGAGTCGGCGGCAAGGCTGCGGAGCTGGTGTCGCTCGCCGAGCAGGGCCTGCCCGTTCCCCCCGCCCTCGTGATCCCCGCGCGGGCGCTCTCCGCCCACCTGCGCCACCACGGCCTGCTCAACAGGGCCCGGGCGGGAGAGGACCTCTCGGAGACACTCACCAGCCTCCCGCTCATGCCCGCCCTGCGGGCCGAGCTGCGACGCCGCGTTCCGACGCTGGGCTCGCTGCTGGCGGTCCGCAGCTCCGGCGTGGACGAAGACGGCGCCGACGCCAGCTTCGCCGGCCAGTACCGGACGGTGCTGGGTGTGCTGCCCGGCGACGCTATCGAAGACGCCGTCGTCGCCTGCTGGGCCAGCGCCTGGGGACACCGCGCCCGCGCCTATCGCCGCGCCGGACTCCGGGGACGGCGGGCGGTCGCCCCCATGGGGGTGGTGATCCAGACCTTGATCGAGCCGCGCTGTGCCGGCGTCCTGTTCACCATCGACCCCGCGACAGGGTCGTGGCGAGAGATGACCATCGAAGCCGCCTGGGGACAGGGAGAGGCGGTCGTCTCCGGGCTTGTCGTGCCGGAGTTCCATCGGGTCCGTCGCCCCCGCAGGACCCCGCCACGCCTGCAGCGCCTCCTGGCGCGGGTGCGGCTGCAGGTGGTCGAGTCGGTGCCGGCGCGGCAGGACCGGCAGTGGGTGGTGGGGGCCGCGGAGGGCGGGATGGCGGAGCGCCCGGTCCCCGCCGAGCTGGTCGATCGGCCCCGTCTGGAGCCCGACGCGGTCCTGCAGCTCTGCCGCCTGGGGCTCCGGGTCGAGAGCTGGCGGCGCGAGCCTGTCGACATCGAGTGGGCCCGGGACGCCCAGGGCCGGTTCTGGCTGCTCCAGGCCCGGCCGGTGACAGCGGGCCGCGGTACCCGCCGCTCGGGGCCGACCGTGTGGACGCGGCGCTTCGTCGGAGAGCGCTGGACGCAGCCAGCGACGCCGCTGGGCTGGTCGCTGATGCGCGAGCTGCTCGAGTGGTTCATCGCCTATCCAGACACCAGCCGCCGCTACCTCGGGGGTGCAGCACCCACACGGCTCGTGCGCTTCGCGCCGTACTTCAACGTCACGGTCTTCCGCCACCTCGCCTTCAAGCTCCCCGGACAGCCGCCGCCCCGCTTCATGGTCGAGCTGCTGCCGGAGGACGAGGAGCGCGGCTGGCTGCGCAGCCACGCCCATCCCCCCGACTTCCGCGTCTATGCGTCCATCTTCTCCGAGACCTTCCGCGAGCGCCGCTGGCAGCGCTTCCGCTGGAACCTGTTCACGAACTGGAAGGCCTGGGACGCGCTGCTCCCCCGCCTCGACGCCGCCGTCGCCGAGCTGTCCGCCCCCATCGGAACGCGCGCCGACGCGCTGGCGCGGACCCGACGCTGCGAGGCGCTCGCGCGGGAGTACGTCAAGGTCCACATCTGCAGCCTGCTCTTCGCCAACATCTGGTACCAGCTCGCCGAAGCCTCCCTGCGCCAATCGGGGCACGGCGACCGGGTCGCGCTGCTCCTGAACCCACCGGCCGACAGCCGCACGGTGCAGACCAACCGGGCGCTGTGGCGGCTGGGCCGAGGCGAGCTGGCCCTCGACGCCTTCCTCGCCGAGTACGGCCACCGCGCCGACGGTGCGTGGGAGCTGTTCTCGCCGCGGTGGTGCGAAGATCCCGAGCGCGTGGTCGCCCTGGCGACCGCCATCGCCGATCACGCCGATCCGGCGCTGGCCGCTGACGCCGCCCACGCTGCCGCGGCGACCGCGCTGCGTGCCGTGCACGGCGTCCCGCGAGCCGTGACGATCCTCGCACGTCGCTACCTCGCGCTGCGCGAAGCGCAGCGCTTCAGCTTCGACCAGCTCGCCTGGCAGTGGAAGCGGGCCTGGCTGTGGCTGGAAGACAGCGCCGGCATGCCCCTGCGCTTCCTGGAGGCCGCGGAGGCGCGCGCCTTCTTCGACGGTGAGCTGACCCGACCGCGGGCCGAGGAGCTGATCGCCCGCCGACGCGCCGCCTGGCTCGCCGAGCAGCAGCGGCGGGCCGAAGGCGACGAGCCGCCCGTCTTCATCGTGGGAGACGCCGCCGCTGAAGCCGACCTGCCGTCGCAGCAGCGGCTCCAGGGCATGGGGATCTCCAGCGGCGTCGTCACGGGGCCGGTGCGCATCGTCCGCAGCCTCGAGGACTCCCACCGGCTGCGCCCGGGGGACGTGCTGGTGACGCGGGCGACGGATCCGGCGTGGACCCCGCTCTTCCTCAACGCCGCCGGGCTGGTGATGGAGCTCGGCGGCATGCTCTCTCACGGGGCCGTTGTGGCCCGTGAGTATGGCCTGCCCGCCGTCGTCAACGTCGGCGACGCCACGCGCCGGCTCCACGACGGCCAGACCGTGACCCTCGACGGGCGCCGGGGCATCGTCTGGATCCGCTGACCGCGCGGAGCGGCGTCACCCGACGAACTGCTCGATGCTCCGCTGGAACTCGATGCGGTCGACCAGATCCGTCAGGTAGTCGTGGTCGTCGCTGTTCCAGACCAGCACCGGGGACAGGTCGTAGCGCTCGATCCACTCGTCGTACATGTCGTTGAGCCGGCGGATGTAGCGCGCCGGGATGTCCTGTTCGCTCTCTCGCCCCCGCTGGCGGATCCGTCTGCGCGTCGCCCGGACCGAGCAGCGCAGGTAGATCATCAGATCCGGCGGCTGCAGGGCCTTTCGCATGGTGTGGTACAGCTCCATGTAGGTCTGGTAGTCGCGCTTGCTGATCTTGCGGCCGCGGTACAGGTTCGTGCAGAAGATCTCGGCGTCTTCGTAGATCGAGCGGTCCTGGACGATGGTCGTGGTCCGGCCGTGGAGCTGCATGTGCAGCCGGAACTTGTGGGTGAGGAAGTAGAGCTGGCTGTGGAAGCCCCAGGTCTTCATGTCCTTGTAGAAGTCGTCGAGGTAGGGGTTGTCCATGAACGGCTCGTAGACCGGCTGGAACCCGTAGGTCTTGTGCAGGAACTGCACCATGCTGGTCTTGCCGACGCCCATGTTCCCGGCGATGGCGATGAACTTGTGCGGCGACCGGCTCACAGCTCGATCCTCCCCGTGTTGCCCCACGCGTCGGTCACGATGGCGGCGACCGCATCGGGGGGTGCCGTCGCAGCAAACACCGACCAGCCGGCGCTGATCGTGGCGTCGACGCCAGCGTCCTGCGTGCTGCCGTCGGCCAGCTCCCACTGCAGCTCGGGCTCGGTGAGCGGGTTGGCGCCGTGGCTGCTGCCGTCAAGGTCGACCAGCCGCCAACCCCAGGCCGGGGCCTCGACCGCGGCCGAGATCGTGCCGTCGCCGGCCACGACCGTCAGCTCTGCGGGCAGCACCTCGAAGGCATCGGTGGTCAGCTCGTAGCTGTCGGCGGGCCACGGCCAGGTGGACCCGCCATCGAGCGCGCGCCGGCCGGTGACGTGGAGCCGGTAGCTGCCCAGGGGCAGGCCCGCGCGGTCGTCCCCGCCCCAGCTCACCGGCTGCCAGGCGGCCCACCAGGTGTGGGTCTGCTCGGCGTCGGCCGGGTACAGAGGGTCGGGCTGCCAGGCCAGCAGCACGTCGGTCAGGTCCGAGCCCACCGCTCGCCCGCTGCGCGTCTGGACCGGCACCCAGGCATCCCCGTCCTGACGTTCGAGCACGACGCGGGGAGAGTCGACCATCGGGTCGCCCCCGTTCCAGACGATCTGGACGACGTCCTGGACCCGGCGCACCTCGGCCGGCGGCGCCACGTCTACGGACAGGCCGGCGTCGAGCAGCGGCGTCCACAGGGACTCCGGTGCGGCGTCCACCCAGGTGCCCGCGTCGGGCGTGGGGTCGGGGGGCACGCTGCCGAGTGCCCAGTCGTCGTAGGTGGTCGAGGGGTACAGGCCGAGGGGGTCGTCGGGCTCGAGCAGGTCGGTGGTGAGCCGCTCGTCGGCCATGGCGAGGACCCCCTCCATGATGTGCTCGGCACCGAGCGGCCCCCAGAAGGTGATGTTCGGTTCGTAGCCGCCGACCAGCCAGTCTTCGGGGATGAGCAGGTAGCCCTCGTGATCCTGGGCGTAGCCTACCGGGAGCACGTGCTCGAAGCCCACCTCGGCCCGGGTCCGGCGCCGGAACTGCTCGCTGTACAGCGAGGTCGTCTCACCCGGGAAGAAGCCCAGGAGCACGTCGTCGCTGGTCTCGCTGCCGTCGGCCTCGAGGATGTCAACAGGGCCCAGCCGGACCGCGGTCGCCAACGCCCGAGTGGTGTGGGGCAGCGGCATCTCCATCTGCTCGACGTCCATCTGGAAGATGCCGAAGACCAGGCTGCTGATCAGCTCGATGTCCATGCAGCCGTCGTAGGGGAAGACGTCGGCGCCGATGGTCCCCGACGACAGCAGCGGGTCGTCGTAGCCGCAGAACACCGCGCCGTAGGGGGCGTTGAATTCGTCGATGGGCGTGAGCAGCGTGCCGTCGTCGGCATAGACGAGGTTGTCGGGCGAGTACTCGGGGCTGTCGTCGTAGGGGGCGTAGGTCAGGGTGCCGTAGGGCCGGGTCACCGAGATGCCGTCCCGGTCCATGTCGATGCCGCGGCTGACGGACTCCAGCGTCAGCGGGGCGGTGGAGGTGGGCGTCGCGGCCCACAGGTCGGCGATGGCGTCGGCGCCGTACTCGCCGATGGTCTCCAGGCGGGCGAAGCCATCGTCGCTGCCGGCGGGGGATGCGTCGCCGCCTCCGCCCTGGAGGTGGCCGATCACCAGGGGAGTGTCGAAGCGCTCACGCAGGGCGTCGTTGACGCCGCCGACGCTGTCCTTGCTCTGCAGGGGGTTGTCCTCGGACAGCGAGGTGCCGTGCATGCCGAAGGTGTAGAAGAAGCCCAGCGGCTCGCCGTCGGCGGTGTCCACGCGCAGCAGCCACAGGTTCGGGTCCTTGTAGGACCCGTCGGGGATGTCGTCGAAGAAGCCCAGCTCGTTGTTCTCGCCGCGGCGGTCCCGGTAGACGCGGTCGTCGGGATCCCAGTCGGTGGCCATGCCCACGCCGATGGCCGCGTCCACGCGGCTGTCCCAGGCCTGCAGGGCGAGGTCTTCGAGCCCGCCGACGATCCGCTGGAAGATCTCCTCATCGTAGCGGTCGCCGCCGAGGAAGAAGCCCTCCTGCTTGGTGTAGTCGGCGACGGCGTGGTGGCTGTGGCTGGTCGCGACGACGACCCGGCCGTGCATGTCGACGCCAGTGTCGGCGGTCAGCCGGGCCTCCAGCTCGTCGACGAAGCCGTCGTAGCTGTAGATGGCGTCGATCCGCGCCAGCAGCAGCGCCTGGCCGCCGGCCTCCAGCCAGAGCACCTGGGCCTCGGCCGGCGTGTGGACACCGGTGCTGGGCACGAAGCCGACGTTGTAGGGGGTCTGACGCTCGTCGACCCGGCTGGACCCCCCGAGGTAGTTGCAGCGGCTGCTGAACCCGCCCAGCGGCGCACCCACCGGCAGGTCGAGCACACCCTGGGCCATGCCCGCCACGGGCGGCGTGGCGTCGAGCACCAGCGGCGTGCGGGTGGCGGGGGGCGTGGTCGTGTCACAGCCCGCGAGCAGCAGGGCGACGAGGAGTGAGGTCATCGGGGTCTCGCGCGAGGGGCGGACGGAGCCGTGCGCAGGCGGCCGGAGCGAGGCGCAGCGTAGCGCACGGACGGGCCGCCCTCGCGGCTGCCGGAGCCCGAGCCGTGACCCTGTTCGCTGCAGGCCGCGCCACGGCGGGTCAGCGACTGCGGTAGTCCGCCGCGTCCAGGCCGTAGAGCTTCATCTTGGTGTACAGGGTGCGGCGCGTGATCTTCGCGGCGTCCGCGGTCTTGCCGAGGTGGCCGGCGTTGCGTTCCAGCAGGCGCTGCAGGTAGGTGCGTTCCACCTGGGCCACGGCGCGTTCGGTCGCGACCTTCATCGGGAGGCTGTCGTCGACCGGCAGCATCGTGGGGCCCTCGACCACCTTGCTGCCCAGCATGTCGGGCGGCAGCATGTCGGCGGTGACCTGGCGTCCGGCGGCCACGATCACCCAGCGTTCGCACAGGGAGCGGAGCTGGCGGACGTTGCCCGGCCAGGCGTAGTGCAGGATGGCCTGCATGGCGTCCGGCGCCAGGGTGGGGGGTTCCAGGCCGTACTCGTCGGCGGCGTCTTCGAGGAAGTGGCGCGTGAGCAGCGGGATGTCCTCGGGGCGCTCCTGCAGCGGCGGGAGGAACAAGGGGAAGACGTTGAGCCGGTAGAACAGATCCTGCCGGAAGCGCCCCTCGGCCACCGCGGTCTCGAGGTCGACGTTGGTGGCCGCGATGATGCGGACGTCGACCTTGACCATCTCGTGGCCGCCGACCCGGCGGAAGCGCATCTCCTCGAGCACGCGCAGCAGGTTGACCTGCACGTTGAGCGTGGTCTCGCCCAGCTCGTCGAGGAAGAGGGTCCCGCCGTCGGCCATCTCGAAGACGCCGCGCCGGCGGCCGGCCGCCCCCGTGAAGCTGCCCTTCTCGTGTCCGAAGAGTTCGCTCTCCAGGAGGGACTCGGTGAAGGCGCCGCAGTTGACGCTGATGAAGGGCTTGTCGCGGCGGCGGCTGCGCTCATGGATGGCGCGGCTCACGAGCTCCTTGCCGGTGCCGGTCTGGCCGCGGATCAGCACCGTGGCGTCGGTCGTGGCCACCGCTCGGATCTGGTCGAAGACCCGCAGCATGCGGGGGCTCTGGGTGAGCATGTGGCCGAAGCCGTGGCGGTCGCGGACCTGTTCACGGGCGCGCGCCAGCTCGCGGTTGCCGCGCGCGTCGGCCAGCGCGCCGTGGACGGCTTCTGCGAGGCGGTGGCGGTTGATGGGGCGCGCCAGGACGTCCTGGGCACCGCGCCGCACCGCCTGGACGGCGAGGTCCATGTCGGGGCTGTCGACCGTCGCCAGGACCGGGACGCCCGGTGCCCGCTCGCGCAGGACATCGAGGAGGCGAAGCCCCGGCAGATCCGGCAGGTCCAGGCTGGCCAGGACCAGGTCGGGCGTGAGCTCGGGCAGCAGCGAGAGGGCTTCGCGGGCGCTGTGGGCGACGAGCACCTGACGGGAGTCGTCCTTCAGCTCGGCCTTCATGCGCGCCGCGGGCAGCTCACCGTCGTCGACGATGAGCACCGTCTCGCGCGCAGGCACCGCCGTGCTGTGGCTGTCCACCGCCCTCGTCATCGCGTAGCTTCCCTCTTGGCCGCTGGCCCCTATCCCGGGCGCTGTGCCGCCACGGAACCCGGTGACGCCCGAGCGCAACCAGGCGAGTCTTCAAGAGAGCACGGCGGGGACGCTTGTGCAAGCCGATTGGGCCGTGGCCGGCGATCGCGCCGGGCTGCGCGCGGCGGCCCTCGCGCTCTGCTGCGCGCTCCTGGCGACCTGGACCGGTGCCGTGCCCTGGCGGGATGCGCTCGGCCACCCGCTCGGGGAAGCCGACAACCACCGCTGGATGTGGTGGCGCGCGGTCGCCGAGCTGTCCGGCCACAGCGGGCCCTGGGCCAACCTCCCGGTCGGCGAGCCCCTGCCGGTCATGGACCCGGCCAACCTCGTCTTCTACCTGCCAGGCGCGATGTTCGATCCCGTGCTCGGCTGGAACATCGCCGCCCTCCTCCTGGTTGCGCTCTCCGGGGTGGGGGCGTGGGCGCTGGCGGTCGAGCTGGGAGCGGGGGAGGGCGCGCCGGTCGCCGTGGCCGCGGGTGCCTGCAGTCCCTTCCTTGCCGGGGTCCTCGACTTCGGCATCACCGAGAGCTGGGGCGTGGGCTGGCTGGCACTGCACACCGCGCTGCTGCTCCGCTTCGGCCGCACGGGTCGCCTGGCGGCGGCGCTGGGTGCCGGGCTCTGCCTCGGCGCGGTCGGGCTATCGGGCTGGTACCAGGCGCTGTTCGGCTTGATGGTGGAGCTGCCGCTGGTCGTCTGGGCCGTGCGGCGCGGTGGGGCGCTGCGCCTGCCGGGCCTGCTCGGCCAGGGGGGGCTGGGCCTGGCCATGACCCTGCCGTCCTTTCTTGCTTTCCTCGAGCAGCGTGGCCTGTGGGCGCACCGCTTCGTGTACGCCGTGGCCCCCTCTCCGCCGCCGCCACGGCCGGACTGGGCGCACCTGCCCATCCTCGGAACGGACCTGCTGAACCTCGTCCTGCCGCGCCTCGACGCCGACGCGCCGTCGAAGGCGGCCTACCTCTCGCTTGCCGTGCTCGCGCTTGTAGCGCTCGGGCTGTGGCGGCGGCCCTCCCGCGTCGGTGCGCTCCTGGCCATCGCCGCGCTGCCGCTGCTGCTGGCGCTGGGCCCCTGGCCCACCGTCGCCGGGAGTCCCGTGGGGCTGCTCGGCCCGGCCGGCTGGCTCCAGCGGCTCGACCCGGACCTGCTGGCGGTGTCGCACTGGTACCGGGCGGTGGGGGCGGCCATCCCCTTCCTCGCAGCGGCCGCTGCGATCGGGGCCGCAGGGCTCTCGCCCCGCTGGCGGCGGGTTGCGGTCGCCGTCGTCATCGCGGACGGGCTGCTGCTGGGGCCCACGGCCTGGCCGCGCCACCGCATCACCGACGACACCCCCCCGCTGCTCTTGGAGCTGGCCGCCCGGGTCGCCGACGATGCACCCCGCGGCGTCGTGCAGCTTCCCTTCGACAACGGTCGGCGCATGTTCTCGACCGAGCCGGCGCGCAGCTACGATCGCTGGCAGATCCGCCATGGCCTGCCGCGCAGCGAGAGCTACGAGGGGGGCGATGCGGTCCTCGCGCGGAGCGACCTCGTGGCCGGCTGGCAGGAAGCGACCGGCCTCGCCAGCACGCTGCCGCCCGAGCAGCGGACGGATCGCCGGGTCGCCGGTCCTCTGACCGATCCTGCGCGGGTCGCTGCCGAGCTGGCCCGGCTGCGGGGCTGGGGCTACCGCTTCGTGGTGCTGCACCGCGACCGGGCCCCGGAGCCCGATGCCGCTGAAGCCGCCATCCAGGCCGTCCTTGGCCCCGGGGAGCGGGTGGGCGACAGCGTCGCTTGGGAGCTTTCATCCGGTGGCGGTTAGGGGGCGGGGCCACGACCCGCTGCGTGTCGGGCCCATGCTCCCCTCGAGGTCCTGCCGATGGCGTCTCTGCTGCTCCTCGCATTGCTCGGATGCGCGCCTCAGCACCGGCTGTCGCTGTACGAGACCGCGCCGGTCGAGACGACGCTGGACCACGCCGACCTGCCAGAGGCCGCCCAGGTGTGGCTGGACGTTGTCACCGGCGCCGAGCGCAGCCTCGACCTCGCCTTCTTCTACGCCAGCGACGCCCCGGGCAGCCGGCTGCAGCCCGTCGTGCTGGCGCTGGAGGCCGCGGCGAGCCGTGGGGTGGTCGTGCGCTTCCTCGCCGACCGGAAGTTCCACGACATCTATCCCCAGGTCCTCGATCGCCTCGACAGCCGCGACGGGATCACGGTGCGCCTGCTGGACCTCGACAGCCGCACGGGCGGTGTGCTGCACGCCAAGTACATCGTCGTCGACGATCGCAAGGTGCTGCTCGGCAGCCACAACTTCGACTGGCGCAGCCTCGAACACGTCCAGGAGCTGGGGGTGGAGATCGAGCACCCCGGCGTGGTTGACGTGTTCGAGCACATCTTCACCGCCGACTGGATCCTGGCGGGGGGAGGGGAGGTCATCACCCCCCGCGACGAGCCGGACACCCCCTTCGAGGTCGTATTCGAGGGAGAACGCTGCACGGTCCAGCCCGTCGCCAGCCCCCAGGGCCTCCTCCCCGACGAGGGCACCTGGGATCTGCCGGCCCTGGTGGGTCTGATCGACGGGGCCCAGCGACGGGTCCGCGTGCAGCTCCTGTCCTACACCACGAAGCAGTGGGGCGGTGGCGCCTTCGTGACGCTCGACCAGGCCCTGCGGCGGGCCGCGGCACGCGGCGTGCAGGTCGAGTTGCTCCTGTCGCACTGGAGCACCCGGCGGTCCCAGATCGGCACGCTGCAGGAGCTGCAGCGGGTCGCCAACTTCTCGATCAAGCTCGCGACGATCCCCGAGCACTCCTCGGGCTTCATCCCCTACGCCCGCGTCACGCACAGCAAGTTCATGACCGTCGACGGGCAGGCCGCGTGGGTGGGCACCGGGAACTGGGGTGGCGACTACTTCAACAAGAGCCGCAACCTCGGGCTCATCGTCCACGGGGACGCCTTCGCCCGACGCCTCGACGGCGTGTTCGAGGACCTGTGGGAGAGCCCCTACACCGAGCTCGTCGATCCGGAGCGCCGCTACCCGGAGCCCCGGTACAAGCAGTGATGGCCCGGTCCTTGCTTCGTCGCGGGCCATGGCCCGTCTCTGCCGCCTCGTGCTGACCACCTCGCTGCTGTCCTGGATCCTGCTGGCCGCCCTCCTCGACCAGCTCGGGGAGCAGCCGCTTCCCGGTGCCGGCTACGACGCCATCATCGTCGCCGGCTGCCGGGTCGATCCCGACGGTCGCGCGTCGCCGGCGCTGGCCCGCCGCACGCGCCGGGCGGTCGAGCTGTGGCGTAAGGGCGTGGCGCCGCGGATCGTCCTGACCGGCGGCATCGGCACCTACCCACCCTCGGAAGCGCAGGCCGCCGCCGAGATCGCCGCGCAGCTCGGCGTCCCCGCGACCGCGCTGCTGCTGGAGGAGCGCTCCACCTCCACCGAGGAGAACGCCCGCTTTGCCGCCGCCTTGCTGGCCGAGGAGGGCGTCGCCGTGCAGCGTGTCGTCGTCGTCAGCGACAGCTACCACATCTTCCGGGCCCGGCGTGTCTTCGCCCGCTACCTGCCGGTCGTCGATGGTGCGGGTAGCCGGCCGCGGCCGTGGGTGCGGATCCGCGGCAGCCTGCGCGAGGTCGTCGCGGTCGCCGTCTACGCAGCGCAGGGGCGACTCTCTCCTCCGTAGAGATGACAGTCGCCCCTGGTCGAGGGCTGGGATCGGCGCCCTTCGCTTTGCTCCGGTCCTCGCTGCGCTCGGACCCTCGCTGCGCTCG
>CAZRFD010000007.1:0-18315 GCA_964599085.1 uncultured Enterobacterales bacterium | reverse complement strand
TCACTCGCGGCGCCCTTCGCTTTGCTCCGGTCCTCGCTGCGCTCGGACCCTCGCTGCGCTCGGACCCTCGCTTCGCTCAGACCGCCGCTTCGTTCTCGCAGTGTCTTTGGTCTTCGCTCACTCGCGGCGCCCTTCGCTTTGCTCCGGTCCTCGCTGCGCTCGGACCCTCGCTTCGCTCGGACCCTCGCTTCGCTCAGACCGCCGCTTCGTTCTCGCAGTGTCTTTGGTCTTCGCTCACTCGCGGCGCCCTTCGCTTTGCTCCGGTCCTCGCTGCGCTCGGACCCTCGCTTCGCTCAGGCCGCCGCTTCGTTCTCGAAGACGGCCGCCGCGCCCATGCCGCCGCCGATGCACATGCTGACGATGCCGTAGCGGGTGCCGCGGCGCTGCATCTCGTGCAGCAGGGTGGCGGTGAGCTTGGCGCCGGTGCAGCCCAGCGGGTGGCCGAGCGCGATGGCACCGCCGTTGACGTTGACGGTCTCGGGGTCGATGCCGAGCTCGTTGACGCAGTACACCGACTGGCTGGCGAAGGCTTCGTTGATCTCGAACAGCCCGATGTCGGAGAGCGACAGCCCGGCGGCTTCGACGGCCTTGGGGATGGCGTACTTGGGTCCGACACCCATGATGTCCGGCGGCACGCCCACGACCTGGAAGCTGCGGAGCACGCCGAGGACCGGCAGGCCCAGCTCCTCGGCCTTCTCGCGGGCCATGATGACGGTCGCAGCGGCGCCGTCGCTGACCTGCGAGCTGTTGCCGGCGGTGCTGGTGCCCTTGACCGAGAAGGCCGGGCGCAGCTTGGCGAGTGTCTCGGCGGTGGTGCCTTCGCGGACGCCATCGTCGGTGTCGACGGTGACATCAGTCCACTTGCCGCCCATGAACACTCGGGTCGGCACCGGCACGATCTCGTCCTTGAACTTGCCCTCAGCGATGGCCGCGGCGGCCCGCTGCTGGCTCCGGGCGGCGAACTCGTCCTGCATCTGCCGGGTGATCCCGAAGCGCTGGGCGACGTTCTCCGAGGTCGTGCCCATGGGCGTGTAGATCTCGGGGTGCTCGGCCATCAGGGTCGGGTTCGGCGAGGGACGGTCGCCACCCATGGGGATCTGCGACATGGACTCGACGCCGCCCGTCAGGGCGATGTCGTACCAGCCCGACTGGATCGAGGCGGCCGCCTGGGCGAGGCTCTGCAGGCCGGAGCTGCAGAAGCGGTTGATGGTCATGGCGGGGACGTGTTCGGGCAGGCCCGCGGCGAGGGCCGCGATGCGGCCGACGTTCATGCCCTGCTCGCCCTCGGGCATGGCGGTCCCGATGACCACGTCCCCGATCTGGTCGGTGGGCAGGTTGGGGACCTTGGCCAGCGCGCCCTTCAGCGCGATGGTGAGCAGGTCGTCGGGGCGGGTGTCCTTCAGCGCACCCTTCTTGGCCTTGGTGACGGGGGTCCGCACGGCGGCGACGATGACCACGTCACGGGGGTTCTTGCCTGACATCGGCTTCTCCCTTGGATGTGTGGATGAGCGGGAAGGGTGCTCAGTTCCGGAGGGGCTTGCCCTTCATCAGCATGTGCTGGATGCGGGCGATGGTCTTCTGCTCGCCGCAGAGGCCCAGGAAGGCTTCGCGCTCGAGCTCGAGGATCTGGTCTTCGTCGAACCAGGTGTTGGCCGGCACGTCCCCGCCCGTCATCACGTAGGCGAGGCGCTTGCCCACGGTGACGTCGTGGTCGGTGGCGTAGCCGCCCTCGTGCATCTGGTAGAGGAACAGCTCGATGGCGGCGCGGCCGCTGGCGCCCGGCAGCTTGAAGCGACGCTTGCGCGGCGGCTTGTAGCCGGCCTGGACCAGCCCCAGCGCCGCCTGCTTGGCGTCGAAGATGAGCTGGTCGGGGTCCAGAGTCAGGCGATCCGACGGGCGCAGGTAGCCGATGGCGCGGGCTTCTTCGGCGCTGGTGGCGACCTTGGCCAGGGCGATGTTCTTGTACGCCGCCTGGACGAAGGCGTTGGGGTCGTAGTCGGTGCCCTCGGGGATGTCGCCCAGGTAGCGGGTGAGCATCTCCTTGCAGCCACCGCCGGCGGGGATCAGGCCGACACCCACCTCGACGAGGCCCATGTACAGCTCGCCGGCGGCCTGCGTGTGGGCCGACTGCATCGCGACTTCTGCGCCGCCGCCGAGGGTGAGCCCCCACGGCGCGGTCACGACGGGCCGCATGCTGTACTTGGCGCGCTGCAGGGTGGTCTGCAACGTCTCGATCATCGTCGACAGGTCGTCCCAGTTGCCCTGCATGGCAGCCATCGCCACCATCATGATGTTGGCGCCCGCCGAGAAGGCGGTGCCACCCTGGTTGCCGACGACGAGGGCTTCCCACTTGCCCGCGTCCAGGTCGTCGAGCGCCTGGACGTAGAGCTTGATGATGTCTTCGTCCAGGGCGTTCATCTTGCTGCGGAAGGACAGGCCCAGCACGCCGTCACCGAGGTCGTAGAGCTCGGCGGAGGGGTTCTTGGCGAGCACCTTGTCCTGGCTCTTCAGATCCTTGAGGATGAGCCAGGAGTCGCTCATGGGCACGAGCTTCGCGGTGCCGGAGAGCGCATCCCAGTAGGTCATGCGACCCTGCGCGTCCCGGGCGTAGAAGCTGTCGCGGCCGCTCTCCAGCATCTGCTCGACCCAGGCGGGCACGGTCAGGCCGTCGGCCTTCATGCGCGCGACGCTGTCGGCGACGCCGACGGCGTCCCAGGTCTCGAAGGGTCCCATGTCCCAGGCGAAGCCCCACCGCATCGAGCGATCGATGTTGACGATGTCGTCGGCGATCTCGGGGATGCGGTTGGCGCTGTAGATCAGCGTGTCGGCGGTCACCGCCCAGGCGAACTTCGCGGCGTCGTCGTCGCCCTTGAGCACGGTCCGGACCTTGCCCTTGGCGGACTCCTGACCGCGGGCCTTGCCGAGGCTGTCGTAGCGGGGCTTGCCCGCGGGCGCGTACTCGCCGGTCTCCAGGTTGCGGGCCAGGATCAGCCGCTTGCCCTTGTCGTCCTTGGTCTTCTTGTAGAAGCCATGGCCGGCCTTGTTGCCCGTGGCACCCTCGTCGACCATGCGCTGCAGCCAGGCGGGGACGACGAAGCGCTCGCGCATCTCGTCGTCGGGGCAGCCGGCGTGCACGGTCTCGAGCACGTGGGCCAGGGTGTCGTTGCCGACCAGGTCAGCGGTCCGGAAGACCGCGGACTTCGGACGCCCCATGGCCGGCCCGAAGACGGCGTCGACGGCTTCGATGCCCAGGCCGAAGGTGGCCATGTGGTGGAAGACGCTGACCATGCCGAAGGTGCCGATGCGGTTGGCGACGAAGTTGGGCGTGTCCTTGCCGAACACGACGCCCTTGCCGAGGACCGCGCGGCCGAAGTCCGCGACGGCGTCGGCGACATCGGGCGGGGTGTCTTCGCCGATGACCAGCTCGAGCAGCCGCATGTAGCGGACGGGGTTGAAGAAGTGCATCACCAGGAAGTGCTTGCGCATCTCCTCGGACATCTCGGCGCCCATGGCCTGCAGGCTGAGGCCCGAGGTGTTGGTGGCGACGATGCTGTCGGGATGGCGGTTCTTCTCGACCCAGTCGAACACGATGTTCTTGATCTTGATGCTCTCGACCACCGCTTCGATGATCAGGTCGCAGTCGGCGAGCAGCGCGCCGTCATCGTCGTAGTTGGCGGGCGTGATCATGTCGGCCAGCGCCGGCTTGTAGAAGGCCGCAGGCTTGAGCTTCGTGGCGTTCTTGATGCCGTCGATGGCCAGCTTGCTGCGCGGTGCTCCCTCGGGGAGATCCCGGGGCACGATGTCGAACAGCACGGAGGGCACGCCAGCGTTTGCGAGGTGCGCGGCGATGCCCTGGCCCATCACACCGGCGCCGAGGACGGCGACCTTCTTGATCGGGTTGGCCATGGAGTCTCCGATGGTGTCGAGTGACTCGCCCGGAGTGAGCGGACGAGGTGCCGGCGGCGCCGGCGGGGAGGGGAGTGCGAGGCAGGGCCTGGGCGCCGTGTACGGGGCTCAGGATGCCGGGCACTGAATGAAGGTTCATTCAGTGGGCCCTGTTGCCTATCAAGGCTGGCGCGTGGCGCCACGCGATCAACCGCCGCGGGGGCCGGAGGGCGTGGCGTCGAGGCGCCGCTGCAGGGCTTGCAACGACGCATCCGCTGGGAACCATGCGCGGGCTCGACGCAGGCGCTCGGTGGCACGGAGCAGCGCGCCGGCCTCGATCAGCCGCTCGATCGCAGCGGCCTCGGCTTCGGCGTGCCGGGGTGGGGGACCGAAGAGCTTCTCGTCGAGGCGCATCACGTCGGCGCGTGGTGCACCCGGCGTGCGCCGGAGTTGCTCGTAGGCGCGGAGCGCGACGGCGCGGTGCCCGCGGTCCAGCGCCCGGTCGGCGACGCTCACCAGGCCGTGGGGGTTCCCCTCGACGAGGCCGAGCAGCTTGCGAACGCGTGCCTCACGGGCGTCGGCGTCCAGGTCGAGCAGCCCGATCAGCAGCTTGCGAGCCCGATCGGTGCGGGCGTTGCGGATCAAGGCCGGCAGGATGAGGATGGTGCCCACCGACAACGCCGCGACCCCCATCCACGGCTGGGGCTGGATGCCCAGGCTGTCCAGGGCCAGCCGCAGGATGGTCGAGAAGGCGTCGAAGCGACCCACGGTCGGTCCTCGGGTGCGAGGACCTCAGGATGGGCACGGCGAAGGCCGCCGGCAAGGCGGGAGCGTGATGCCCTCTATCTGTCCATCGTGGAGTCGGTTCTACTCGCTGTAGATACCGCTGGACTGCACCGCCGGACTGTCGTCGGCCATGGCGACGAGCCCGCTGACCGCCAGCCACCCGAAGGCGAGCAACAGGAATGCGGTGAAGAGGGGCGAGGTGCCGGGGGCTTCTTCGTGCTTGACGGTGAGGGAACGGGCCATGTCGATGACTCCGGGGACGGGCGGCGGAGAGCAGCAGCGGGGGGGAGCGGCGAGTGAGGAGGGGCGGCAGGTGGGCGGAGTCGACAGCGCGGACCGTCACCGGCAGGCCCCTAACCAGCAAGTCGCGTGCCAGGCCACACGACCGCGATCGGCTGGGAGCGGGGACCGGGAGGGGCGCCGCGCAACAGGCGCAGGGCCGTGCCATGCTCGGGGCGTGACCCGGGTCCTGCACGTCATCTGTGACCTCGCCGGCGGTGGCGCCGAGCGCATGGTGCTGGAGCTCGCATCCCGCGCCTCGGGCGGTGGCCACGCCGTGGCACCGCTGCACCGCACGGGACCCTTGCGCGCGGGGTTCGCCGCGCGGGGTGTCCCGCTGCTCGACCTGGACCGTGAGCGGGGGCGGCCGGGCGTCGCGGCGGTGCTGCGCCTGTCCCGGTTGGCGCGCCGCTTCGACGTGGTCCATACCCACCTGTGGGCGGGCGACACCTGGGGAAGGCTCGGAGCGGCGCTGGCGCGCGTGCCCGTCGTCGTCAGCACCGAGCACAACACCGTGGCCGAGGCGCCGTGGCGACAGCGCCTGTCCGTCGCCATGCACCCGCTCTCCGACGCCGTCGTCGGTGTGAGCTCGGCCGCCGCGGAGCGCCTGGTCACCGCGGGCGTGCCTCGGGACAAGATCGAGATCATCCACAACGGCGTCGACCTCTCGGCGTTGTCGCCACGAGCGCCGCAGCCGCGAGCGGTGCGGGTCGTGCTGGGGGTGGGCCGGCTCACGCGCCAGAAGGGCTTCGACGTGCTGGCCACGGCGGTTGCCGGGATGCCGGGGGTGTCGCTGCAGCTCCTGGGCGAGGGGGAGGAGAGCATGGCGCTGCAGCGTGCGGGCGCGCGGCTGCTGGGCTGGCGGGCCGACGTCCGGCCGGCGCTGTCGAGGGCCGATGTCGTGGTCGTCCCCAGCCGCTGGGAGGGCTTCGGGCTGGTCGCCGTCGAGGCCATGGCCGCTGGCGTGCCGGTCATCGCCACCGCCATCGAGGGGCTGGACGAGGTCGTGGGTGACGCGGCGCTCCGCGTCCCGCCAGACGATCCCGCCGCCATCGCGACAGCGCTCCGCAGGCTCGACGCGGACCCCGCGCTCTACCGGCGCCTCTCCGCCGCGGGACCTCGGCGTGCGGCGCGCTTCTCCGTCGACGTGATGGTCGACGCCTACGAGCGGCTCTACGGACGACTGCTGAGACGGCGCTGAGACCGCGCAAGCGAACGCCCGCGCCGGGTCGGGCTAAGGTCGGGACGCGGTCCAGTGCACGCGGGAGAGAACATGCCCGACTCCACCAGCGAAGCCGCGCGCCGTGGGCGCTCCGAGCAGCTCCAGCGCGTCCTGATGGAGGCCACGGACCCCGCCGAGCGGGCCCGCGTCCACCTGGAGCTGGCCCGCATCGCCGTCGCCGACGGTCGCGTGGACAGCAGCGTCCGGCACCTCCGAGAGGCGCTGCTGCTCGACGGCCGCCTCGACGCAGCGCGCCAGCTCCTCCACGAGCTGGGCGAGACCTCGCGCATCTCCCACCCCTCCCGGGCGGGCCGCCGGGACGCGGTGCGCTCCTTGCTCGGCCGGGTCCGTCGCGGTCGCGGGCAGCGCTGAAGCGCCAGCACACGGTCGCCGCGCCGGCTGGAGCGCGCTGGCGGGTGTCCCAGCCGGCGTCCTGATCACGGCAGGGTGATGCCGGCCTCGTTGCGGATCTCGACTTCGTAGCCCTGGGTCATCCACTGACCGGCGAGCTTGCGAGCCCAGGGGTCGACGCCGCCCCGCTCGACGGGCTCGGGCGTGGTGATCACCTCCCAGTGCCCCGGCTCGGGCGTGCACTTCTTCAAGCGTGGCTTGACGCTTCGCAGCGGCTCCACCACCTCGTCGTTGACGATCCAGCGCTTGCCGGGCTCGGTGATCTCTGCGACATGGAAGATGGCCGTCTTGACCCCCTTGCACTCGCCGAGCTCGATGCTGACGCCGCCCCAGGTGAAGTTGCCGCCGTCGTTGCGGTCGGGAAACACCGCCGGGAGCAGCTTCGCCGCCTGGTCCTCGGCGCCCGCGGCCACGAGGCGCTCGGCCACGGCGCGGGCCTGTTCGGGCCCGACCTGTTGAGCGATGTCGACGAGCGCGGCTTCGAGGGCGGCCTTGTCGTCGGGTGCCAGCTCGGCCCCGAGCGAGGGGGCGACGGCCTCGTCCATCTTCATGAGGATGGAGTCGAAGGGGCCGCCTTCGGCGGCGGCGATGGCCGCCGTCCGGAGCGCATCGAGCCCGTCGCGTCCCCGCTTCTCGACGAAGATCGACATGAGCTGGTCGTACTTCTCGTCGTAGCTGCCGGAGGGCGGCTGGCTGATGCGCTCGTCCAGCCACGACTCCAGGTCCGCCGCGTTGCAGGCGATGAAGGCGTCGTCCCACTGCTGGAAGTCGAGGCCGCGCAGCGCGCCGTAGGCCCCCTCCAGGAACAGCACGACCGAGGGGTGCGTCGTGCAGGCTTCGCCGACCTGTCCGGCGACCACGTCCCGCACGGAGTAGTCGCTGATCTTGCCGGGCATCACCCACACGGGGTTCCACACCTGGCCGTCGATGGCGGTCAGCGACAGGGCGACGAGCGCTTCGCTGTCGTTGGCCCGTGTCATGAAGCGCGGGAAGGCGGCATGCGCTTCGTCGGCGTCGCAGGCGATGACGGCGTCGAAGGCGCCGGGCAGTCCGTCGGCGGACAGGCGGTCGGCCTTCTTGACGAGGGCGTCGCACTTTCCGGCGTGGGCTGGGGTGGCGATGAGGGCGAGGGCAAACGCTGGCGCGACGAACATGGGCGTCGATCTCCGGATTCCGGTGCAGGCGCGCGGGTGGTGCCGGGTGCGCGATGGCGGGGTCTACCCAGCCGAGGCTCCGGCGTCGAGGGCTGCCGCGCTGGCGACACGCAGTCGGTGCCCGATCTTCCTGCAACGTCGCTGACACCGTGGGGAAGGTCTGTCGGTTGTGTGGTGTCCGGTCACGTGAGTATGCTGCGCCAATCCCCCGTGCTGGAGACGACATGAAGACGCTGCTCGCAACCTTCGCCCTCCTCGGCGGCCTCTCGGTGGCCGCCCTCGCCGACGACTCCCCTGGCGCCGACCGGCCCGACTGCTCCGAGCTGAAGGGCAAGCAGAAGCGCATGTGCGAGAAGGGGGCCAACGACCCCGACACGCCTCCCCCGGCCGCCATCTCCGGTGGCGAACGGGGCGACTGCTCGACGCTCGAGGGCGACGCCAAGGACATGTGCGAGAAGGGTCGGGAGGGCGCCGCCCCCATGGAGGCCCGCGAAGCCAAGGACTGCACCGGCCTGGAGGGCGACGCCCTGCAGACCTGCGAAGAGTTCGCGGCCCGCGCGGCCGGTGGCGGTCAAGCGCCCCGTGAGGGTGGTGACAACCCACCGCCCGACGAAGAGAAGAGCGGCAAGGCCATGAAGAAGTCCAACGACGGCAACATGGAGTCCTACGAAGAGAGCGAGTAGGCCCGCTCCGCTCGACGACAAGGCCGGACCCCTCCTGGGGCCCGGCCTTCGTGTGTCCGCAGCGCAGGGGCACGGCACGCCGCGCCGGCTGCTCAGGCGAGGATCATCCGGGTGTAGGCACCGACGAAGAAGGTCAGGATGATGACGCCGATGAAGGTCTCGAGCGTGTTCAGGTACTGCAACCGGCCATCGTCTTCCCCGAAGTCCCAGCCCGTGTTGAACGCGCCCAGGCTCTGCAGGGAGATGTAGTAGAGCCCCCAGAAGCCGATGTCACGGACCTTGACGTCGTCGCCGTTGTAGGCCATCACGCTGTCGGGGCAGAAGATCTGGTAGATCCAGACGAAGACGGCGCAGACGAAGAGCACCGTCCACCCGAGGTTGCCCAGGTTCACGCCCCAGCCGAAGGCGATCTCGAAGAGCGGCCAGGCCAAGAGCCAGCTCGCGACGCCCATCGCACCGCCGAAGCGGCGGGCGCTGTCGAGTTCGGTGTGCTTCAGCCACCAGTAGGCCCAGTCTTCGTCCGCCGTCATGGCGCGATCGCCGAAGGTCTGCTTGAGCGCCACCAGCTCGTCGGTCAGGCGATCGGCGCAGGCCTCTTCCAGGGCATCGTCGGGCAGGGAGCGGTTGCGGCGCAGGCGCACGATCTGTGGCGCGTCGGGTGGCAGCTTGCCGTCAGCGCACTGCTTGTAGAACAGCCGGTGAGACTCGCCGGCCTGCCACAGCCAGCCCCAGCCGTCTTCGGCGACGACCTGGTCGCGATCGATCTCGAAGGCGTTCAGCTCGGCGCCGTAGAAGGAGATCGTCGCGTCGCCCAGCAGCTCGGCGTCGGTCATCGTGACCCGGCCGCGCACGTTGGCGTCGTCGAGGATGAGCGCGCGGTGGAAGCTGGCTTCATTGAGCGACAGCTCGTTGGCGAAGATGGTCGTGAAGTCGGCGAGGCTGTACCAGGTCGTGCGCTCGAAGTGGCTCTCGCCCAGGAACTGGGTGTTGTAGAACTCCGCCGTCGTCGCCGCGCCCGGCTGCCCGAAGCGAACCCGCTCGAAGATGGTGAAGCCCTCGAGCACCGAGTTGGCGAAGGACAGGTTGCCGTCGACGCGGGCGATGAGGTCGTCGACGCTGGTCACGCCGTAGCTGTTCTGCGTCGTCAGCGGGACCTCGGCGTCCTGGTCGCCCTGGTAGTCGCGGTACAGCGACAGCAGCGGCCGCGGGTCGTCGAGGTTCTGGGAGCGGGTGATCTCGTCGAGGGAGAAGCGCAGCTTGCCCGTCACGCGGACATCGACGATCGCGGCGTCGCCCTGGAGCCAGGCCCCCATGAAGTCCATGCCGGCGAGCTGCATCTCACGGAGACTGACCGTGCCTTCGAACACGGCGCGGCTCATGTTGAGGCGGCCCCCGAGCTGGCTGCGGTTCATGCTCAGCGGACCGCGGAAGGTCGAGTTCTCGAAGGTCGCGCCTCGTACCCACTCGCAGCGGTCGAAGGAGGACGCGGCCTCGAACACTGCGGAGTCGAAGAAGACGTCCTTCTCGCTGAACATGCCCCTGAAGCTGACCGGGGCGAGGTAGCGGGTGTGGCCGAAGTACACCGCTTCGGTCATGTGCGAGCCCTTGAAGTTGGCCCCGCTGCCGAAGACGCTGAACCGGAAGTCCGCCGTGCCGCGGAAGTCCGTGTCCCGGAAGTCGGCTTCGCCCGCAAAGATCGCCAGCGGCGCCATGGCGTTGCGCCCGGTGACCGTGACGTCCTGCATGTTGACGCGGCCCAGGAAGATGCCGTCCTTGAGCGCAAGCTCCTCGATGCGGCTGCCGGGGATGGTGGGCGACTTGTTGACCTCGCCCTTCCAGGTCTTGCCGACGTCGACGTCGCCCAGCACGATGGCCGGCAGGACCAGCTTGCCGAGGTCCCGATCGGGGATGTGCACGCTGCCGATGATGCAGCGCGACAGCAGGATCATCTCGGGCAGATCCGGCGCCTGCTCAGCCGACAGGTCGAGGTGGTCGATGTAGCAGTAGCGCAGGCGCCCGTGACCCTCGATCAGCCGGTCGACGACATCGTCGTCGTCGATCACCTCGAGGTAGCGGGGTGCCCCCTTCGAGGTCGTGTAGATCTGGACCTGTTCGCCGCGCTTCGCTCGCTCCACCCGGTCCTTGACGTCGGCGACGGCTTCCTGGAACAGGGCGTCGCGGTCGGGGTGGATGCTGGCGATGCGCAGCACCTGCATGGCCGTGCGGATGTCGTCGGCCATCCCCTCCCGGTACTTGTCGGCGGCGGCATCGAGCTGGCCGAGGCGTTCCAGGATCAAGGCGTCGCGGAGCATCGGACGGTAGCCGAGGTACCGGGCCAGCTCAGACTTGTCGATGGCCTGCGCGTACAGGGCGCGGGCGAGCTCGAGATCGCCTGAGGCCTTCCAGTGGTCGGCGGCTGCGAGCAGGGCCCGGGGATCGTCGATGCCATCAGCCTGCTCAGCCGACGTGATCGCGACGTCGCCGTCACCGGGGGCAGCCACAGCCGGCGCGCTTGGCAGGAGCCAGCAGAGCAGGACGGCGATCAGCAGGCGCAACACGGGGTCAGCGCGCCACCGGGTTGCGCTGCAGCACCCAGCCCTGGTCGTCGGTCATGGTGGTGCTGACGTCGGTGGAGGGTGCCCAGAACATCACGTTCTCCGCGCCCTTGCCCGCACACTCGTCTCGGTCGAGCAGGCCGTTGCCGTCGGTGTCGGAGGATGCCGGACACTCGGGCGTGTCGGAGAGCGGGTCAAAGGCGGTCGCGATCTTCTCGGTCGTGTGGAACAGCCCCATGAAGTGCGCGCCTTCGTGCGCCAGGATGAGCCCGACCTGGCTGGGGTCGTCTCGCAGATCGATGGTGGTCACGGCCATCCCGGACTTGCTGGTCCCCGAGACCGTCGGCACACCCGGCGGCCCCGCGGCGATGCCCAGGATGGTCGAGCCGCTGCTGCTGGAGATCTCTTCGACGAAGTACACGGTCAGCGCGCGGGCGGCACCACCGACGTCCGACTTGAAGAGGTCGCCGAGCTCGCTGGTGTCGGTGTCCGAGACGTCGACCACCTGGAAGCGATCGACGTTGCCCGTGAAGTCGAGGTACCGGACGTCCCCGATGGACAGCCCGGCGTCCGACCAGAGGTCTTCCGCGAAGCTCAGAGCGGCCTGGAAGTCGGCGTCGTCGGCGGCCGTGCTGGCGTCGATGCCCAGGGAGTCGAGGCCCACGAAGACGACGTTGAGGTCCACCGTGGCGGCGCTGCTCGGGCTCTCCACGCGGTAGACCGCGCCGCAATCGACGGTCGTGGGGCTGCCCCCGGACGCGATCCAGACGTCGACCGACCAGCTCCCCGCGCTGACGTCGAGGTCGGGCGACACCGGCATCAGGATGGGCAGGGTGTCGTCGTGGTTGCCGACGCGCATCGCGGTCTCGGCGTGGCCCTCGAAGTATTCGTTGGTGTAGAAGTCGCCGCCGGAGGGATCGACGATCTGCCAGGCGGTGCCGAGCGTGTTGTAGCCGTAGGCGCCACAGTGGACGGCGATGCTGCTCGTCCCGTCCGGCACGTCGAGGGGGATCGCTCCCGTCAGCCCGCCGGTGTCGGTCGTGTAGCTGCCGAGGTCTTCGGTGCGGACGTTGCCCATGCCGGCCGCGGCGCCGGTGTCGCCGCCGTCCTTGTCGCCGCAGGCTCCAGCCAGGAGGAGGAAGATCAGGGGGGCAGACATGGTGTCTCCGGTGGACCGTCGGGAGGCGGAGGGAGGAGGGGGCTACTGGCCGAGCGCGGCGCGGATGCTGTCCTGCACGGTCGCGTTGGTCTCTGCGTCGAGGCGGGCCTGGAGCGCCTGCCGTGCGGTGTCGCTGCCGATGCTGCCGAGCGCCTTTGACGTGGCGACACGGAGCTGCACGTCGTCGGACGCCAGCGCGGTGCTCAGGTCCACGACGGCTGCATCCCCCCAGCCAGTGGCCAGTGCCCCAGCGGCCTTGCGCGCCAGCAGGCGGTCGTCGGACGCCAGCCAGGTCGTGAGGTCGCTCCGGATGTCGTCGCTCGGGAACCAGCCGAGCGCGCTGACGGCGCGGCCGCGGCGGCTGCGCGGCAGGCTGTCGTCCTTGGCGATCTCGAGCAGCTCGGCGGCCACGCCCTCGCCCAGCGCTGTGAGAGCGTCCTGGGTCGGCGGGTCCTCGACACCGTCGAGGGCGGCCAGCACGGGTGCGCGGAGGTCGCCAGCGAGGGCAGGCAGGGGCGCGCACAGCACGAGGCCGAGCAAGAGGGGCAGGCAGCGCATGGGGACTCCGAGAGCGTGGGACCTGACCGGTTCGAGGCATAGCATGGCCCGGGCGGACAGGACGCCGCAAGCCCGTGCGGGTGGTCCACCGGGCTGGCGTCGCGACGACAACCAGCCCCGCCGTGTGTCCATTCCGCCGGAGAGGCATCGGACGGGTTGACGGCCCCCGCCCCTCCCGGTATTGCGCCGCCGGACTTGGAGCGATCATGTCGACGAACGGCCGACCCTCGCTGCCCACGGGGCTGCTCGTGGGAGACAACGCTGCCTGGGTGGATGCGCAGTATCGCGCCTGGCTGGATGATCCCGGCGCAGTCGATCCCTCCTGGGCGCGGCTGTTCGAGCAGCACGAGCTGCCGGCCGATCGTCGCGCTGGCCAGATCCCTGGCCCCGACCGGCGCAGCATCTTCGCCGGGGCGGGTGGCGGTGGCACGCTGGATGCCGACGCGGTCATGGCGGCGGCAGAACGGCAGGCAAAGGTCATGCTGCTGGTCAACGCCTTCCGGGTCCGCGGCCACACCGAAGCGGACATCGACCCCCTCGGGCGCCGGGACCCCCAGCCGCACCCCGAGCTGAGCCTGGAGTACTACGGCCTCGGTCCCGACGACCTGGACGTGCCGGTGTCGGGTCGCGGGATCTTCGGCGTCCCGTCCACGACGACCCTGCGCCACGTCATCGCGCGCATGCGGCGCGCCTACTGCGGTGGCTTCGGCGTCGAGTTCATGAACATCGGTGATCCGCGCCGCAAGGCCTGGCTGCAGGAGCGCTTCGAGACGGTGCAGGACCGCCGCGTCATGTCGAAGGCCGCCTGCCTCAAGGCGCTGCGACAGATGGCGGATGCCCAGCACTTCGAGGCCATGCTGCACCGTCGCTTCCCGGGCACGAAGCGCTTCTCGCTGGAGGGCGCCGAGACCCTGATCCCGCTGCTCGACGACCTGATCGAGGCCCTCGCTCCTCGCGGCATCGAGATGATCCTGCTGGGGATGGCCCACCGGGGGCGCCTCAACGTCCTCGCCAACATCGTCGACAAGCCGGTCAGCCAGATCCTCGCCGAGTTCGAGGATCGCCCGACCCACCGCTTCGCCGGCTCGGGCGACGTGAAGTACCACCTCGGCTACACCCACGAGCACACGACGACTGCGGGGCAAGAAGTCGTGCTCAGCCTCGCCTTCAACCCCTCACACCTCGAAGCCGTCGACCCCGTCGTCGAGGGGCGCTGCCGCGCGGTGCAGGACCGGCGCGCCGACGTCGACCACGCGCGTTCGCTGGCGATCCTCGTGCACGGCGACGCCGCCTTCGCCGGGCAGGGCCTCGTCGCCGAGACGCTCAACCTCAGCGGGCTGTCGGGCTACCGCACCGGTGGGACGATCCACGTGATCGTCAACAACCAGATCGGCTTCACGACCGCCCCCCGGGACGCGCGCTCGACCGACTACTGCACCGACGTGGCCCGAATGCTGCAGGTGCCGATCTTCCACGTCAACGGCGAAGACCCCGATGCTGTCGCGACGGTGGCGGCGCTGGCGGCCGAGTGGCGCCAGACCTTCCACAGCGACTGCGTCATCGACATGTACTGCTACCGCAAGTACGGCCACAACGAGGGCGACGAGCCGAGCTTCACGCAGCCGCTGATGTACGACAACATCCGCAGCCGCAAGTCCCCGCTGCAGGTCTACGCGGACGTCATCGCCCGCCGCTACGACGACATCGACGACAGCGAGATCCAGCAGGTCATCGCCGACAGTCGGGCGCGGCTGGACGCGATCCTCGAAGAGCCCGGCCCGGCGGTGACCGACTCCTACCAGGGCAACCCCAACAGCCCCCTGGGCCGCGTCTGGTCGGCCTATCGCCAGGGTGCCAGCGTCCACGACCCCGTCGACACGACCTTTGATCGCGCCTGGCTCACGGAGCTGCTGATCACGGCCAACACGCTGCCCGACGACTTCCACGCCCACCGCAAGATCGAGCGGCTGCTCAGCCAGCGCCGGCAGATCGCCCGCGGCGAGCGGCCCGTCGACTGGGCGGTGGGGGAGCAGGCGGCCTACGCCAGCCTGGTGGCCAGCGGACACCCCGTGCGCCTGTCCGGCCAGGACTCCGGGCGCGGGACCTTTTCGCACCGCCACGCGGTGCTCACCGACGTCCAGACTGGCCGGGACCACACGCCGCTCTGCCACCTGACACCCGACCAGGCGCGCTTCCAGGTCTACGACAGCATGCTGTCCGAAGCCGGCGTGCTCGGCTTCGAGTTCGGCTACACGCTGGACCAGCCCGAGACGCTGGTGCTCTGGGAGGCGCAGTTCGGCGACTTCGCCAACGGCGCCCAGATCATCATCGACAATTTCATCATGGCCACCGAGCAGAAGTGGGATCGCTGCTCGGGTCTCGTGATGCTGCTGCCGCACGGCTACGAGGGCCAGGGTCCCGAGCACAGCTCGGCCCGGCTGGAGCGCTTCCTGCAGCTCTGCGCCGAAGACAACATCATCGTCGCCAATTGCACGACGCCAGCCAGCTTCTTCCACCTGCTGCGTCGCCAGGCGCTGTGGATGCTCCGCAAGCCGCTGATCCACCTCTCGCCGAAGTCGCTGCTCCGCCACCCACGGTGCACCTCGACCCTCGACGAGCTGGCGAGCGGGCGCTTCCAGCGGGTGATCGAGGACCCGGAGGTGACGCCGGAGGAAGCCCGCCGGCTCGTGTTCTGCAGCGGCAAGGTCTTCTACGACCTGCAGGACGCCCGCGGGGACCGCCGCGATGTCAGCATCGCGCGGCTGGAGCAGCTCCACCCCTTCCCCGCGGACCGCGTGCAGGACCTCGTGCGACGCGCCGGGGCGGGGGCGGAGATCGTCTGGTGTCAGGAGGAACCCCGCAACATGGGGGCCTGGCCGATGATGGACGAGTGGATGACCGACGCCCTCGGTGAACGACCGACCTACGCTGGCCGGCCGCCGGCCGCCGCGCCTGCGACCGGCTCGCCCCGGAAGCACCGCGCCGAGCAGGCGGCGCTGCTGACCGCCGCCCTCGACGGGGCTGCACACGCGATCCCTGCCCGCTGATATTCCACGCCTGCCGCCGCGGCGGCGGCACTTCACAGCCGCGCCAGAGAGGAAGCACGATGTTCGAGCTCAAGGTCCCCCAGATCGGTGAGTCCATCACCTCGGCGTTCATCGGCACCTGGTTGAAGCGACCGGGAGATCCCGTGGTCGAGGGCGACACCCTCGTCGAGCTCGACTCGGACAAGGCGTCGCTGGAGGTCCCCGCACCGGTCGCCGGCGTGCTGCGCGAGCTGCGTGCCGAGGAGGGCGACGAGGTCCTCATCGGTGCGGTCATCGCCGTCATCGAGGAGGGCGCTGTGGCGGAACAACAGGCCGTGACGGCGGCCCCCGAAACGACATCGGTGTCCGTCGATGCGCCCGCCGCGGCCGCGGCCCCTCGTGCCGCCACACCGAGCGACAAGGGCCCCCAGAGCGGCCCCGCCGCCCGCCAGGTGGCCGCCGAGCGCGGCGTCGACCTCCGCCAGGTCGAGGGCTCGGGCGTGCGCGGGCGGGTGCTGTCGCGGGACGTCGAGGCTGCGGCCACCACCGTCTCTTCGGCGGTGCCGGCGACCCCCGCGCCCGCCTCGGTCCCGGTCCACGACCTGGAGGAGCGGGTCGCCATGACGCCCCTGCGGCGCACCATCGCCCGACGCCTCGTGGCCGCCCAGCAGACCGCCGCCATGCTGACGACCTTCAACGAGGTCGACCTGTCCGAGGTCATCGCCCTGCGCAAGCGCTACCAGGAGCGCTTCGTGGAACGGCACGGGCTGAAGCTCGGCTTCATGTCCTTCTTCGTGAAGGCCGCGGTCGAGGCGCTCAAGGCCTTCCCCGCCGTCAACGCCTCCATCGACGACAGCGATCCGGACCGGCCCGCCGTCATCTACAAGCGCTACTACAACATCGGCGTCGCCGTCTCGACCGACCGGGGGCTCATGGTGCCGGTGGTCCGCGACGCCGACCGCCTGTCCTTCGCCCAGACCGAGCTCGCCATCGGCGAGCTGGCGCGGCGGGGGCGGGACGGCAAGCTGCGCCCGGACGACTTCAGCGGGGGCACCTTCACCATCAGCAACGGCGGCGTCTTCGGTTCGCTGCTGTCCACGCCCATCCTGAACCCGCCGCAGGTGGGCATCCTCGGCATGCACAGCATCCAGCAGCGTCCGGTCGGGGTGGACGGCCAGGTCGTGCTCCGCCCCATGATGTACCTCGCGCTGTCCTACGACCACCGGATCATCGATGGCCGCGAGGCGGTGCGCTTCCTCGTGCGCATCAAGGAGCTGGTCGAGGCGCCGGAGCGGCTGCTGCTGGAGGTCTGAGCGACGCCCGGTCGCGCGGACCCGCGGGGTCGTCAGACCGGCGGGGACAGGAAGTCGAGCAGCAAGCGGTTGACGGCGTCGGGGGCCTGCTGCTGGACGAAGTGCCCGATGCCGGGCAGCCGCTCGATGCGCAGGTCGCGCACGTGCTCGGGGAGGTCGTCGAGGAGGGCCGGTCCGAGTACCTGGTCGTCGAGCCCCCAGATGACCAGGGTCGGCCGGTCGATGGGGCGGAGTCGCCGGCGGATCGCGGGCAGCTCGTGGCGTGCCATCGCCCGGTAGTAGTGGACCGGCCCGCGCAGGGCGGCGGCGCTGTCGAAGCACTGGGCGTAGACGGCGCGGACCTCGTCCGGCAAGGGCGGGACGCCGACGACCGGGCCCGGGGCCAGGCCATGGGTTCGCGACAGGTGGGCGAGGATCCGCTCGGGGAGGATCGGGATCTGGAAGGCCAGCATGTACCAGCTCCGGCGGAGCTGGTCGGGGGAGCGCAGGGCTCGGAGGAAGGAGGCCGGGTGGGGCGCGTTGAGCACCGCGAGGCGGTCCACCCGGTCGGGGTGGAGCATTGCGAGCGACCAGGCCAGGGCGCCCCCCCAGTCGTGGCCGACGATATGGGCCCGGCCGCCGGCCGCGAGCTCGATGAGCGCCACGATGTCCTGCAGCAAGGCGTCGATGCGGTAGTCCGCGATGGCGGGGGGCCGGGAGCTCAGGCCGTAGCCGCGAAGGTCAGGGGCGATGACCCGGAAGCCCGCCTCCGCCAGGACGGGGAGCTGGGCGCGCCAGGAGATCCAGCAGTCGGGGAAGCCATGCAGGAACACGACCGGCGTCCCGTCCACGGGACCGGCTTCGGCGAGGTGCAGCGTGATGTCGTGGGTGAGGCGGAGCTGGCGGTGGGTGACCAAGGGGGGCCCCGAGGCTGGAGGAGCGGCGAGCGCTACTGGATCGCGTCCTCCTGGTTGCCCAGGAAGCGAGAGGGAGCGGTCACGCTGGTGCAGCAGAGCAGGAAGAAGCCCTGGGCGAGGTGCTCGTCCTCGAGCACGTACTGCTCGCCCATCTCGGCCGCTCCCTCGACGATGCGGGCCGCACAGCTCAGGCAGCCGCCGGAACGGCACGAGTAGGGCAGCTCCAGTCCGGCCCGATCCGCGGCGTCGAGCACGTACTCGCCGGGCTCGCAGGAGAACTCCAGCCAGCGGCCTGTGTCGGCGTCGTGCACGGCCACCGCCATCGCGGCGGCGGTCGTCTCGAAGGAGTCGCGGTGGTGGGCGTTGCGAACCGGCGCGTCGGTCGTGG
>CAZRFD010000006.1:97709-113754 GCA_964599085.1 uncultured Enterobacterales bacterium | reverse complement strand
GATGAGGGCCACGCGGGAGCCCTCGCTCTTGACCTTCGGCAGGCCGGTCTCGTCGAAGGCGATGTGGCCGTGCTCGTCGTGCTCGGTCGCGATGACGCCCGACTCCATCATCTCGAACCAGAGGTCGTTGCCCTCGCGGGTGCGCTCGCCGACGCCGGCGAACACCGAGAAGCCGCCGTGCTTGACGCCGACGTTGTTGATCAGCTCCTGGATGAGCACGGTCTTGCCGACGCCGGCGCCGCCGAACAGGCCGATCTTGCCGCCGCGGGCGTAGGGGGCGATGAGGTCGACGACCTTGATGCCGGTCTCGAACATCTCGACCTGGGTGCTCTGCTCGACGAGCTTCGGCGGCGCCCGGTGGATGGGCATCGTGCGGTCGGTGACCACCGGGCCCAGATCGTCGACCGGCAGGCCGGTGACGTTGAGGATGCGGCCGAGCACGTTGTTGCCGACCGGCATGGCGATGGGCAGGCCCATGTCCTTGACCACGACGCCGCGGGACAGCCCGTCGGTGGTGTCCATGGAGATGGCGCGGACCATGTTCTCGCCGAGGTGCTGGGCGACCTCGAGCACGAGGTTGTCCTCTTCATCGTTGATGAAGGGGTTGGACAGCTTCAGCGCGCTGAGGATGTTGGGCAGCTTGCCGGGGGGGAACTCGACGTCGACGACGGGGCCCTTGACCTGGACGACCTTGCCGGTGTTCATGGGGTGCTCCAGATGGAAAGCGAGGAAGTGGGGAGAGGGTGGCGGCGCGTTCTACAGCGCTTCGGCGCCAGAGACGATCTCGGTGAGCTCGGTGGTGATCGCGGCCTGCCGCGCCCGGTTGTACTCGAGCGTCAGCGAGTCGATGATCTCGCCGGCGTTGCGGGTGGCGTTGTCCATGGCCGTCATCCGCGCCGCCTGTTCACCCGCCTGGGTCTCCAGGAAGGCCTGCAGGATGCGACCGCGCAGGGCCATCGGCAGGAGGCGGTCGAGGATCAGCTGCCCATCGGGCTCGTAGATGTACTCGGTCGAGGGACGGGCCGCGCCGAGCTTCTCGAGCATGGCTTCGGCTTCGCCGGCAGGGCCCGTGGCCGTGTCCGCTTCGGCGCCGATGCTCATGGGGAGGAGCTGCTGGAACATCGGCGGCTGGCTCATCGCGTTGCGGTACTCGTTGAAGGCGAGCATCACGTGCGCGAAGTCGTTGGCCTGCAGCGCGTGGACCAGGCGATCGGCGAGCTGCCGCGCGAGGTCTTCGTAGCTGGCCGGGTTGATGTCGATGGCGACCGTCTCGACGTCGTAGCCGCGCTTGTCGAAGTAGCCGATGCCCTTCTTGCCGTAGCCCAGGATCTTGACCGTCTTGCCCGCCGCGACGAGCCGGTCGATCTCTTCCTGGGTGCGCTTGCTGAGCTGGCTGTTGAAGCCACCGCAGAGCCCGCGGTCGCTGGTCATCAGCACGACGAAGACGTCGGTGTCGTTGTCCGGCACGCTGAGCAGCGGGTGCTCGACGGAGTCACCGGCGGCCGCCGCCACGCGCCCGAGCACGCGGGAGAGCGTGTCCTGGTAGGGCTTGGCCGCCAACGCGGCTTCGGTCGCACGGCGCAGCTTGGCGCCCGCGACCAGCTTCATGGCCCGGGTGATCTGCCGCGTGTTCTTGACCGAGCCGATGCGGCGCCGGATGTCACGGAGGGAAGCCATGGAGGGGCTCCTTCAGGGAGGGAGGCCGGCGCGGGGGGAGCCCCCGAGCCCGCCGGCGACCTACTTCCAGCTCGCGCGGAAGGCCTTGATGGCGGCGACGACCCGATCCTTGAGGCCGTCCTTCTTCAGGGTGCCCTTCTCGACGATCTCGGCGAGAAGCGCGGCTTCGTTCTTCTCGAAGTGCGTGTCGAGGTCGCGGATGAAGCGCGGGACGTCGTCGGTGTCGATGTCATCGCAGACGCCCGCGGTGCCCGCGAGGATGTGGACCACCTGGTTCTGCACCTTGACCGGGCTGTACTGACCCTGCTTGAGGATCTCCACGAGGCGGGCGCCCCGGGTGAGCTGCTGCTGGGTCGCGGCGTCGAGGTCCGAGCCGAACTGGGCGAAGGCCTGCAGCTCGCGGTACTGGGCCAGGTCCAGGCGCAGCGTACCGGCGACCTCCTTCATGGCCTTGACCTGCGCGGAACCGCCGACGCGGGACACCGAGATACCGACGTTCACCGCAGGCCGGACGCCCTGGTAGAACAGGTCCGACTCCAAGAAGATCTGGCCGTCGGTGATGGAGATGACGTTCGTCGGGATGTAGGCCGACACGTCACCGGCCTGGGTCTCGATGATCGGCAGCGCGGTGAGCGAGCCGCCGCCGTCGCGATCCGCCATCTTGGCAGCGCGCTCGAGCAGCCGGCTGTGCAGGTAGAAGACGTCGCCGGGGTAGGCTTCGCGGCCCGGCGGGCGGCGGAGCAGCAGCGAGAGCTGGCGGTAGGCGACCGCCTGCTTGGACAGGTCGTCGTAGACGCACAGGGCGTGCTGGCCGTTGTCGCGGAAGTACTCACCGATGGTGACGCCCGTGTACGGGGCCAGGAACTGCAGCGGGGCCGGGTCGGACGCGTTGGCCGCGACGACACAGGTGTACTCCATGGCACCCATGTCCTCGAGCTTCTTGACCACCTGGGCGACCGTCGACTGCTTCTGGCCGATGGCGACGTAGATGCAGTGCATCTTGCGCTTGGGGTCGTCCTTGAAGACGCGCTGGTTGATGATCGCGTCGATGGCGACCGCGGTCTTGCCGGTCTGGCGGTCACCGATGATCAGCTCGCGCTGGCCACGACCGACGGGGATCATCGAGTCGATGGCCTTCAGCCCGGTCTGCATCGGTTCGTGGACGCTCTTGCGCTTGACGATGCCGGGCGCCTTGATCTCGACCGGCATGCGCGCCGCCGCGTCGATGGGTCCCTTGCCGTCGATGGGGTTGCCGAGGCCGTCGATGACGCGGCCCATCAGCCCGGGGCCGACGGGGACGCTGACGATCTCCTTGGTCCGGCGGACGACGTCGCCTTCCTTGATGCCCGTGTCCGAGCCGAAGATGGCGGCGCCGACGTTGTCTTCTTCGAGGTTCAGGACCATGCCCTTGAGGCCGCCCGGGAAGTCGAGCAGCTCACCGGCCATGGCGTTCTGCAGGCCGTAGAGGCGGGCGATGCCGTCACCGACGCTGAGCACCGTGCCGGTCTCGGTGACCTGGGCGCGGTTCTCGTAGTCCTTGATCTGTTCCTTGAGGATCTGGCTGATCTCGTCTGCGCGGAGAGACATCCTGGCGCTCCTGACGGGTATTTCGGGGAGGGGAGAATCGTGGGCTGCGGGGTCGGCGACCACCGCGGGAAGGGCTTTGTCGGGAGCCGGCGACGCGGCTCAGGCTTCGCCGGGGGTGCGCAGCAGGGCCTGCTCCAGGGAGGAGAGCCGCGCCCGCACGCTGGCGTCGTAGACCGTGTCGCCCATGTGCACGACCATGCCGCCGAGCACCTTGGGGTCCACTTCCTGGGTGAGGATGACGTCCATGCCCGTCGAGCTGGACAGCGACGCCTTGACCCGCTCGGCCATGTCACCACCGAGCGGCCGGGCCGTCACCACCGTCGCGCGGACCCGGCCGGCGGCTTCGTCGGCCATCTCCTGGTAGGCGCGGGCGATCTCGTCGATGTGATCGAAGCGGCTGTTGTCGACGACGATCTTGAGCAGGTTGCCCGTCATCGGGTCGAGGCTGAGTTTCTCGAGCACCTTGTCGAGCACGCCGCGGCGTTCGACCGTGGTCAAGCCGGGGTTGGCCAGGACACTGCGGAGCAGGCCCTCGCCCTCTTCGAGGACGGCGGAGAAGGTCGACAGGTCGGCCGCGAAGCGATCGACCTTGCCCGCTTCCTGGCCCAGCTCGACCAGGGCGCGAGCGTAGCGTCGGGCGAGGGAGCCATCAGCCATGGGGCACCTCGGTCACCTGGGCGTCGTCGACCAGGGAGAAGAAGTCGGCGGAGAGGCGAGCGTCGTCCGCGGCGCCGACGTTGGCCTGCAGCTTCTGCTCCGCGAGGCTCACCGCGAGGCCCACGGCGTCGCGGCGCAGAGCCATGCGGGCCTTGGCCGTCTCGCTCTGGATGGTGCGCTCCGCGGCTTCGGCGATGCGGACCGCTTCCTTGTCGGCGCGGGCCAGTATGGCGTCGCGTTCCTCCACCGCTTCGGCTTCGGCTTCGGCCTTCATGCGCGCGAGCTGCTCGTCGAAGCCCGCCAGCCGGCCCTCCAGCTCTTCGAAGCGGTCCCGGGCCTGCTTGCGCAGCTTGTTGGCTTCGTCGATGTCGCGCTTGATCTCGGCCGCGCGGCTGGACATGGCTTCCTTGATCTTGCCCCCGGCGAAGTAGCCGATGACGCCGAGCAATAGCACCAGGTTGAACAGGTGCAGCCCAAGCGCGGTCCAGTCGGGGTGGGGGATCTCGCCGTGGCCGGCGCCCTCTGCGGCGTGGCCGGCGGCTTCGGCGCCGTGTTCGGCAGCGGCGGCGGCGTGTTCGGCGCCATGTTCGGCAGCGGCGAGCGCCTGGTCGGGGAAGGCCAGCGCGGCGACGGCGACCGCGCCGACGATGAGCCAGGGGAGATGTCGGGTCCAGCTACGCATCGGTCACCCCGCCTGCAGCGAGCGGCCGAGCACCTGGCCAGCGATGTCCTGGGCCAGGTCCTGGGCGGTGGCTTCGACCCCGGCGGCGGCAGCCTTGCGCTCGGCGTCGATGTTGGCGATGGCGTCGGCGACCTTGCCCTCGGCGGCGCTGCGAGCAGCATCCAGGCGCTGCTCGGCTTCCGCGGCGGCGGAGGCGCGACGCGAGGCACGCAGCTCGACCACTTCAGCGTGGGCCGCGTTGAGGGCGGCGTCGTAGGCGGCCACCTTCTCGTCGATGCGCTCACCCAGCGACGCGGCTTCTTCTCGACCGCCGGAACGCGCCTTGTCGCGGTCGTCCAGGTAGTCGAGCATGGGCTTGAAGATGATGGTGTGCAGCGCTGCCAGCGTCAGCAGGAAGGGCACGAGCTGGAGTGCCACCACCAGGGGATCAGGGATGATCTGCATGCAGTACTCGCCGTCTGCGCCTCGACCTTTGGATGGACCAGGGGGGGCCGGTCGGGCGGCGGGAAGGTCGGCGGCGGTATCCTGTGGAGGGGGCCCGGGCAACCGACCCGGTCCGCTGTGACCGAGGCTTCACGGAAGCGTCGCGTGGTGGGCCCGGCGGGGGACGCGCAGCCGTCAAAAGCCGAGGTCGAGCGACAGCGCCGGTTCGAAGCTCAGCAGCGTCGAGACCGTCTTGAAGCCGTCGCCGACGACCTGCCCGCGGTACAAGACGAAGAGCCCCCGCACGCCCACGCAGAGCCCGGTCGTCCAGCAGGCTTCCGCGCCGCCGCCGACCCGACCGCCGACCGCACCGATGCGCGCCCGTTCCCCGCCCGCGGCGTCGTCCTGGGCCGTCTGCTCTTCTTCGGTCCAGGTGTCGTCGACCTTGGCGGCCGAGGGGATCACGCCGTAGGCGCCGCCCTGGACGAAGGGGGCCACCGCCGCAGGGTCGCCCGAGCCCGGCAGCACCCGGGGCATCAGGTAGCGGCGATAGTCGCCGCCCAGCCGCAGACCCATGACGTGTTCGGCCGAGGTCGACACGAGGTTGCCGTCGGTGTCGTAGGTGTGCGTGGTGCTGCCGATGCGGGCGAGGCCGATGCCGAAGAGCAGGGCATCGGTCGCCGTCGTCGCCCCCCCCTCCATGAGCAGGGGCGGCGAGAGCATGCCGTCGGTGAGCGCCACTTCGGTGCCGCTCAGCTCGTCGCCCTCGACCCACGCCAGATCGGCGCGCCCGAAGGGGACCCAGTCCACGCCGAGGGTCCCGTGCCAGGGCCCGGCGGCGGCGGGGGCACTGCAGAGAGCGGAGAGGAGGAGGGGGAGCATGGCGCGCACTGTAACGCCCGTCCGCGGGTTCCTGAGAGCGGATACGCTGCGTCCATGTACATCACCGCCATCGAGGTGCGCGGCCTCCGGGACCTGCCGGAGCTGCGCCTGCGCGACCTGGAGCGCGTCGTGCGCGTCCGCGGGCCTGGTCCCGCCGCGACCGCGCTCGGCGACGCCCTGGAGCTGTTCTTCGGGGCCCTGTCTGCGGCGCGGCTGCGGCGCGTGCTCCAGCGCGTCGAGCTGCTCCAGCCGGGCGAAGAGCCCGAGATCATCGGCGAACCGCACCCGGTGCAGGCGTCCTGGCGCGACCGAAAGGCCGCCGAGGTCCAGGTGGTACAGGGCGAGCGCAGCCGCACGGTGACGCTCGATCTGCACCTCGACCCGCTGCTCTTCCGGCTGCTGTCGGACCAGGCGGCCCGTGAACCCCGCCTGGTCAGCGCGCTGGGCGAGGGCGGTCCGGTCCGCATCACGGTGGGCGCGCTGCTGGCGACCAGCATGGACGCGCTGTCGCTGTCGCTCACCGGCTTCCAGGTCGGCGGAGAGCGCTTCCCGACCTCCGACTCGGAGCGTCCGGCGTGGATGGGCGCCTTCCTCGCGGCCCTCGCCGACCGCTTCCACCGGGCCGAGCCCGGCGCCGAAGACCTCGCCGAGCGCGTCATGAAGGCGGCGCTGTCGCGCGACGGCTTCGTCGCCTTCCAGGGCTGGCAGGCCAGCCTCGCCGCCGCCTTCGGCGTCGTGCGCCCCGCCCTCGGCCCCGGCGGCAAGCCCACCCTGCTGGCCGACGACCTGCCGCTCCGCCGTCATGGGCCTCGCGCCGTCGCCGCGGCGGCCCTGGCCGCCGACGCCTGGCTGCACCCCTGCGACCTGCTTTGGGTCGACGACGGGGCCGACAGCGTCGAGCACCTCGTGGAGGGCGACGCCTCCTGCCTCGACCAGGTCTTCCACGTGTGCGCCGACGGCGACGTCGACCCGACCCCGCGGCAGCACGCGCCCCGGACCCTGCGCCACCCCGGCCGACGCGCGTGAGCGGCCCCAAGGCGCCGGACGGCAGCCCCATCGAAGCGGGCGCGCCACCGGTGCGAGCGCCTGGGCGGTCCGAGGACGAGCAGACCGCCGAGCTGGAGCCCGAGCAGACGGCTGAGCTGGAACCCCTGCAGTCCGAGCCCACGGCCCCCCTGGAGCCGGTCGAGCCCACCGCACCCCAGCAGCCCGTCACGAACATGGCGGCCGCCGAGGCGCGCGCTCGGCGCGCGACCTCTCCCCACTTCCACGCCGCCATCTGCCAGCGCTGCGGCGGCGGCAAGCGCGGCCCCTTCGTGCCGTGCAAGTCCTGCGGCTTCACCCCCACTGGCGCGGAACGTCACGTCGCGTGGCTGTTTTCCGAGCACCACCTCGACGCCGAAGAGCTGGCCGAGGCGGCACAGCGGATCCGCGAGGGCGAGCGCCCCGACCCGCCACGCTCCCTGCTGGAGCAGGCCCGCATCGAGATGGGCGCCGCCCCGCTCTCGGACATCGCCCGGGCGCCGCTGCACGGCGAGCAGATCGTCCTGCTCACCGCCGCCAACCTGCTGCTGACACCGCTCGCCGGCCTCGCCCTGTGGTGGGGCCTGCGAGCCGATCGCCCGGTGGCCGCCCGCCAGGCGCTCCGCCTCACCCTTCCGGTGGGGATCGGCCTGGCGGTGGTGTGGGCAGGGCTGCTTCTCAACTGGACCGCAGCGCAGCTCTGACCGCGGCCCCGCCGGCGGCGGGTCACCGCACTCCGTCAGGGCACGTCCAGCCGTGAAAACCGCCAGCCGGTCGCCGCGAGGGCCAGCCCGAGGATCACGACCATGCCGACGAAGGCCGCCGGGTCCCAGTCGCCGGTGAAGCCCTCCCAGCAGGCCAGGGCGTTGCCCGGCATGGCCCGCTGGATGGCCTCAGCACCGGTCGCCCCCATCCAGATCATGCCCTGGAGCACCGCGCGGATCCCCATGTCGGCCATCAACACCAGCATCGTGCCGACGACAACCGCCCCGACCGAGCGCACGAAGGTGCTCACCAGCATGCCGATGGCGATGAGCCCCAGGTCCGACAGCCAGCTCGCGGCGTAGCCCAGGAGCACATCGTCGACCGCCGTGGGCCCCTCGGCGCCGAAGAAGGCCATGCCCGCCGACAGCGCCGGCGCCAGCGTGAGCACCTGGGTGAGCAGCGCGAGGGAGGCGAGCACGACGAACTTGGCGGCGAGCACGCTCCACCGGGGGACCGGGCGAACCAGCGCTTCCCGCAGCGTCTGATCGCCCAGCTCACCGGCCACGCTGCCCGCGGTGGCGAGCAGCAGCACGAGCGGGAGCACGAAGAAGTTGCGCAGCCGCAGCGCCCAGCCCCCCACGGCGCCGGCCGAGAACTCGACCATCTGGCTGATCGGGTTGCCGTTGATCTGGGCGTCCACGTCGCCCATGCCCGCGCGGCTGAACAACCACTGCATGGCCAGGGCGACCACCAGCCCGCAGAGCAGGGCGACGACGACGGCCATGCGGGCGCTGCCGCGGCCGTAGATCGCCCGCGCCTCGGCCCGGACCATGGCCAGGAAGTGGCCGGCCGAGAACCCGGCCGATGCTGCGGTCGAGGGGCCATCCGTCATGTCAGCTCCTCGGTCGTCAGGGTGAGGAAGAGGTCTTCGAGGCTCTTCTGGACCGGCACGAGGGCGCTGACCACCACTCCTTGCTGGACGAGCAGGCGGTTCAGGTCTCCGGGGGAGAGCCCCTGCAGCCGCACGCGCAGGCGGTCGCCCTCGCCGTCGCCGATGCGCTCCACGCCCGTCGCGGCGTCCAGCGCTGCGGCCAGCCCGCCGATGTCGGGGCTCTCGACGTCGACCTCGGTCACGGCGACGCCGCTGCCCCGCAGCAGCTCTTCGACCGTGCCCTCCGCCACCATGCGCCCGCGCTCCAGGATGCCGACCCGGCCGCAGAGCTGCTCCACCTCGCCCAGCAGGTGGCTGCTGACGAAGATGGTGAGTCGATCACGGCGGGCCAGCTCCAGCAGGAGCTCGCGGACCTCGCGCATGCCTCGGGGGTCCAGGCCGTTGGTCGGCTCGTCGAGGATGAGCAGCCGCGGACGCCCGACCAGGGCGCGGGCGATGCCCAGCCGCTGGCGCATGCCCAGCGAGTAGGTCGACACCCGCTCGTCGGCCCGGCCCTGGAGGCCGACGCGTTCCAGCGCTTCCGCGATGGAGGCAGCGTCCCCGGCCCCCGCGAAGGCACAGGCCCGCTGCAGGTTGGCGCGGGCCGTCATCCAGCCGTGGAAGGCCGGCGTCTCGACCATGGCCCCGACCGCTGCGCGCTGGCGCACCGGGTCGCGCTCGCCGAAGATCTCGATGTCTCCAGCGTCGCGCCGGATCAGCCCCAGGATGCAGCGGATCGCGGTCGTCTTGCCGGCGCCGTTGGGCCCCAGGAAGCCATAGACGTCCCCCTGTCGCACCCGAAGATCGAGCGCCGAGACGGCCACCCGGCTACCAAAGCGCCGCGTCAGGCCGCGCGTCACCAAAGCGTCGCTTGCCACAGGGACGTCCTCCACGTATCGCTGCGCCCCCTACCCGGCTGCGGTGTCCCCCCGCCACCACGCCATCGACCCGGATCTCCGCATGTACCGCTCCATCGTCGTGTTCCTCAGCCTGCTGAGCACCGCCTGCATCTCCCCCAAGGCCACCGACGGTGATGGCGGCGGCAGCGGCAGCGATGGCGCCACCACCGTCGCCGACCTGCAGCAGGGCAACGTCGCTGAAGAGACCATCGTCACCCTCAACGACGTGGTCGTCACCAGCGAGCTGGCCCTGGACGGCGGCGGCTTCTACATCCAGGACGCCGGCGGCGGCGAGTACAGCGGCATCTACGTCTTCCTGCAGGGCACCTTCGACGGGCTCTTCCTGTCGATCGGCGACAAGATCAACATCACGGGCACCTACAGCGAGTACTACGGCTTCTCGGAGCTGACCGTCGGCGGCATCGACGACATCGAGGTCACCGGGACCGACACCGTGACGGCCACGCCGGTCTCCGACGTGACCGACTGGGAGCCCTGGGAGGGCGTGCTGGTCACGCTGGCCGACCAGACGGTGCAGGCCTGCCCCGACTCCTACGGCGAAGCAGCGATCACCGCGGGAATCGAGCTGAACGACCAGCTCTACGAGTACGAAGCCGACCGCAACGCCACCATCTCCGAGCTGACCGGGCTCATCGAGTACTCGTTTGAGGAGTGGAAGATCGACCCGCGCAGCGCCGACGACCTGTCGGGCTTCGTGGCGGGTGACGGCTGCGACTTCACCATCCCCGAGATCCACGACATGGCCGAGGGACAGGCCACCGACGCCCCCGTCAGCCTGGGCAGCGTCGAGCTGGCCGGCGCCGTCGCAACCAGCGGCCTGACCAGCACGGGCACGCCGGGCTTCTTCGTCCAGCAGGAGGGCGGCGGCGAGAAGTCGGGGCTGTTCGTCTACCTGGCCAAGGGCGTCGACCAGTCGGCGCTGGACATCCAGGAGGGCGACGTCCTCGACCTGTCGGGCTCGGCCTCCTACTACTACGGCTTCGTCGAGCTCTCGGTCTACGAGACCGCCGACATCGTCGTGACCGGCGACACCGCGACGACCACCACCGACGTGCTCGACGGCGCCCCTGACGACTGGAGCCCCTGGCAGGGCGCGCTGGTCGAGCTGGTCGCCCCGACCGCCACCGGCGAACAGAACAGCTACGGCGAGTGCCCGATCGACTACGGCATCAACATCGACGACTGGTTCACCAGCTACGACGCCGGCACGGGCACGACCTGGGACAGCATCACCGGCCTGATGACGTACTCGTATGGCGAGTACGCCATCCAGCCGCGCAGCGGCGACGACCTGGTCGGCGGCACGGGCGGCGGTGGCGGCACCGGCACGAAGGCCTCGGTCGCCGACATCCAGGACGGCACGGTCAGCGAGGGCGCGCTCGTGACCCTGACCGGCGTGGTCGCCACCACGAGCAACGACCTGGCCAACGGGTCGGGCTTCTTCGTGCAGGACGCGGGCGGCGGCGCCTACAGCGGCGTCTACGTCTACACCAGCGCCGGCGTCACCGTCGCCGAGGGCGACGAGCTGACCCTGACCGGCACGGTGAGCGAATACTACGGCCTGACCGAGCTGAGCATCAGCTCCGACGCCAACATCGAGATCACCGGCAGCGGCATGCCGGTGACCGTCGACACCCTCGACGCGGTGCCCGGCGACTGGGAAGCCTGGGAGGGCTGCCTCGTCGAGCTGACCGGCGGGCTGCAGGTCACCAGCGACGCCGACTCCCACGGCGCGGCGTCCACGGACTGGGCCGGCCTCTACATCGACGACACCTGCTACGACTGGGACGACACCTACGGCAACGGCGACAGCTTCAGCTCCGTCACCGGTGTCGTCACCTACAGCTACAAGCTGTACCGGATCAACCCGCGCGACGCCGGCGACCTCAGCCTCTGAGCGCGAGCGGGGCCCGCGCCCGCCTGTGCGCGACTGACGCTGTGTCAAGCGGATAGACTGTGCGCTCCCAGGAGCGCACCATGTCGGGCAAGGATCCCAGCCGGCTGACGCGCCGCGGCCTGCTCAAGGGCGCGGCGGCGGGCAGCGTCGTGACCGCCTGCCGCACGGCTCCCCGCGGGGACAGCGGCGGCACCGGCACGACCAGCCCCGGCAGCATCGATCACATCATCATGGTGATGATGGAGAACCGCAGCTTCGACCACTGGTACGGAGCGCGCAAGCTGCTGGAGGGAAACGCGGCCGAGGATGGGCTGGACGCGGGGATGAGCAACCCCGGACCCGACGGCAGCGACGTGCCCGTCTTCCACGCCACCCAGCTCTGTCCCAACGACCCGCCGCACGGCTGGAGCAGCAGCCACGACCAGTTCGACGAGGGTCGCAACGACGGCTTCGCCCAGGAACACGGCAGCCGCTACGGCACCGATGGGGCCGAGGTCATGGGCTACCTGAGCCGCGACGACCTGCCGATCAGCTACGCCCTCGCCGACGCCTACGCCGTCTGCGACCGCTACTTCTGCTCGGTGATGGGTCCAACCTGGCCCAACCGGCTCTACGGCCACCTCGGCAGCAGCCAGGGCATGAAGAGCAACGATCTGCCCGACACCGGCAGCTACACCGACCCGGCGGTGTGGGCGAAGCTGACGGAAGCCGGCGTGGACTGGCGCTACTACTACACGGACCTGCCGTTCATCGCCCTGCTCGGCAACCAGATCGAGCCCGGCCGCAGCTTCGTCTTCGACCAGTTCCTGCAAGACGCCCGCACCGGGGATCTCCCGCCGGTCTGCTGGGTGGACCCGGGCTTCTCCTACAACGACAACCACCCGCCGCACCACCCGGCCCTCGGCGAGCTGTTCATCGCGGCCGTCCACGAAGCCCTGGCCACGTCGCCGGCCTGGGACCGCTGCCTCATCGTACTCACCTACGACGAACACGGCGGATTCTTCGACCACGTCCCCCCCCCCACCACCGCCGACGACCGCGCCGCAGATGGCTTCGACCAGCTCGGCTTCCGCGTGCCCTCCGTGCTGATCGGCCCCTATGTCCGCCAGGGCGTGGACTCGACGCAGTACGAGCACACGAGCTGGCTGCGCTGGATCTGCGACAAGCACGGCATCGAACCCTGGAACGCGCGCATCGCGGCCGCAGACCCCTTCTCGGGTGCCATCGACACCGACCGCCTCGCGACAGGGGATCCGCGGCCAGCGGTGGAGCTTCCCGGCTTCTCCTTCGACGAGAGCCTGCTCGGTCCCGAGTGCAGCTACTTCGACCAGCGCGACTACCAGTACCTGGAACCCCTGCACCAGCGCGCGCTGTCGCTCGGCATGGAGTCGCTGCTCCACGATCGGGCGCGGCTGGCCGCCACCTTCCGCCGGATCTGGCAGAGGCGGGGTCTCATCGGGTAGGAGATCCATGCCCCCCCAACTCTTCTGCGGTGGCGCCGCGCCACCCACCCCATCCCCGGAGCCCCCGTGACCAACGTCAAGGACGATGTCACCCAGGAAGACGAGTACTTCCACCGTCAGGACAAGGAGAAGCTCGCCCGGCTCAAGGCCGAAGCCGAAGCCGAACAGGCGGCCGCCGCCCTCGAAGAGCGGCGCCTCGCCCACTGGCACCGGTGCGGCAAGTGCGGCGCGGACATGGCCACCCAGGTCTTCAAGGGCGTGGAGATCGAGGTCTGCAACGAGTGCGGCGCGGTCCTCCTCGACAACGGCGAGCTGCAGACCCTGGCCGGCAAGGACGCCTCGGGCGCCTTCTCGGTCCTCGGGGACCTGTTCCGCTTCAGCAAGAAGCAGCGCGACTTCAAGCCCGACGACGACCGGCTGAGCTGACGGCCGGGCGCGCCGAGTGAGCCTGCCCGGCGCCACCGCGCTGCGCGACGCCCTCTGCCAGGGCGACCTGCGCGCGGTCGACGTCGTCGAAGCCGCCCTCGCCCGCACCGACCTGCTGATCGGTGCCGAGGGCATCGGCGCCTTCCTGTCGGTGCAGGCCGCCGCGGCTCGCCAGGAAGCTGCCGTCGTGGACGCGCGGCTGGCCGCTGGGGAGCAGCCGCCCCTGGCCGGCGTGCCCATCGCCCTCTCCGACGAGGTCGGGGACGCTGGCCAGCCCCTTGGTGCCGCCAGCCTGCTGTTGCGCGGCCGGGTCGCCACCCAGACGGCACCGGCCGCCGACCGGTTGCGGCGGGCGGGGGCCATCGTGCTGGGCCGCGCGAACGTGGACGCGCTGGGGCTCGGGACCTCGACCGAAGCCAGCGGCTACCACACCACGCTCAACCCCTGGGACGTGGACCGCGTCTCCGGCGGCCGAGGCGGCGCCGCCGCCGCGGTCGCTGCCGGCGCCACTCCCTTGGCGCTGGGCAGCGATCTCGCGGGCGAGCTGCGCCAGGCCGCGGCCTTCTGCGGTGTCGCGGCGCTGCGGCCGACACCTGACCGGGCGAGCGCTCGGGAGGTGTTCAGCCTGGCGCCGTCCCGGTTGGCGGTCGGCACGATCGCCCGCAGCAGCGGCGAGCTGCTCGCGATGGCGCAGCTCGACGGCGGACCGGCGGTGCCCACCGACCTCTCCGACGTGACCGTCGGGATCGTCATGGAGGCCATGGGTCGCCGCAGCAGCGCCCCGGTCAAGGCCGCCGTCAACGCCGCGCTCGCTGCGCTGGAGGCCGCGGGCGCCCGCCTGCGACCGATCTCCCTGCCCTCGCTCCCGCACGCCGCGGCTGCCCTCCTCGACCTCGTCGCGGTGGAGGTCGGTGCGACCATCGAAGATCACGAAGCGCTCGCCCAGGGCGGCGAGCTGATCCTCGACCACCTGCTGCAGCGGGCGCGGGTCCTGGTCGAGGACCACGACGGACAGAAGCACCTCGCAGCAAGCCGGGCGCTGGCCGGACGCGTGTGCCGAGAACTCATGGACGTCCTCGACTCGGTCGACGCCGTGGCGACACCGACCACGCCAGACGTGGCCTTCCGCTTCGGCGAACACACCGACGATCCCGACGCCGCCTGGCAGTCGCTGCGCTGGACCGCCGGGGCATCCCTGGCGGGGCTGCCGGCGCTGTCGGTGCCGGTCGGGCTCGCGGACCTCGGGCTGGGCGACCGCATGCCCGCCGGGCTGCAGCTCATCGGCGGCGCGGGACGCGACCGGGTGCTGCTCGACCTCGGCTCCTGCATCGAGGCCGCCCTCGCCTCTCCCCCGACACCCGGAAAGACCCGATGGTGATCCCCACCCTCCTCCTCATCCTGGCGTGCGGCGACAAGTCCGACGACACCGGCACCCCCGGGCTCGGACGGCGGGGCGACCGACGGTGGTCTGGTCGATGGCGGCGCGGCCGATGGCGGGGGGACGGACGGCGGCGGCGGCGATGGAGGATGGGGCGACGGTGGTGGAGATGGAGGAGGCGGCGACGGTGGAGCCGACGGCGGCGCGGGGGACGGCGGCGCGGCGGACGGCGGCGTTGCGGACGGCGGCAGCGCGGGGGACGGCGGCGCGGCGGACGGCGGCAGCGCCGACGGCGTGCGGCTGACGCTGGCCGATGGATCCGTCGAGGAGGGCGAAGCGGTCTGCACCTACGACCACCGCCTGTGGTGGCACGCCAGCGACGAGACCACCCACGCCGTCTTTGTCCCCGATGCCTACGCCACCTGGCCTGACGGGCGCAGCATGCGCTTCGTCTCCGACACGGAGATCACCAGCACAGAGGCGATCAGCCTGCCCGTAGACACCCCACCGTACACAGACTTCCTGCGGGACCACGGCATCACCATCGACGGCAACCCCCTGGACGTGGACGGCCCCGCCTGGGTCATCATGGCCAACGAGGGCTACCACCTCGAAGAAGACGGCTACGGCAACTTCGCCTGGGACCTCGTGCTGACCGACGACACGGGCGCCCGCTACACCGGCTTCGGGGCGGACAACACCGACTACCTGGTGTGGGGAACCAACGTCGTCCTGCCAACCGGCGGCACCGTCGTCGAGGTCGTCCGGAACGCACCCGACAACGACCCCGGCGGCTACCCCGACGACGCCGTCAACAACATGGTCGGGATCTGGCTGGGCGGGCAGTACTACCTCTACCTGCTGCACTTCCAGCAGTACTCGATCCCCGCCAGCGTGCGCGTCGGTGCCGAGCTGCCCGCCGGCAGCTTCGTGGGCAGGGTCGGCAACGCCGGCGTCTCCCTCGAACCCCACCTCCACATGACGCTGATGTACTACGACATGGACCCGGCGGGCACGACCGGCAGCGTCCGCACCTGGTCCATCCCCGGCGAGTGGCGCGGCATGTGGTCCGCCGACACCCCGACCGGCCCGGCCTCGGCCCACGACTGGCTGGTGCCGACGACGGGGCAGTGGATCGACGACGGGGAGTTCTGACAGGCACCTCGGCCGGCAGCGAGCCCCGCTCGCGCGCCCCATCGCTCAACGCCTGTCTAGCCCCCCGTGCGCCGCGAGCCGCGAGCCGCCAGCAGCGAACCCCGAGGGCGCGAGCCGCGAGCCGCGAGCCGCGAGGGCGCGACGGCGCGAGGGCGCGACGCTGCGAGGGCGCGAGCCGCGAAGGCGCGAGCCGCGAGGGCGCGAGGGCGCCAGGGCGCGAGCCGCGACGCTGCGAGGGC
>CAZRFD010000006.1:97512-97609 GCA_964599085.1 uncultured Enterobacterales bacterium | reverse complement strand
CCGCGAGGGCGCGAGGGCGCCAGGGCGCGAGCCGCGACGCTGCGAGGGCGCGACGCTGCGAGGGCGCGAGCCGCGAGGGCGCGAGGGCGCCAGGGCG
>CAZRFD010000006.1:97220-97412 GCA_964599085.1 uncultured Enterobacterales bacterium | reverse complement strand
GCCGCGAGCCGCGAGCCCCGAGGGCGCGACGCTGCGAGGGCGCGAGCCGCGAGGGCGCGAGGGCGCCAGGGCGCGGGGCGCGACGCTGCGAGGGCGCGAGCCGCGAGCCGCGAGCCGCGAGCCCCGAGGGCGCGACGCTGCGAGGGCGCGAGCCGCGAGGGACGGAGGGCAGGGCAAACGCACGCTCGCGGC
>CAZRFD010000006.1:0-97120 GCA_964599085.1 uncultured Enterobacterales bacterium | reverse complement strand
GCTCGAAACCCGGGGGACATCCGAGACCTCGGGCCACTTATGAGCGCCCCGAGGCATCCAGAGGGCTGGGCCGCGCTGACAGGCGCTCGAAACCCGGGGGACATCCGAGACCTCGGGCCACTTATGAGCGCCCCGAGGCCTTCAGCGGGCTGGGCGGCGCGGAAAGGCGCTCTCTGCGAATACCGCTTCCCCAAAAAAGGGAAATGGAATTCGCCTGACACCGGAAGCGGCGCTGACTGAGTCGCCCGCTCCCGCCGCCCGCACCCTACGGCGCCCCGCGCGGCGGCCCGTGCGCCGCGAGCCGATCCACGTCCGCGAGCAGCCGGACCGCCGTCCACGCCACCGCGTCGGCGGCGCTGTCTCGCCCCTCCTCCAGCAGGCCCCGGCGCCGTGGCATCGTTCGCGCAGCCGCCTCCAGGACGCTGATGGCCGCGTCCTGCCGAGCATCGGACACGCCGATCCGCACCGCGTTGTTGTAGCCCCGGTAGGGGACGACCCGGACGTCGGGGTGCTCTGCGAGCCAGGCCCGCTGCAGCGGCGTCAGCTCCTCCCACAGGACAGGCACCTCGCGCAGCGGCTGGCTCGGCACGGTCGCTGGAAGGGCGGCGCGGCCCTCGGAAGTGGCGACAACCGCATCCGCCAACTCGTCGAGGGTCGAGGAGGGGGGAGCGGTCGCCACCAGCCGGGCGGCGACGGAGGAGCGCACGTCGGCCGGTTCGCCGCTCCACGCGACCTGCGTACCGACGGGCGCGGCGCCGACGAGGCGCTCGGTCGCACACGCCGCCACCGCGCGCTGGATGGTGGGCAGCTCCGGTACCGGGAGCCGCACGGCAAGCTCGTCATGGGCGGCGTCCAGCCGCTCCGACCAGGCCGCCATCCCCACCGGATCCGTCGGGTCGGGCGGGTGGGCCGTCCAGCCCTCGATCGCGTGGCTCAGGCACTCGTGAACAAACGTCCCGGCAGCCGCACAGCCGACGACCGACAAGCGCACGAGCGCCGGATCGGCCTCCGCCGCGACCCCCTCGGCCGCCCGGAACCAGCACTCCTCCTGCTGCCGCGAGGGCAGGCCGGCGCACCAGGCCGCCGCCTGATCGAGATCTCCTCCAGACAAGGCCGAGCGCGCGTGACGCGCGCGACAGGGCGCCTCCGTGCAGCCCACCGCCGGCGTCACCGCAGGCAGCACCGAGTCGACGACCCGGGGCTGCAGCGGGGACCACGGCACGGCGCGGACAGGCGCCCCGGCGGGCGGCGCCGGCCGCGAAAGGTGCGGTCGGTCGGCGCCCTGCTCACACGCACGGCGCACATCACCCTCCGACAGCCGCGCACAGTCGGACCGACGCAGGCTCCCCGGCGCCGCCTCCTGGATGCTGTCGATCGCCGCCAGCGCCTCCAGCGGCGGCAGCCCGTCGATCTCCCCGAGCAGGGCAGCTCGCCCGCGTTGATCCGCCGCGAGCCAGCGGCTGCCCGCATCGGCGCCACCCGCTTCCGGCCGTCCGGCACAGCCGACAAGCAGAACCAGACACAGAGCAGGCGGCAAGCGGAGCAACCTGCGGTCAGTACAGCGGCAGATCGTCGGTGACCGCCACGACCTCTTCGAAGGTGGTCTCACCGTGGGCGATCTTCATGATCCCGTAGTCGCGCAGGGTGAGCATGCCGTCGTTGAGGGCTTCGCGCTTGACGTCCTGCTGGGTGGCCTTCTCGGTGATGAGCTTGGAGATGCGCGGCGTGATGGGCATGACCTCGAACAGTCCCGTCCGTCCGCGGTAGCCAGTGTAGCGGCACTTCACACAACCCTCGCCCCGCCGCACCTTCAGCCGCCGCCCGCGCGCGCCCTTGATGTGCAGGGCGAGTGCCTGCTCTTCGGTCAGCACGTCGTCGACGGCGCAGTGTGGACAGACCTTGCGCACCAGGCGCTGCGCAACGACGCCCGTCAGCACGCCCGATAGCAAGAACGGCAGCACGTCCAGATCCAACAGGCGGCCGATGGCACCCGCCGCGTCGCTGGTGTGCATCGTGCTGATGACCATGTGGCCGGTGAGTGCCGCCTGGATGGCGTTCTGGGCGGTCTCGGTGTCGCGCACCTCGCCCACCATCACGACGTCCGGATCCTGGCGCAGCACGTTCTTCAGCGCGCTGCCGAAGGTCACGCCGATGCGCGGCTGCATCGGGATCTGGTTGAAGGCTTCGTGCACCATCTCGATGGGGTCTTCGAGGGTGACGATGTTGATGCGCGGACTGTGCAGGTAGTGAAGCGAGCTGTACAGCGTCGTCGTCTTGCCGCTGCCGGTCGGTCCCACGACCAGCACCATGCCCGAGCTGCTACCCAGCATGGCCCGCCAGGACTGCAGTTCTCGCGGAAAGAAGCCGAGCTTCTCGATGTCCTGGAGCAGGATGCCCGGGTCGAAGACCCGGATGACGACCTTCTCGCCGAAGGCCGTGGGCACCGAGCTGACGCGCAGCTCGACCTCGTACTGCTTGTACTGGGTCTTGAAGCGCCCGTCCTGGGGCCGTCGCCGCTCGGCGATGTCGAGGCGGGCGAGCATCTTGATGCGCGACACCATCGCGGGGTGGACGGCCTTGGGCAGCCGGTGGATCGTGTGGAGCACGCCGTCGATGCGCATGCGCACGAAGGCTTCGTCGCGCTTGGGTTCCAGGTGGATGTCGCTGGCGCGCTGGTCGAAGGCGTAGTTGAGCAGGTACCAGACGGCGCGCACCACCGGCTGGTCGGTGGCGTCCAGTTCTCCGGCGCCGTCGAGGGCGTAGAGCTGCTCGAGGTTGGAGAGATCCGGCAGGTCGGTGCGGAAGTCTTCTTCCGCCTTGCGCATGCTGCGCCGGAAGCCATGGAACTCGATGATGACCTGGAGCAGCCGGCTCTTCTCAGCCAGGACCGGGTGGATCTCCTTGCCCTTGAACCGGGCGAGGTTCTCCAGCAGCTCGCTGTCCCAGGGGTCGGCGACCGCGACGGTGAGCGCCTGGTCGGTCTCGGCGACGGCGATGACGAGGTGGCGTTCGGCGAAGGGGCCGCCGAAGGCTTCGGTCACCAGCTTGTAGTCGAGCTGCAGCGGGTCGAGGTGGACGAAGGGCAGGCCCACGTGGTCGGCGAGGACACGGGTGATCATCTCCTCGTCGAGGACGGTCTCGGGATCGTCGGCCCGCCGGAAGCGGAAGAAGGCGATCAGCTCGACCTCGGTCACCCGGTAGTCGACCCGGTGGCGCCCCAGCAGGCGGCGCATCTCGGCGCGCTTGTCCAGCAGGATGTGGCGCGCCTGCTCGCGGCCGCGGTTGAGCACGTCGGCGCGGTTGCCGGCGTGCAGCAGCCGGCGAGCGACGAGCAGGTCGAGGATCTCGGTGAGGCGGTCGTTGCGGATCACGGGCGCAGCTTAGCCCGGGCCGTCGCCGACAGGGTCGCGGGCGACCGGTGCATGGCCAGGAAGGCGGTCCCAGAGGGTGCGGTCAGCGCTGCTCGGACAGGTCCCAGACCGCGCCGTCGCGGCCGTGCAGCGTCGGCGGGCCCAGCACCGCGGCGGCGTCATCAGCGACCGCGGCGTCGGCGAACAGCAGCGCGGCCGGCGCGAAGTCGAGGTCGCCCTCCGGAGGCGGCACCCCCCGCCCCAGCCCTGCCAGCCAGCGCCCGGTCGCGGTGCGGGCCAGCGGCGACGGCAGCCCCGGCCGGGTGGGGTTGAGGAGCAGCCGGCGACCGTGCACCCGCTGGTCGAACAGCGGGCGCTGGAAGTTGACGCCGGGTCCGCCCGCCGGCAGGACGAGGAGGGGGCCGGGCGACAGGGCGTCGAGGTCGGCGAGGACGGCGGGGGCAGCAGGATCGGCGACGGGCAGCGGTGCGCCGCCGGGCGCGAGGAGGATCAGGTCGAGGGCCACGACCGCCACCGCTGCGGCGAGCGCCCCCCCTCCCAGGCGTTCGCGCAGACGTGCCGCACCCCGGGCGGCGAGCACCGAGAGCGCGATGGCCCCGACCAGCAGCAGGCGACCGTGGTGGTTGACCAACGCACCACCGGGCACCAGATCCAACAACCGCGCCGCCGGGTTGTCCACCCCGAGCGGCTGGCCGGCGAAGCTCAGCGCGTCGCCCGGCGCGACCAGCACCGCGCCCAGCAGCACCCACCACCAGCGGCTGCGCCCGCCGAGCGCGGCCAGGGCCAGCAGAGACAGGCCGAGGTAGCCGGGGTGGATGCGCACCAAGGCGTCGCCCGGATCCTGGGGCCAGGGCAGCAGCAGGCTGGCGAGGTCGACGCCGCGCCAGGGGTTCAGCCGCCACAGGGGCTCGGCCTGGACCGCCGCGGCGCCGAGCCTGTGGCCCTCACCCGACAGGCGGTGGCCCTGCGACAGCGCCACCGGCAGGGCCAGCGCCAGCGCCGTGCCGCCGGCGAGCAGTGTGGGCAGGAGCGTCCTGCGGTCCCGGATCATCGCCGCGACTGTGAGCCCGACGGCGACCACCGCGACCTGCCAGGCCAGCAGCAGGCCGCAGCTCGCCAGCAGCCCCATCACGACACCGGCCAGCAGGCCGCCGCGCCACCCCGGGCGCCCGATCAGCCCCAGCCCCACAGCACCCAGCCCGACCATCGCGTCCTCGGTCAGGCCGCTGGCGAGGCTGCCCATGAGCGCCGGCGCCAGCGCCAGCGCCAGCCCGCCGACCAGCGGCTCCCCCCCCTCCCGCCGCGCCAGCCAGGCCCCCCCGAGGAAGGCTGCGAACACCGCCGCGAGCTGCCCGATGTTCCAGGCCGCCACCACGCCCGCAAGCCGCCCCAGGGCCGCCAGCAGCAGCGTCCACAGCGGGTCGATCACCGGCCAGCGCTCCGCCCCCACCGCCAGCGAGGTCCCCGCCGGCCACGCCGGCAGCGCCTGCCCGTGCCACCACTGCACCCACGCGTGCCCCCACAGCTCGCCCCCCGGCGACCCGAGCATCCCTCCGGGGTGCACCAGCAGCCCGCTACCGACCACCAGGGCGGTGGCCAGGGCGGCAGCGACGAGGGACCAGGGGCGTGGTGTCTGCACGCCGGGAGTGTAGGGGGTGCGGGGGTGGGGGACAGACCAACACGCACCTCCAACGGCCTACGCCCACGCGAAGCACGCCTCAGCACAACCCATCCCCCGCCCCAAGGTTAAGCGCCGGGCCCCCTGCCTGCCGGAGTGCGAGATGCGCCCCTGGACCATCGCGGACAGCGCCGAGATCTACAACATCGAGCACTGGGGCGCGGACTTCCTGCGCATCGCCGACAACGGCGACCTGGTGATCGCTCCGCGGGGCGCGGACGGTCCGAGCGCGGCCCTGCCCAAGCTGGTGGAGGACCTGCGGCGACGGGGCATCGAGCTGCCGGTGCTGCTGCGGTTCACCGACATGTTGCGGCTTCGGGTCGAGACGCTGGCCACGGCCTTCCACAACGCCTTCGAGAGCTACGAGTACCGGGGGCACTACCGCGGCGTCTACCCCATCAAGGTCAACCAGCAGCACGACGTCGTCGCCGACCTGGTGGCCGAGGGGCGGCCCTTCCACGTCGGGCTGGAAGCGGGCAGCAAGCCCGAGCTGCTGCTGGTGATGGCGATGCTCGACGACCCCGAGGCCCGCATCGTCTGCAACGGGTACAAGGACGAAGAGTACGTCGCCACGGCGCTCATGGCCCAGCAGCTCGGGCGGCGACCGACCATCGTCGTCGAGAAGATCAACGAGGTGGCACTCATCATCAAGGTGGCCACAGAGCTGGACATGCGCCCCTCCATCGGCCTGCGCGCCAAGCTCGCCACCCGGGGCTCGGGCCGCTGGGAGGGCAGCAGCGGCGACCGGGCCAAGTTCGGCCTGACGGCCGGCGAGCTGGTGGACGCCGTCGACACGCTGCGCGCCGCCGGGATGTTGGACTGCCTGCACCTGCTGCACTTCCACATCGGCAGCCAGGTCAGCGCGATCCGCTCCTTCAAGGACGCCCTGCGCGAAGCAAGCCGGCTCTACGTCGAGCTGGCGCGCATGGGGGCCCCCATGGGGCTCTTCGACGTCGGCGGCGGCCTGGGCGTCGACTACGACGGCAGCCACAGCAACTTCGCCAGCTCCGTCAACTACACTGTGCAGGACTACGCCGACGACGTGGTCGGCCACATCGAGGCCGCCTGCACGGAAGCCGGCATCGACCATCCCGACGTCATCACCGAGTCGGGCCGGGCGCTGGTTGCCCACCACTCCGTCCTCATCGTCAACGTGCTGGGGACCACCCACTACCAACCCCTCAGCGACGACGCCCCGCCGCTGCTCGACGATGACCCCGACATCCTGCACGAGCTGCGCGAGACCGCCGAGACCCTCTCCCGCAAGACCTACCAGACCGTCTGGCACGACGCCTTGGAGGCCCGCGAGGAGATCCTGACCATGTTCAACCTCGGCCTGCTCGACCTGCCGACGCGGGCACGGGCCGATCGCCTGTTCTGGTACGTCGCCCACCACGTCGAGCGCGTCGTTCGCGGCCTCTCCTACGTCCCCGACGAGATGCAGACCCTGCAGCGGACCCTGGCCGACACCTACTTCTGCAACTTCTCGGTCTTCCAGAGCGCACCCGACGCGTGGGCCGTGGACCAGCTCTTCCCCATCGTGCCGATCCACCGTCTCGGCGAGCGGCCGACGCGCCGCGCCGTCCTCGCCGACATCACCTGCGACAGCGACGGCAAGGTCGACCACTTCATCGACCTGCACGACGTCAAGGACGCGCTGCCGCTTCACCCCCTCGACGGCCGCCCCTACTACCTCGCCTTCTTCCTGGTCGGCGCCTACCAGGAGATCCTCGGCGACCTCCACAACCTCTTCGGCGACACCAACGCCGTCCACGTGACGCTGACCGGAGACGGTGTGTACCGCGTCGACCACGTGGTCGAAGGCGACACCGTCTCGGAGGTGGTGGGCTACGTGCAGTACAGTCGGCGAAACCTGCTCCGGTCGGTCCGCCGAGCAGCCGAACAGGCCGTACAGGACGGCCGCCTCAGCCTGGAAGACAGTGGCCGCCTGATCCGCGACTACATCCAGGGGCTCGAGGGCTACACCTACCTGGAGTGACGCCGTGACCTTCTCGCTCGCCCAGACCTGGGACATGGACCCCATCTTCGAGGGCGGCGTCGCCGGCCCGGCATTCCAACAGGCGCTGCAGCAGGCCCAGGCCGACGTGGAGCGCCTCACCGCGGCCGCCGACGCGCTCGGTGCCCCCGACAGCGACCCGGCCTGGGACACGGTCCTGCCCGCCCTCGACGTGCTCGAGCGCCGGGTCCACGAGCTGGCCAGCTTCTGTGGATGCCTCGCCGCCGCCCACGTGGACGACGATGACATCAACGCCGCGGAACAGCGGATCAGCGCGCTCTCCGCTCGCTTCGACCGTGCCTGGGCCACTCCCACGGACCTCGCCGCCCGCTGCTCCGACGCCGCCTTCGCCGCTCTGTGCGCACGCCCCGCGCTGAAGGACCAGGTCGGCCTGCTGGAGGAGGCCCGCCAGCGCCGCCCGGTCCTGCTCCCCGCCGGCGAACAGGCCTTCTTCGACGAGCTGGCCGACGACGCGCTGCACGGCTGGGGTCAGCTCTACCGTCGGACCTCCGGCAAGCTGCGCGTCGACGTCGACGGCGAGTCGCTGAGTGTGTCGCAGGCCTTCAACCTCCTGGAGAGCCCCGACGCCACCCTCCGTCGCCGCGTCCTGGACGCGACAGAAGCCGCATGGACCTCGGCCGAGGAGACCTGCGCCACCGCGCTCAGCCGCCTCATCGGCGTGCGCCGCACGGTGAACGCCCGCCTCGGCGTCGACGAGCTGGCCATCCCCCTCGTCCGCCAGCGCATCGAAGCGGCCACGCTCGACGCGCTGATCACCGCCTGCACCCGCAGCCGCCCCCTCATCTGGCGCTACTTCGCCGCGCGCTGCAAGCTGCTCGGCCAGGACGCGTACGACTGGCCGGACATCATGGCGCCCCTGGGCAGCGCCGAGACCAAGGTGGACTGGGACACCGCCACCGGCACCGTCATCGACACCGTCAGCAGCTTCTCCACCGACATGGGCCGCTTCGTCGACCACGCCCTGCGCTCGTCCTGGGTCGAAGCCGAAGACCGCCCCGGCAAGCGGGCGGGCGCCTTCTGCGCCTCATTCCCCGAAGCCGCCCAGAGCCGCGTCTTCATGACCTTCGGCGGGGGCCCCAACTCGGTGAGCACCCTCGCCCACGAGCTGGGCCACGCCTACCACAACTGGGTGATGCGCGATCTCCCCACCGGCGACCGCCGGCTGACGAGCTGCCTCGCCGAGACCGCCAGCACCTTCGCCGAGTCCCTGGTCCGCCAGGCGCAGCTCGACCAGGCCACCGACCCGGCCACCCGCATCGACCTGATCGACCGCGAGCTGTCCGACGCCGCCGTGTTCGTCGTCAACATCCCGCTGCGCTTCAGCTTCGAGCGCCGCCTGTTCGCGCTGCGGGCCCAGGGCCCCCTCCGCGCCGAGCAGCTCTCCGCCGAGATGACCGCCCTGCAGCGCGAGTGGTACGGGCCCCAGCTCGGCATCAGCCACCCGCACTTCTGGGCGGCCAAGCTGCACTTCTTCCTGACGCGTGCCCCCTTCTACAACTTCCCCTACAGCTTCGGCTACCTGTTCAGCGCCATGGTCCACCACCGCGCCATGGCCGAGGGCCCCGCATGGGCTGCGACCTGGCCGGACCTGCTGCGGGCGACGGGGCGCGGCCCCTCCGAAGCCGTCGCCGAACGCTTCCTGGGTGTCGATCTACGCGACCCGGCGTCCTGGCAAGCCGTCATCGACCGCCTGGAGCCGCTCGTTCAGGAGCTGGAGGCCCGCGCCACCGAAGCCTAGGCCTGCGGGGCCAGCCAGCGCGAGCAGCCGGGCTCAGAAGCCCTCGAAGGCCGTTGCCTTGGCGTCGATCTCGCGGATGGCCACCTTGTCGGGGTAGCGCGTGCCCGGGTACACCTCGAGGATCTCGACTTCCAGCGGTTCGAACTCGCTGCCCTGGTAGCCGCTGCCGGTGAAGCCCACGGTGGCCGGGATCTCCAGCCACTGCGTGCCCGTCGCGTCGGGCAGCTCCAGTTCGTGGGACCGGCTGTGCGCCGTGAACCGCACCTTCTTGGGGCGGGCGTACTCCTTGGGGCCGGGGTTGATCCCGATGCGTGAGACGCTGAAGCCGGCCACCTTCAGGGTGAGCGCGGCACCTTCGACGTCGCCGACCCAGAAGCTCCGGTCGTTGTCATCGACCAGCAGGTCGAAGTCGTGACCGTCGTCAGAGCTCGACGCCCCCTCGACCACCGGGGCGGCGTCGAACTCCGCCAGGCGCAGGGTGATCTCGCTGATGGCGAGGTTGGGGTAGTCGCGGCCCGGGTACACGTCGGTGATGGTGATCTTGACCTTGCCACCGAAGAGATCGTCGCCGATCTGGATGTCGTCGATGTCGACGATCTGGTAGTCCATCGTGTCTTCGAAGCTGGCCGTGGCCTTGCCAGCCGGCTGCAGCTCGTTGTTCTCGTCGTAGGCCATGGCCTCGATCTCGACCGACTTCACGCGCGCGTAGTCCTTGAAGTGGTCTTCGTCCTTGGCCCAGCCGACGATCATGCCGATCTTGTCGAGGTTGGACTTGGGCACGTCGAGGATGATCCACTCGCCCTTGTTGCTGCTCTCACCGGGGAGCTGCCAGCAGGTCTCAGGCTTGCCGTCGATGGCCGCCTGGGCGTTCCAGGTGTTGGCGCCCATCCGCCGTTCGGGCTTGAAGTCGGACGCGACAGCGCCGGCGTGTGCAGGAGCGACAGACAGGGCGAGGAGCGCGAGAGACGAGAGGAACACCAGGGGCTCCGTGCAGGAGGGACACCGACCCGCCGCGATCGCGGGGCCGAACGTGTCCACGTAGCACGCCCGGCGGTCGGGCCCCATGGACACCCGGGTCGCACCGGGCCTTCCGCGCGGTCACGGGGTGAGCCCGGGGCGGCGACGCCGGCCGCTGGCCCCTGCATCCCGCGGTGCTGGTCGTCAGCGCGCCAGGCCGAGGTCCAGCGTGTAGCCCGAGGTGCTCGACGAGCCGGTGGCGATGCGCCCGTTGGCGTCAGAGCCCGCAGACGCAACCAGCTCGCCCACCTGGTTGAGGATCCCATCGGGCTTGGGCCCGAGGTCAGCATAGGCCCACAGGTAGACCACGGTGTCGGCGGGCACCCACAGCGTGAATGGCAGACTGCTCTTCCCCGCGTAGTCCTTCACCGTCCAGAAGTCGTTGTCGTAGGTGTACTCGGCCATGTCGGCGATCGCGAAGTCGCCGCTGGGCCGGTACATCAGGGCGGTGACATAGACGACCGAGCCCTCTGCAAGGTCGTCGAAGCTGCCGCTGTTGACGGTCACGTCGCCGGCAAGGCTCACGAAGGGCGAGATGTCGAGGCCCGCTTCACCCGTGCCCAGGGGGATCTGCACTTCGAGGTCGGTGAGATCGACACTGCCGATGTCGATGGGGTTGGCCGAGGTGTCCGGCGCCGAGACGTAGCCGCCCCACAGGTCGGAGGGGTCGATGAGCCCGTTGCCGTTGTTGTCCCAGGCACCGCGCAGCTTCATGTCTCCGAGGTTGGCGCAGACCGCGAAGCTGAAGTCCGCCTGGGCGCCGGCCCCGGCTTCCACCGGCTGGTCGCGGTCGTAGTAGTACGGCCCGTTGTTGCCGACGTCGTAGAGAAGCACCGCGATGTCCCCGTCCGTCCACGGCGAGGTGAGCAGCGAGCTGCCCGACAGCGTGATGGCGTCGCAGCCGCCGCCGCCGCCACCACCGCCGCCGCCCATCCACCAGGCGTAGTACTCGTCGTAGTCGACGAGGATGGTGACGTTGGCGTGGTCCAGCTCGGCTTCGTCCGTCACGGTGAGCACCCCCGGGTAGATCCCGAAGGGTTCGTCCGTCGACAGGATCCCATCGCCGTACATGTCCAGGGTGGCGTAGACCTGCACGTCGCCGTCGTCGGGCATGCTCACGCCGAGCACGTAGTCGTCCCCGTCGATGGAGGGGTGCAGCACCGTCGTGTCCCCCCGATAGGTCAGCCCGCCGGCCTTGTTCTCTGTGGTGGCCGCCACGAAGATCGACCCGAAGGGGAAGGCGTCGGCCCAGGGGGTGTCGGCCCAGGCGATGTAGTCGCGTTCGCCGTCGTCACCCTCGGTGAAGAACTGCACGTCGACGTGGCCGCTGATGGTCGCCGAGATCCCTTCGTCCGTCGTGCCCCCGTCACCGGAGCCGCCGTCTTCCCCAGCGCCCCCGTCTTCGGCGGCGCCACCATCGCTGGCGCCGCTGTCGTCGCCGTCGTCGTCCTTGTCACCACAGGCGAGCTGTGCGAACGCCAGGGTCGCGAGCACCCCGAGGGTACCGGTGAGGGTCAGGCTCCTGGACATGTCGTGCTCCTTGCGTTGGCGTCGCCGGGACCGCGGCGAGGCGACGGCGGGGGGGGTTCAGGCGCCGGAACCAAGCTCCACTTCGATACCGGTGCTGCTGCTGGTGCCGGTCGGGAAGCGCCCGTCCGAGCTGCCGGCCGAACCGACCGGTTCGTCGACTTCGTTGACGACGCCATCACCGTCGGTGTCGGCGTAGAACCACAGGAAGGCGACCGAGTTGACCGGCAGCCCGAGCTCCCAGTCGAGCGAGGACTGGCCGGCGTAGTCGGCTTCCGTCCAGCTCATGATGTCGTAGGCTTCGAGGTCGGCCACGCTGACGTCGCCGCTGGGCCGATACTTGAGCGCCAGTGCGTAGATCGTCGTGCCTGCCGGCATGCCGTCGAAGGCCCCCCCGGTCCAGGTCAGCGTGCCGCTGGCCGACACGAAGGGGTAGACGCTCAGGCCGCCCTCGTCGCCGTAGGGGATCTGGACGAGGTGATCGGCGAGCACCCCCGACCCGATGGTGATGGGGTTGCCGTCGGTGTCGGGGGCGGAGAGGTAGGTCCCCCAGCGGTCGGCCGGGTCGAAGACTTCGTTGCCGTTGCTGTCCCAGGCGCCGATCAGGTTGTTCTTGCCGGTGTCGGCACAGACCGCCAGCACGTATTCGCCCGACGCACCCGCGCCGTCCGAAGTCGGGGTCAGCCGCGTGCTGTGGATGGGGCCGGCGCCGTCCACGGTCGTGGTCATGACCGCCACGTCACCGTCGACCCACGACGAGGTGATCAGCGCTTCGCCGCGGATCTCGGTGGTGGCACCGCAGCCGCCCCCGCCCGTGTTGACCGGCGCAACGATGGTCATGTCCACGTCTTCGGTCGTGCTGCCGTCCTTGATGGCCACCGCGGAGGGGTAGACGCCGCGCGGTTCGTCCGTGCCGATGACCGTGTCGCCGTCCCAGTCCAGGGCCGCGTAGAAGTGGACGTTGCCGTCCACCTGCAGCGTGACGTTCACTTCATACTCGTCACCGTCCGACGAGGGGGTGGGTGTCAGCAGCGATGTCTGGCCCTTGTACTCGAGCGACGTCTCGCCCTTGTCGTCGGTGACTTCCTTGTAGGCGGCGACGAAGATGGGGCCGAAGGGGAAGGACTTGTAGTCGTCCCAGGAGACCGCGTCGCCGGTCTGGTAGTCGTAGAGCTCGACCGTGATGCGGCCGGTCACCGTGCCGTGGATGGGTTCCGGCTCGGCCGAGTCCCCCGCCCCGCTGTCGGTGCTGCCGCCATCGTCGACGCTGCCGCCATCAGCGGCACCGTCATCGCCGCCTCCGCCGTCGTCCTTGTCACCACAGGCGCCGAGGGATGCAGCGATCAGGACGGACAGCAGCAGGGACGCCGCAGACGAAGACGAGCGGGACATGGGGACCTCCACGAGCAAAGATGCTACGACGTGTCCCCGACAAGCTGTGTGAATTCCGCGGCATGCGGTGACACCACCCCCACGCCGCGACGATCTGTCGCAGCGCACAGGATCAGCGAGGCGTCCGGGTCCCTCCCCGCAGGGGGCCCGACCTCACGGAACCGTCAGTCGCGCTGCAGGATGATGAACTCGACCCGGCGGTTCTCGGCCTTGTGTTCGTCTGTGTCGTTGTCGACGATGGGCTGCTGCTCGCCAAAGCCCACGGCCAGCAGCCGGTCGGCTTCGACCCCGCGTTCGATCAGCGCGGCTCGCACGGACTGGGCACGACGCTGCGACAGGTCCAGGTTGTACATGTCGCTGCCGTCGCTGTCGGTGTGCCCCTCGATGCGGATCTTGCGCAGCGTCGGGTACTCCTTGATCACGGTCGCGATCTCGTCGAGCAGCGAGAAGGACACTTCCTTGATCGTGGCCTTGTCGTAGTCGAAGTAGATCTTGTCGAGGATCTGGATGCGTTCGCTCTCCACGACGACGCGACCCTCGTCCGGGCAGCCGTCTTCGTCGTCCACGCCGTTGATGATCTCGCGCTCCAGGGGGCAGGCGTCCATCGTGTCGACGATGCCATCGTTGTCGTTGTCGAGCTCGGGGCAGCCGTCTTCGTCCTGGAATTCGTCGAAGTCTTCGGCGTCGTAGGGGCAGCGGTCGATGTCGTCCTTGTACCCGTCGCCGTCGGTGTCATCGACCGGCACCACGTCGGGGCAGCCGTCGTCGTCCTGGTAGTCGTTGAAGTCTTCGGGTTCGTCGATGCAGCGGTCGGCGACGTCGAGGATACCGTCCTTGTCGTTGTCGGCGTCGGGGCAGCCGTCGTCGTCCTGGAAGCCGTCGACGTCTTCGGCGTTGTTGGGGCAGATGTCGACGTCGTCGAGCAGCCCGTCCTTGTCGTTGTCGGCTTCCGGACAGCCGTCTTCGTCCATCCACTGGTCGAGGTCTTCGGGGTCGCGCACGCACTGGTCCAGCGCGTCAACGATCCCGTCCTTGTCCTTGTCCCGGCTGTTCGGGTCGAAGCTGGGGGCGACGCTGAAGCCAGCGACCACCCGCCAGTCCGGCGCGCCCGCACCGCTGAGCACGCCGGCCCCACCACCGGCGTTGAGGCTCACGAAGCGACCGAGGAGGAACTTCACGCCGCCGAGCGCTTCGGCGGGCATGTCGCCGGCCCCGGTGTTGCGAAGCTCCCCGTGGAATTCCCCGGTCAGCTCCAGCACGTCGACCGGGTGCAGGCCGATGGCGCCGCCGTAGACGAAGGCGTCGTCGATCACCGTCTCGCGGATGGAGGCGGGATCGCGCACCTTGTAGGCCGCGTGCAGCGCCATGCGCACCTTGTACGCCCGCGTGTGGATGCTGTCGTCGCTGACCTCGAAGACCAGGCCCGGCTGGAAGGTGAAGCCCTCTTCGCCAAGGAAGCTGCCACCGTTGCCCGTGGGCATGCCGACCGGCGCCACCAGGGCGAGCCCCACGGGCAGCCGATCCCGGTCCAGCACGGCGATCTTCGGTTCCAGCCGTACGTCACCGACACCGGCGCTGATCAGCCCCTGTGGGTCGGTCGTCGGATCGGGCGCCGACGCCGGGTCGTAGCCGTCCTGGTGCAGGATGACGGGCACGTCGACGGTGAAGGAGAAGAAGCGGCTGGCCCCCATCCCGACCTGGACGTTGCCGGCGAAGCGGTTGTCGATGATTCCGTCGCCCTTGTCGTTGACGACTTCCACCGCCGGGTGGGGGTAGCGCTGTCCGTTGACCTCGAACAGGAGCGGGTCGTTTTCGTAGTAGCCCCAGATGCTTGCGCCGACCTGCAGGTGTCCCAGGGTGGCCGCCGAGGGGACGTGCAGGTACCCGAAGGTGTCGGCGTGCGGGCGGAAGAGCTCGATGTCGACGGTCGTGTCGGCAGAGCTCTCCTGGGCGTTCGCAGTGGCCCCCAGGACCAACGGGAGCAGCAAGGTCGTCAGCGCGGCCATCTCTGGACCTCCGAGCATCCGGCACAGGCCAGCGCCGAGCCTATCACCTCCGGGCCGATCGAAGAGTCAGCCGCCGTCGAACTGGACGACGACGCCGTCGATGTCGTCACTGCCCACGGTCAGCGGGTTGTCCTCGTAGCGCCCCACCGGGTCGCTGGCCGAGGGCCCGTCGCCGTCCACGTCGACGAAGGCTTCCAGCTCGAGCTTGCCAAAGTCCTTGGGCGCGGTGAACGAGAAGCTGCCGGGCTTCAGCTTGAGCTTGCCGGCGATGCTGCGGCCGCCGGGGGCTTCGGGGTCCGACTTGAACAGGTCGATGTCGACGAGGCCCTCTCCGTCGTAGGCGATCGTCCCCGAGATCGTGACCCGTTCGCCCTCGTAGGCGGGAAAGGCGTCACCCTCGCCAGCGCCCGCCGACCCGGCGGTCGCCCCCTGGTGCGGCGGCGCGCCCGCGCTTGCGGCGATCGCCCGCCCGCCCTCGACCAGGTCGAGGGAAGCCTGCAGGTCTCGCGACCCGACCTCGACGTCGAGGCGGGCGTAGGGGTCGTCGTCGTCGGGGCCGTTGTGGTCCGTGTCCTGGAAGGCCTCCAGCTCGATGCTGCCGAAGTCGACGGGCACCTTGAGTTCGAAGACCCCCGGGCCCTGCAGGCGGATCTTGCCCTCCTGGCGGACCCCGCCCGGGGCATCGGCGTCGGGCACCCGCACGTCGATGTCGATCATGCCGTCACTGTCGGCCCGGACCACCCCGGACACGGTCACGGTGGCGCCCTGGACGTCGGCGAAGGGGACCTGGCCGTCCGGTGGCGGCGCGACGCCCTTGTCGGCAGCGCCCGCCGCGGCGTGGGCGGCCGCCCCCGTCTGCTTCAACGAGAGCACGACGTCGTCGATGTCGGCAGCGTCGACATCGAGCTCCACCCGCGCGAAGGCGTCGGTCTCGGTCGGGCCGTCGACAGCTTCGTCCTGGTAGCCCTCGAGCGCGATCTTCCCGGCCCCCTTGGGGACCCGCAGCGTGAACTCGCCCGGCGCGACCAGCACGACCTTTCCCTGGTTCCGCATGCCGGCCGGGGCGGCCGGATCGGCGATCCACACGTCGAGGTCGACGGGAAGCTCGGACTCCGACCGCACGGAGCCCCGCAGCTTCACGAAGTCGCCTTCGTGGTTGGCGAAGGGTCCGAGGCCGGCCGCCGTCACCGGCATGTCGATGGTCGCCAGATCCACCGTGCGTTCTTCGCCAGGTGCGGCCTGGGTGAACGGCACGTCGACGTGCTCGGCCCCCGCCCCGCGGGCGCCCGGCACGAGCACCATGCGCAGGCCGTCGATGTCCTTGTCCCGGACGTCGACCCGCAGCGACGCGAAGGGGTCCTGTGCGTCCGGGCCATCACCGCCCGGGTCCTGGAAGCCCTCCAGGAGCAGGTCGCCGTGGTCCTTGGGGACGTCGAGGCTGAAGGGGCCGGGCTCGTCGAGGAAGATCTTGCCGAGATCCCGCTCGCCGCCGGGCGCGGCGGCGTCGGGGACGCGGATGTCGATGTTGATGAGGGTCCCCGCCTCGCCCTCGACCACACCGGCGACGGTGACCGTGTCGCCCTCGTAGTCCGCCCACGGGTCCGCACCGCTCGGCGTGGCATCGCCACCCGCCGCTCCCGGCGGCGGCGTGCCCCCGCCGGGGCCACCCGGCGGCATCTCGACGTGGACGTGGCTGCCGTCCGGGGATCCCTCGGGAGCGGCGCTCCCTCCGGTCGGCGCCCCCTCGCTCAGCGGGCTGTCGGTGAGCCCCGCGACCTCCAGCGTCAACTCGAGGCCGTCGACGTCGACCTCGCCCACCTCGACCTCGGCCGACGCGATGGGGTCGAGCGCCCCCGGGCCGTCCCGGGCGATGTCCTGGTAGGCGACCAGGTGCACGCTGCCGGCGTTGCGCGGCACCAGCAGCTCGAAGGGACCGGGGCCGGGCACGACCAGCTTGCCGGCCTGTGCGTCGTCGCCGGCCAGCGCCGCGTCGAGGTCGATGAGCAGGTCGCGATCGCTGCTGATGGTCCCCCGCAGGGTGACCTTGGGGCCCTCCAGCTCGCCGAAGGGCTGCACGCCCTCGGGAAGCCGCTCGATGTGTTCCTGGTCCATGAGCGGCACGGCGGCGTCGGCGCTCCCCCCGCCGCCGGGGACCGGTGGCCCACCCGGCGCGCCGGCCGGGGCGTCGCCCGGAGGCGGCGTCGCCGCGGGCCCGTCCTGCGAGGGGTTGGTGTACGCGCCGAGCACCAGCTCGACCTTCATGCCCTCGATGCCCTCGGCCACGGGTTCCACCGTGGTCCGGTGGAAGTTGTCGTCTTCGTCCGGTCCGTCGGCATCCATGTCCTGGAAGAAGCTCAGCGTCACATCGCCCTTGTCGGCGGGCAGCGTGAGCTCGAAGGGACCGGGCCCGTCGACGACGATCTTGCCGAGCCGCGTCTGGGTGCCGGGATCGTCCTTGTCCGAGACCACGATGTCCACGTCGACCGGGATGCCATCTTCGCCCGTCACCTCTCCCTTCACCACGAAGGTCGGGCCGGTGCCGGCGATGACCGCGTCTTCCTTGTCGGTGGCGATCTGGTCGAGGAAGCGGGGATCCAGCTCCTTGGACTCGCCGGTGGTCCGCTCCAGGCAGGCCGGCGCCAGCAGCGTCGAGACGCCCGCGAGGAGGGCGAGGAGCACGCGCCGGGAGGTCGGAGGTCGAGAGATCATGGCCGCTCCATGGCGAGGACCTGCCGGTACCAGGCCACAGTCTTCTCCAGCCCCTGGGCGAGCGAAGTAGGGGCTTCCCACGACAGCTCGTCGCGCATGCGGGTCACGTCGAGGCACTTGCGGGGCTGGCCGTCGGGCTTGCTGGTGTCGAAGCGCACCGGCCCCTCGTAGCCACAGGCTGCGGCGATGGCCGTGGCCAGCTCGGCAACGCTGACCTCGACCCCGGTGCCGACGTTGATGGGGCCCACGTCGTGGCCGTCGGACGCCGCAGCGGCGCAGGCGAGCACGCCGTCCGCGGCGTCCTCCACGAACAGGTGCTCGCGCGTCGCGCGCCCCGTGCCCCACACCAACAGCTCGTCGGGGCCAGCGAGGACGCGCTGGATGAGGGCCGCGACCACGTGCGCCCGTTCCGGGCTGAGGTGGTCACCGGGGCCGTAGAGGTTGGCGAGCATGGGGAAGGCGCAGCGCAGGCCATACTGCTGCGTGTAGGCGTCGCCCAGGGACATCATCAGCCGCTTGGTCTGCGCATAGGTGTCGTTGGTGGGTTCTGGCCGGCCGTCCCACAGCTCGGCTTCCGGGAAGGGGATGGTCGCCGGCTGGCGGGGGTAGGCGCAGGCGGAGCTGACGCCGACGAAGACGCTGGCACCGCAGCGCCAGGCGGCGTCCATGGCGTGCACGTTGATGAGCGCGTTGTCGCGCCCGCTCTGCACCGGGTGTTCCCGCATCCAGCCGATGCCACCGCCCTGCACCGCGCTGTGCAGGACGATGTCGGGTTCGACCGCGTCGAAGAGCAGGCGCGTCGCCGTACGATCGCGCAGGTCGGCGTCACCGCTACCCACGGGCACGGGCTGCGCGCCCAGCGCCTGCAGCCGCCGCGTGAGGTGGCGCCCGAGGAAGCCCCGGCCACCGGTGATCAGGACTCGCTTGCCGCTCCAGTCCACGCCCGCTTCTCCTGCGCTGTCTGGGACCTACACGTTGCTGTAGGGGTTCCGGAGCTTGAGGTAGCGCAGCGCCCCGATCACCTCGTCGAGGCCCCGCTCGATGTCGACCTCGATCTGGAAGCCGGTCTCGTGGATGCGCGCGTAGCTGACTTCGTAGTCGCGCTTGTCGTCGTCGCTGCCGATCTCTGCGAAGTGGGTCAGGAAGTCCGTCCGCTGCCGCAGCAGGCTGACGATCTGTTCCTTGGTGTAGTTCATCGAGTCGTGGCCGACGTTGTAGACGCGGTGTTCGAGCTTGTCGGGCCGCTCGGTCATGAACTGGATGGCGGCGGCGATGTCCTGGATGTGGATGAAGGTCCGCCGGAAGTGCTTCTCGTAGATGACGAGGTAGCGGTTGTGGATCGCCTGGAAGGCGAAGTCGTTGATCATCAGGTCGAGGCGGAGGCGCGGCGCGATGCCGAAGGCCGTCGCGAAGCGCAGCGACACCGTGCCAGGCCGCTCCAGGAAGATCTCCTCGGCCTTGGTCTTGGTCTCGCCGTACAGCGACAGCGGGTTCAGCGGCGTGTCCTCGGTACAGATCCCGACGACCTCACCGTAGTTCGAGCCGGTCGAGGCGTAGACGATGCGCGCGTCCGGCGGGGTCAGCTCGGCGACGTTGCGCGCGCCGTCGACGTTCACCTCGACCGCGAGGCGCGGCATCTTCTTGCACAGCGGGTAGCCGACAAGGGCGGCGAGGTGGATGACGGCGTCGGCGTCCTTGAGGTGGGGGGCGAGGGCGTCGCGGTCGGTGACGTCCACTTCGGCAAAGGAGAAGCCGGGGTGGATGAACAGCGGCATGATCGCGTGCGGCCCGAACATCAGGTTGTCGAGCACGAGCACGTCGTGCCCCGCAGCGAGCAGGCGGGGCACGAGGATCGAGCCGATGTAGCCGGCCCCTCCGGTGACGACGATTCTCATGGCGGGAACACCCCGGCGAGCCCTGGGCGAGCGAGCGAAGGCCCGCATTGCCGGGACCGGGGGAGGGCTGCGTCCGCCGGCCGGCAGTGGTGACTGCGGAGCTTACACCGAAGACCGACGGTCGCGAGACCAGCGCAGGCTGGCGGACCGGACGAGGGTCCGACGTGCGGCGGCGCCGACTCCGGGAGCTTCAGCCGCGCTGGGCGAAGGCGTCGCGCAGGGCCGTGCAGAGCCGGTCCCCGTGACGCGCGTCGAAGGCGTGGCTGTTGCCGACGAACAGCCCCCGCTCGTGCACCGCGTCGGCCACGGGAAGCGGCCCCTCGACCCGAGCGCCGGGAACCTGGTCGAAGGCCGGCTGGCGCGCGAGGTTGCTGCCGGAGATCGGCCGGGTCTGGATGCCCTGCGCTTCGAGCCGGCGACACAGCTCGGCCCGAGTGAGCGGGCTATCGGCGTCGAGGAGCATGGGGAAGGCGAAGCCCGCGTGTCGGGTGCCCGGAAGCTGTGGAAAGACCCGCAGCGGCAGACCCAGGTCGGCGACCTCGGCGCACCACTGCTGGTGGTTGCGGTTGCGCTGGTCGACGTAGGCCGCCAGCCGCGGGACCTGGTGGATGCCGAAGGCCCCGGCCAGCTCGGTGGGGCGCAGGTTGTAGCCCGGCAGCACGAACAGGAAGCGGGGGTCGATGTCGGCGTAGCGAGCTTCCTGGACGGCGCGATCGCTGCGCTCCCGCACCCAGCCGTGCGCGCGCACGGCGCGGCAGGCGTCGGCCAGCTCAGCGTCCGACGTGGTGACCGCCCCACCCTCACCCGTCGTCAGGTGGTGCGAGAAGAAGAAGCTGAAGGCCGCGCACACGCCGATGCCGCCCACGGGCCGGCCGTCGATCTCCGCACCGTGGGCGCCGCACGCGTCCTCGATCACCAGCGGCCCCGTGGCCCGCGAGGGGCAACCCAGCAGGTGCAGGGCCAGCACGGGGCGGTCGTGGTCGCCCTCCAGGCAGAGGCTGTCGGCGTCGACGTCCACCAGCACCGGACGCAGGCCTGCCTGGGCGACCGAGAACAGGCTGGTCGACCACCCGACCGCCGGCACGAGGACCTCGTCGCCGGGTTCCAGGCGACCGATGCCCACCAGGGCCGCCAGCATCACCAGCAGCGCCGACGAGCCGGAGTTCACCATGACGCAGTGCTCCGCACCGACCGCCTGCGCCCAAGCGTCTTCGAAGGCACGGACGCGCGGCCCCATGGTCAGCCGCCCCTCGAGCAGGGTCGCGATGGCTTCGGCCACCTCTGCCTGTCCGTAGGGCGCGACCGCCAGGGGCATGCCGTCCGCCGGCACGCCGATGGCGTCGCGATCGAGCCAGCGCTCCAGCAGGGCGGCGATGTCGGCGTCGCGGCCCGGCGCCGCGCGACCGCCCCCGCTCACTGGCCCGTCCCGAAGATGCGCGCCCCGGGAAGCTCGGTGAGCAGCACCTTGATGTGGTCCTTGCCCACCGGCCAGGACAGCGCCTTGCTCTCGCCCCCCGCACGCGGGGTCTCGATGGTGGCCAGCTCGGCGATGGGCCAGCGGCGGCGCATGGCGCGGATGCTGATCTGGTACTCGATGGGGAAGCGCTTCACCGTGGTCTGCAAGGCCAGCAGGTCTTCGCGCCGCAGCGCCCGAAAGCCGTTGATCGTGTCGGTGACGAAGGGGCCGGTGTTGAACAGCTTGTTGGCCGTCCAGGTCAGCGCCTGGTTGACGCGTGCGCGGGCGCGGATGGCGTCCTGCTCTTCGTTCTGAGAGCCGGGTGCGAAGCGGCTGGCGATGGCGAGCCGCGCACCGCCCGCCACGAGGTCGTCGAGGGGTTCGATGTCGGCGGGATCTTCGTTGCCGTCCGGCGAGTAGAAGACCAGCCGGTCGGTGTCGGTGGCTTCGGCCGCGACGCGGAAGGCCACGCCACGGCCCGGGATGGACTGGTCGAGGATGGGGATGCCGCGTTCCGCCAGGAACGCCCGGGTGCCATCGGTCGAGCCGCCATCCACCGCGACGGTGCGGGCGAAGGCCGCCACCGGGATCTGGTCCCAGAGCTGCCGCAGGCCGTCGATCTCGTTGAGCGTCAGGAGCACCAGGGTGCTGTCGCGGGGACTCTCCACTTCAACCTTCCGTGCCCAGGAGTCCCTCGTCTTGGAGCCAGTCGTAGACCCACTTCGCGATCAGGTTGTTGCCCTTCGCGTTGGCGTGGCCTCGGTCCTTCTCGAAGTAGAGGGTCTGTCGGCGGGATGCCTCTTCCATCTTGGGCTGCGGATCGAAGTGTCGCACACCGAGATCTTCGGCGGCGGCCGACAGGATCAGCCGGTGCTGGCGCGTGTAGCCCTCGCGTTCCAGCGGGTAGCCGAACAGCACCGGCTCGGCGCCGATGTCGCGCACCTTGCCGACCAGCGTGCGGATGTTGTCGACGAAGTCTTCCGGCGGCACGCGGTAGGCCCCGCCCTCGTCACCCTCGCCCCGTTCCTTGGCGCGCACCTGCACCGAGCCGATGAGCACCCGCAGCCCCAGGTAGAGCTTGCTCTGGTACAGGACGTTTTCCTTGAGGAAGCCCGACTCGCCCTGCAGGATCGCCTGGCTCTTGTCGGTGTAGGCGGCCTTGCGGGCGTCCTGGACGACGTAGCCGATGAGCACGATGTCGGGGGCGTAGCGCTTCAGCGTGCGATCCCAGAGCCACAGCCCCTGGAAGCTGGTGTAGCCGGGCTGCCCGCCGTTGATGACCTCCCAGTCGTCGTGCCCGCCGGCCTTCAGCCGGCTCTCGAGCCGGGCGGGGTAGCTCTCGGCGTCGTCGACGCCCCAGCCGAAGGTCGTCGAGCAACCCAGCGTCATCACCCGGTGCATGCCCTCGGCCTTGTCTTCGGCGTGGCGCGGCACGCGCAGGCCGTTGTGGTCGGTGCTCACCGTGAAGCTGCCGCCCGTCTCCTTGTGGGGGAAGGTGGAGGCTTCGAGGTCGGGGTCGGTGACCCAGTAGACCTTGTTGTGGGCGAAACCCTTGGACTCGACCTTGGGCCAGCCAGCGGCGCGCAGGCCCGCCTCGGCGCCACCGATCAGGACGACGAGGGGGATCAGGCTGAAGGCGAGCCGCTTGACCGTGGAATTCACTTGGCCGGCGAGACCTCGATGGCGGTGTGGTCCTCGATCCCCCTGGACTTGTACCAGGCGTTGTCGAAGAAGCTGTCGTCGTTGATCCGATAGCTGATCGTGCCGTGCTCCGGCGCGCTGAAGATCAGCTCGGCGCCGATGGGTTCCACCTTGGTCCAGCCAGAGTCGGCTTCGAACTTGAGGATGAGCTGGCCGAGGTAGCAGCCCTCGACGTTGCAGGGCAGGTCGGTGCCGACCGCCGTCTGGTCGAGGTCCCCCTCCACCGTGATCCAGGGGCCATCCTCGGTGATGCGGTACTTGTCCTTGACCGTGCCGGAGATGCGCACCGTCTCGCCCTGGCAGATCGACAGCGGCCGCTGCCAGCCCGTGCCGATGCTGAGGTAGTCGAACATCGTGTAGTCCAGCGGCTGTCGGCACTCACCCTCGGTGAGCTGCCCCGGGAGGCCCTTCAGCCAGCGCTCCCACTCCGACCTGTCGCCGCCCGCCATCACCGCCTGGCAGCGGGCGAGGTTGTCGGCGACGACCTGCTCGATCGAGTCCGGACGGCCGAGCAGCACCGTCTCGACGTCGGTGCCGACCTCTTCGTCGAAGCTGACCCCGTCGTCGCGTCCGCCCTGCCACTGCGACAGCATCGCGTCGAGCGCCTCGGAGCGGGCCATCTTGCGGTCGGTCGTCTGGAGCTGGTCCCACTGGGGCGGGTAGTAGCAGTCGCCGACCCAGCCCTCGCTGCGGTTCCAGCCGACCAGCGGAGCTTCCTCCTCCCCCTTCTTCTTCTTCTTCTTGTCCTTCTTGGCGTAGGCCAGGGGGCTGACGAGGCCGAGGGCCAGCAGGGCGACGCAGCGGGATCCGAGCTTCATGGTTTCCTCCGAGGCCCCGGACGCTTCCGCGCGCACCGCGGTGGGATGAGCGGGCCGGGACGGGCTGCACAGGGCTTACCTGCTGGGCAGCGGCCCGCGCAAGCCGCGGGCTGTGGATGAGGCCGTGGCGGCACGTCCCAGGGGGCTCGCCGACAACCCCTCGACCCGGGCTCTGCCTTCCCCCGCCAGGTCTTGGCGGCGGCGGGCGGCCCGCAGCGGGGCCACAAAGCACGACGACGCGGCCACCTCCCCGAGTCGTCGGGGAAGTGTGCCGCGTCGCGAGCCGGCGAGCCCGGTGACCGGGCCCGGAGCCGGTTCTAGAACTTGCCCTGGAGCTGGAAGCCGATGACCAGAGCGTAGATGACCAGGGACTCGATGAGGGCGAGGCCGATGATCATCGGGGTGAACAGCTTGCCGGAGGCCTGCGGGTTGCGGGCGATGCCCTCGAGGGCGGCCGCAGCGGCGCGGCCCTGACCCAGCGCACCGCCGAGGGCGGCGACGCCGATGGCGATGCCAGCGCCGATGGCGACGTAGCCCTTCCACATGTCGGCACCACCGTCCTGCGCGAACGCCGGGGTGGACACCATGAGGAGGGCGGCCACGACGGGCAGCACGGTGGACAGCTTGGACTTCATCGGATCCTCCACGGGGGGGAAGGGGTGTGGGTGCTCGAATTCAGTGGTCGTCGTGAACGATCGACATCGAGAGGTAGATGATGGAGAGCAGCGTGAACACGAAGGCCTGCAGGAAGGACACGAAGATGCCCAGGCCCAGGAAGATGCTCGGGATGGCGACCTTGGTGAGGTCGGACATGATGCCCAGCACCATGTGGTCGCCGACGATGTTGCCCATCAAGCGAAGCGACAGCGAGCCGGGCCGGATGACCAGCAGGCCGAGCAGCTCGATGGCCATGATGAGCGGAGCCAGCCAGACGACCGGGCCCGCCATGTGCTTGAGGAAGGGGCCCGCGTTGCGGCCGAGGCCCACCGCCAGGTAGACCAGCAGCACGACCAGGGCCATCGCGAAGTTGTTGCTGATGTTCTCGGTCGGCGGCAGCATGCCCGGCAGCACGCCGAGCAGGTTGCAGAAGAAGATGTAGATGAACAGCCCACCGAACAGCGGGAAGAACTTCCTCGTGTCGCGTTCGTCCAACATCGAGCCCGCGAGGTTGCGGATCGACGAGACGTAGACCTCGAACAGGTTGCGCAGCGAGAAGCCACTGGCGGGCACGTACTGCAGGGTGCCGCCCTGGGCGCGGGCCTTGTTCAGGCCGGCGCGGGCGCCGAGCGCCAGCACGATGAGGACGGCGCAGACCAACCAGCTACCGAGCACGGTGATGGCGATGTGGCCCTGGTGGTCTTCGATGCCGAGCGGGGCGAGCATGGCGCCGTCGAACACGCCCGGCACGAGCTGGAACCATGACGCGAACTTCTCGGACAGCATGGGGCCCGAAGGCACCAGCGCGCCCGCCAGTCGCGGCAGCAGGTCGACAAGGGTGGAGAGCATCTCAGGCCTCGCTCATGGCGGCGAGCTGGCCCACGGCCAGCACCACGGCGTGCAGGAGGATGGAGAAGACGACGACCGAGCCCCCCAGCAGGACGGCTTCGACCGGGAAGAGCAGCACCAGGCCCCACACCATGAAGCCGATCCCGACCAGCTTCGTGGCGATCAAGAAGGCCGGCACGGAGTCGCTGCGTCCGTCGACGACGGCGGCGAAGAGCCGCTGCACGGCCAGCGCCCACAGCCCCAGGTTCACCAGCATCACCGCGGCGCTCACCGCGATACCGACCGCGAGGTCGGCCTGCCCGAGCAGAGCAGCACACAGCGCCATCACCGCCCCAAGGGCGGCGGCACTAGTGGCGATCGTCGGGAGGTTCACCGTCATCCGAGGACCAGAACTCCTGTACGCCGCGCAACAGGCGGTAGGTGCCGAGGGCGAGGCCGAGGAGCGAGAGGGCGAGGAGGAAGATGGGGGCGGTGTCGAGGTGCCGGTCCAGCCAGGCCCCGACGATGACGCCGAGAGTGACCGTGACCGCCAGCTCGGCAGCCAAGGACATCGCGCCTGCCATCCGTCGCATGAGGTCGGGATCGATCATCCCGGCCCCCTGTGAGAGGTGGCACTTGCGAAGGAGCGGCGCACTAACGCCGCCCCCCGGTCGCGTCCACCGACGTCACGTGCCCCTCACCGTGGCGCGCAGCGCGCCGACCAGCGCGTCCAGCAGGGTGTCGACCTCGGCGTCGGTGAGGATGGCGGGGAGGAACACCGCTTCGTACTGGCTCGGCGGCAGGTACACCCCGCGATCGAGGGCGGCGCGGTGGAAGTGGCCGAAGGCCTCCATGTCACAGCCCTTGACGTCGTCGAAGCAGGTCGGCGGCTCGGCCCGGAAGAAGATGGTGAACATCGAGCCAACGCGGTTCATCGACAGCGACAGCTCGGCGAGGACCGGCGCGAGTCCGGCTTCGAGCCGCTCGCCGATGACGTCGAGGCGCGCATAGATGTCGGGCGTCAGGCGCCGCAGCGTCGACCGTCCCGCGGCCACCGCGACCGGGTTGCCCGACAGCGTGCCCGCCTGGTAGACGGGGCCCACCGGCGACAGCTTCTGCATGATCTCGCGACGGCCGCCGAAGGCCGCCAGCGGCATGCCACCGCCGACGATCTTGCCCATGCAGACGAGGTCGGCGTCGATGCCGAAGCGCTCGCAGGCACCCCCGCGGGCCAGCCGGAAGCCGGTCATCACCTCGTCGACGATGAGCAGGGTGCCGTGCGCCCGGCAGGCGGCGACCAGCCCGTCGAGGTAGCCCTCGGCCGGCACGATGCAGCCCATGTTCCCGGGGACGGCTTCCAGGATCACGCAGGCCACGTCTACTTCGTCGAGGATGCGCTCGACGGCGGCGAGGTCGTTGTAGGGGGCGGTACGGGTGAGCGCGGCGACATCCGCCGGGATCCCCGGCGAGCCCGGGCGGGCGAAGGTGGCCACGCCCGAGCCGGCCGCCACCAGCATGGCGTCGTGGGCGCCGTGGTAGCAGCCATCGAGCTTGAGCACGACGTCACGGCCGGTGGTGCCCCGCGCCAGCCGGATGGCGTGCATCGTGGCTTCCGTGCCCGACGAGCACAGGCGGACCTGCTCGACGACCGGGTGGGCGGCACACAGCTCTTCGGCGAACAGCACCTCTGCTTCGGTGGGGCAGCCGAAGCTGGTGCCGTCCCGCATCACCGCCACGACCTCTTCGATGATCTCGGGGTGGGCGTGCCCGAGGATGAGCGGACCCCACGACCCGATGAGGTCGAGGTAGCGGTTGCCGTCGGCGTCCTCGATCCACGCGCCGGCACCCCGCCGCATGAAGGGAGGGTCGCCGTCGACGGCCGCGAAGGCGCGGACGGGCGAGTTCACGCCGCCCGGTATGACCTCGCGCGCACGCGCGAAGAGGGCCTGGCTCTTGTCGGTCTGGGACATGGGGACTCCTCGGGGGGGAGCCGCCCTCTATCCAGACGCAGCGGCGATCATCCGCCGCAGGCGCCCCACTGACCGGCGCTGTTGTGCTGGGCGTCCGCTTCGTCGTCGCGGAAGATGTCTTCGAAGGCGTCGTTCGGGTCGTAGATCATGACCTCGGCGAAGCCGCCACGGAGCAGCGCCCGCTGCAGGAAGTCTTCGTCCTGGGTGCCGAGGAAGAGGTAGGCCAGCGTTCGATCGTAGGGGTCCAGGCAGTCCTTGTCGAAGGTGAGCCAGACCTCTCCGCCGGACAGACGATCCGCCGTGAAGGCGAGCGCTTCGGGGCCGTAGCACTCCTGTTCGGAGTCGCCGAAGCCCATCTCGGGCGTGTTCACGCCGATGAAGCGGATCTTCTCGGAGCCCTGGCTGGTCGTGACGTAGATGGTGTCGCCATCGACGACGTAGTCGACGGTGGCCAGCTCGGGTTGGCGGCAGGCGCCGTCCACCTGCGGCAGCATGGCCGGGTCGATGTCGGCAAGGGAGGAGCCGGCAGCACCGCCATCACCGGGATCCACCACGGTGTCGCCGGTGTCGTCGAGCAGTTGCGAGGGGAGGCAGCCGAGGACCGCCAGCAAGAGGAGCATCAGTGACTGTCCCGCGCCTGCAGGCGCGCGCGGCGGCGCTGCAGGGCAGGGTCATCGTCGCTGTCCTCGAGCTCGGCGAGCGCCTGTCCGACGCGATCGAGCCCTTCCAGGGCGGTGGCCACCCCGAGCCGCGCAAGCGAGCGGTCGCCGTCGGTGCCGGCCCGTCCGAGCGCCAGGGTGTAGTGGTCGTAGGCCGACGCCGGGTCGTCGGCGAGCGACAGGCGCCCCAGCGCGAGCTGCGCTGCGACGAAGGTGCTGTCGTGGCCGGTGGCTTCATCCAGCGCGGCCGCGGCGCGGTCCCGCAGGCCCGCGTCGAGGTAGGCGAGGCCCGCGTCGAGCTGCCAGCGACCGACATCCGGTGCGTCGGGCGCCGCCTGCGCGGCGGCCTGCCAGGCTTCGGCAGCCCGGATGGGATCCTGCAGGTAGAGCTGGTACAGCGTTCCCAGCCGGTCCTGGGCGGTGGCTGCCCGGGCGGTGGCCGGGTGGGCGTCGGCGTAGCTGCGCAGCAGCTCGACCGCCTGCTGGGGGTCTCCTGCATCCACCGAGGCCAGCCAGGCGGCCTTCCAGGCCGCGTCGTCGCGGGCCTGCTGGGAGCCCGCCGTGCTGGCGAGGTCGAGGTAGGCGTCGATCGCCGCCGTGTCATCTCCGCCGGCCGCCAGGCTGGCGGCCCGGTCGAGCGCCAGGGGCGACCAGGGGGACATCGCTGTGCCGAGAGCCACCAGGCCCAGCGCCGCCACCAGGGCCGCGCGGCCGAGGACGAAGCGAAGCTCGTGCTTGTGGAGCAGCTCGGACGGTCCAGTACGCATCGCCCCGCACGCTAATCGTGGAACGCCGAGCCAGCAACAGCCCCTCCCCCTTGTCCACGGAGTTGTTCACAGGCTGCTCACGCCTGCCGACGACCTCCACCGTGGTCTTCCACAGGCTGCCGATTGTACCGGCGACCGGCGGATCCTGACGGCGTGGGGAGAGCCCGCGTCCGGGCGGCGGTGGCGCGTGGCCCCGGAAGCGCCGACAACTACTCACAGTTGTGGGCAACTCGTGGGGGCCCGATGTTCCACGGGTCCCGACGGGCAGCGCCCGCGGGCTACTCCTCTGCGTCCTCGTCGTCATCCTCGACCACGCGCGTGAGGCTGACGATGCGTTCGTCGTCATCGACCCGCATCAGCGTCACACCCTTGGTGTTGCGGCCGACCACCCGGATGGTGTCCACCGGCGTCTTGATCACCCGCCCGGTGTCGGTGATGAGCATGACGCGGTCGGTGTCGGCGACCTGCACCGAGCCCACGACCTGGCCGTTGCGTTCGTCGGTCACGATGTTGATGATGCCGGAGCCGGCACGCCCCTGGACCCGGTACTCGTCGAGCGAGGTCCGCTTGCCGTAGCCGTTCTCTGTGACGGTCAGCAGCAGCATGTCGGGATCGGTCTCGACCATGCGCATGGACGCGATCTCGTCGCCCGCTTCCAGCTTGATGCCCCGCACGCCGCGCGCAATGCGTCCCATGTGGCGGACGTCGGAGTCGGGGAAGCGGATGCACTTGCCCGACCGCGTCGCGATGAAGACGTGCTGGTCGCCCGTCGCCTTGACGACCGTGAGCAGCGCGTCGCCCTCGGCGCAGTCGTAGGAACGCAGGCCGTTGCTGCGCAGGTTCTTGTACTCCGACAGCATGGTCCGCTTGACCAGCCCCCGGCGGCTGCAGAACACCAGGTCGATGTCGTCGGTGAACTCGTCGATGCTGATGACGGCGGCGATCTCGTCGTCGGGTTCGAGGTTGACGAGGTTCACCAGGGGCGTGCCGCGCGCGGCCCGCCCGGCCTTCGGCACCTGCCAGACCGGCACCCCGAACATCCAGCCGTGCGTGGTTAAGATCAGCAGCGTGCTGTGGGTGTTGGCGATGAAGATGTCGCGGATCGAGTCTTCGTCGCGGGTGTTCATGCCCTTCTTGCCGAAGCCGCCGCGCCGCTGCTCGGCGTACTCGTGCTGGCTGGTGCGCTTGATGTAGCCGGCCAGGGACAGCGTGAGCACCGCGTCTTCGGGGGCGATGAGGTCCTCGATGGACATCTCGCCGGAGTCTTCCGTGATGCGGGTGCGCCGCTCGTCGGCGAACTTCTCCTTCACCTGCAACAGCTCGTCGGTGATGACCTGCTTGAGGCGTGCCTCGCTGCCGAGGATCTCGCGGTACTCGGCGATGCGCGCCTGCAGCTCGGCCTGTTCGTCGAGCAGCTTCTGCCGTGACAAGCCCGTCAGCCGCCGCAGCCGCATGTCGAGGATGGCCTGGGCCTGCCGCTCGCTGAACTCGAACTCGGTCATCAGGCCGTCGCGCGCTTCGGTGTCGTCGGCGCTGGCGCGGATGATCTCGATGATGCGGTCGATGTGGTCCAGCGCCTTGAGCAGCCCCTCGACGAGGTGCAGCCGGTCGAGCGCCTGCCGCAGGTCGAAGCGGGTCCGCCGCACGACCACGTCCCGACGGTGGGCGAGGTAGTGCTCGAGCATCTCCTTCAGCGTGAGCACCATCGGCCGGTTGTGGACGATGGCCAGCATGATGACGCCGAAGGTGCTCTGCAGGGCGGTGTGCTTGTAGAGGTGGTTGAGCACGATCTCGGGCACGACGTCCCGCCGCAGCTCGACCACCACCCGCATGCCGGTGCGGTCTGACTCGTCGCGCAGCGCCGTGATGCCATCGATCTTCTTGTTCTTGACCAGCCGGGCGATCTCTTCGACCAGGCGGGCCTTGTTGACCTGGAAGGGCAGCTCGTCGATGACGATGCGCGACTTGCCGTGGTCCATGTCTTCGAAGAAGGCGTTGCCCCGGACGATGACGCGGCCGCGCCCCGTCGTGTAGGCGTCGTGGATGCCCTTGCGCCCGTAGATCGTGCCAGCCGTGGGGAAGTCGGGCCCCGGCACGTGCTGCATCAGGCCCTCGATGTCGATGTCGGGGTTGTCGATGAGCGCGACCGCGGCGTCGATGATCTCGCCGAGGTTGTGGGGAGGGATCTTGGTCGCCATGCCGACGGCGATGCCGTCGCTGCCGTTGACCAGCAGGTTCGGGTAGGCCGTGGGCAGCACCGTCGGCTCGTCCACCGACCCGTCGAAGTTCGGCGAGAAGTTGACGGTCTGCTTGTTGATGTCGTCGCCGAGCAGCGTCTCTGCGAGGCGGGTCATCCGCGACTCGGTGTAGCGGTAGGCGGCGGCCGGGTCGCCGTCGACGGACCCGAAGTTGCCCTGCCCGTCGACGAGGGGGTGCCGCATGTTCCAGGGCTGGGCGAGGCGGACCAGGGCGTCGTAGACGGCGCTGTCGCCGTGGGGGTGGTACTTCTTGAGCACTTCGCCGACGACGCCGGCGCACTTGCTGTAGCGCTTGTTGGCCCGCAGCCCCTCGCTCCACATCGCGAACAGGATGCGCCGGTGGACCGGCTTGAGCCCGTCGCGCACGTCGGGCAGGGCGCGCCCGATGATGACCGACATGGAGTAGTCGAGGTAGCTCGACCGCATCTCCTGTTCGATGTCGATCGGGACGAGGGTCTTCGCGAAGTCGGGGGTCTGCGGGTCGGACACAGGAGGCTCCGGTCAGGGAGGATCCGCGGTGCCGCTGCGAGGGCGGCGGGCAGAGCAGTGAGAGGGCAGAGCGGCGAGAGGATCGATGCGAGGAGCAGTGCGGAGAACACAGCGGCGGCGCCTCGGCAGAGCAGGGGCGCGCGGGGGAACATCGCCACGTAACGCGGGTGGGGGTGGAGGTGCCCTCGTGCGGTGTTCAGCGAAGGCGGTGCGGTGCGCTGCGCTGGGCAGGCGGGACGACGCCGGGCCGCCCCGAACGGTCGTTCAATATCGGAACGTGCGAAGTGACACGTCCTGGCACAAATGGTTAATCAGATTCACCTGGCACCTTGGTAGCGCCCCCACCACATGCCCCATCCCCAGCGGATACCAGCGTCTGCACCCCCAAGGAGCCCCGATGCGCCGATCCCTGCTGGCTTCCGCCCTGCTGTTGACGAGCCTGGCGCCGACCGTGGCCCGGGCCGCCTCGACCGACGAGGTCGCGGTCCTCGCACAGACCGATCTCGACACCGGCCGGGCGCTGCTGGCGGACAAGAACGCTGATGGCGCCGCGCTCGCGTTGCAGCGCTGCATCGACCGCAGCCCGCCCGCCGCCATCGAAGCGGACTGCCAGTGGGAGCTGGGCTGGGCCCGCTGGCTGCAGGCCGACTGGACGAGGGTGGTGACGGCGTGGACCCGGGTGCAGGCGCTGGATCCCGACCGCGACGGGCTCGCCGAGTACCTCGGCCAGGTCCGTGACCAGCTCTCCATGAAGGAGATGCTGGCCGCCAGCCGCAGCAGCGCGCCGCAGACCTTCGTGTCCACCGCCCCTCAGGGCGCCACCCTGCGTCTGCGCGCTGTCGGCGACTGCATGATCGGCACGGACTTCCCGGCCGGCCAGCTCCCGCCGGACGGCTGGGCTGGGGCCTTCGGCGACGTCACCGACTGGTTGCAGGACGCCGACCTGACCTTCGGCAACCTGGAGGGCCCGATCTGCGACCGGGGCACGACCCGCAAGTGCGCCGCCGACGCCGCGCCCGGCAGCTGCTACGCCTTCCGCCAGCCCGCCGCTACCGCCGCCCACTACAAGGCCGCCGGCTTCGACGTCATGAGCACGGCGAACAACCACGCCGGCGACTTCGGCGCCACCTGCCGTGCCCGCACCGAAGAGCTGCTCGACGAACAGGGCATCGCCCACAGCGGCCGCCCCGGCGACATCGCCGAGCTCGACGTCAACGGCCTGAAGGTCGCGCTCATCGGCTTCCACAGCAGCCGCAACAGCCACTACACGGGCGACCTCGACACCGCCGCCGCCCTCGTGCAGAACCTCGCCGCCACCCACGACATCGTCATCGTCAGCTTCCACGGCGGGGCCGAGGGTCCCAAGGCGCTGCACGTCCCCCACGGCATGGAGCGCTACTACGGCGAGAACCGCGGTGATTTGCGCGCGTTCACCCATGTCGTCGTCGACGCCGGCGCCGACATCGTCATCGGCCACGGCCCCCACGTGCTGCGCGGCATGGAGGTCTACAAGGACCGCCTGATCGCCTACTCCATGGGCAACTTCGCCACCTACGGCCCGTTCAACACCCGTGGCTACGGCGGCATCGGCGAGGTCCTCGAGATCGTCGTCGACCGCGAGGGCCGGTTCACCGGCGGGAAGATCCTGCCGACGAAGCAGGTGGGCGAGGGGATCCCCATGAAGGACGAAGACGCCCAGGCCATCGACCTCGTGCGCACGCTCTCCGCCGAGGACTTCCCCGGAAGCGCCGTCCAGGTGGCCCAGGACGGCAGCCTCGCGGCACCCACAGCGACGCCGCCATCTCCGACGCCCTGATCGCAGCGACGCGCACCCGGGGGCTTGACACTCCCCGCGGGCGTACATATTCGACTCAACGAATATGACGACCTCCGGACCAGACCTGCACGACAAGGCCGACGCCAGCCTGCTGAGCGCCCTGGCCCACCCCCTCCGTGTCCGCCTGCTGCGGCAGCTCCGGGCGAAGCCCTGCTGTGTCGGCGTGCTGACCGAGGACACGCAGGCCCTGCAGCCCGCCGTGTCGCGGCACCTCGGCGTGCTGCGGGAGGCCGGCCTCGTGTCCTGCGAGGTCGACGGCCGGCGGCGCTGCTACCGCCTCGCCCGTCCCGAGCTGGTCGGCTCGCTGCTCGACCTGCTGGACGCCCACCGCCCGGATCCCGCCCCTGGAGATGAGACATGAGCATCATCACCCTCGACACCGCCGACGCCCTCGACGCCCACCTCGACGCAGACCGGGTCGTCATCGGCTTCTTCGGCGACTTCAGCGCCCTGTCGCGCCGCGCCCGCCCCGACTTCGAGCGCTTCGCCGCCGACCAGGACGCGCAGCCCGTCATCATCGTCGATGTCGGCCAGGTCAAGGGCCTGCACAAGCGCTTCGGCGTCACCTCGGTCCCGGCCGCTGTCACGGTCGAGGGGGGCCGGGTGATCCGCCGTGCCAGCGGTGAACACGACCCCGAGGGCTGGGCCCGCGCCCTGCTGCCTCACGCCGCCGCACCCGCCGCCACCGCCGCCGCCGACAGCCCCCGCCAGCCGCCCGTCACCGTCTATGTCTCGCCCACCTGCGTGTGGTGCACGCGGGTCAAGGCCTGGCTGCGCGAGCAGGGCATCACCTGGCGCGAGATCGACGTGTCGAAGGACCCCAACGCCGCCCAGGAGCTGGTCAAGCGCTCCGGCCAGATGGGCGTGCCCCAGGTCGACATCGGCGGGCAGATCGTCGTCGGCTTCGACAAGCCTCGGCTGGAGCGCCTCCTCGGCATCTCCGCCGCCTGAACCCCACTCCTCCAACCCCACCCACGGGAGCCCCCCATGGACATCCAGCCACTCAACGCCCACGTCCTCATCCGCAGCGTCGAAGCCGTCACCCAGACCGCTTCGGGCCTGTTCCTCCCCGAGAACGCCCAGGAGAAGCCCACCGAGGGCGTCGTCGTCGCCATGGCATCCGACGTCGGCGAAGACCTCAAGCTCGGCGACCGCGTGATCTACAAGAAGTACGCCGGCGACGAGATCAGCTTCGATGGCGAGAAGCTGCGCCTGGTCGCCTACGCCGACCTGCTGGCCCGCCTGCCGCAGGGCGACGTCATCCCCGAGTAGCGCGTCGCAGCCCGGGTCCGCCGAGGGGTGGTCGCTGGTTGGCGGCCGCCCCTCGTGCGCGTGAGGACCCCCCGACCCCACCGCCGGCCCCTTGCCGTCGCCGGTGCAGGTGCCTACTGCGACAGCCGAACACCCCCCGGGAGGGCCCATGCCGACCACCGACACCACCGATGCGCCCACGACGGGCACCCACCGCTTCCAGGCCGACGTCCGCCAGATCCTGGAGCTGGTCACCCACAGCCTCTACAGCGACCGCGAGATCTTCCTGCGCGAGCTGGTGAGCAACGCCAGCGACGCCATGGACCGCGCTCGCTTCGAGGGGCTCTCCGACACCTCGCTGCGCACCGCCGCACCGCCCGAGGGGCAGGAGCCCGGCATCCGCGTGTCCATCGACGAAGACGGCCACACCATCACCATCGAAGACGACGGCATCGGCCTGACGGCTGAAGAAGCCGAGCAGAACCTCGGCACCATCGCCCACTCCGGCACCCGCGCCTTCCGCGAGCTGCTCGCCGCCCAGAAGGAAGCCAGCGCCAGCGGCCACCCCGCCGAGGGGCTCATCGGCCAGTTCGGCGTCGGCTTCTACGCCGCCTTCATGGTCGCCCACCGGGTGACGGTCGACTCGCTGTCGGCCCGCGCCGACGCCACCCCCATCCACTGGGAGAGCGAGGGCGACGAGGGCTACGAGCTGACCGCCGGCGATCGGCAGACCCGCGGCACCACCGTCACGCTGCACCTGCGCGACGACGCCGACGAGTTCCTCGACCTCGAGCGCCTCAAGGGCATCGTCCAGCGCTACAGCGACTACGTCCCATGGCCGGTCACCGTCGGCGAGGATCGCGCCAACCAGGAGACGGCGCTGTGGCGGCGCGACCCCAAGGACGTCAGCGACGACGACTACAAGGCCCTGTACCGCCACCTCGGCACCGACTGGCAGGAGCCGCTCGCCTGGGTGCACGCCCGGGTCGAGGGCACCATCAACTTCGACACCGTGCTGTTCGTGCCCCGCAGTCGCCCGTGGACCATGGACCGGCTCGACTTCAAGCCCGCGCTGAAGCTCTACCAGAAGCGCGTCAAGGTGCTGGAGTCGGCCGAAGACCTGCTGCCCCGCTACCTGCGGTGGGTCACGGGCGTGGTCGACAGCCCCGATCTCGAGCTGAACATGAGCCGGGAGATCCTCCAGAAGACCCCGGCGCAGCGGGCCATCAAGAAGCAGCTCACCAAGCGGGTCCTCGACCGCCTCAAGGAGCTGACCACCGAAGACGCCGAAGCCTACGCCAGCTTCTGGGAGCAGCTCGGCCACATCCTCAAGGAGGGGGTGCACGAGGTCAGCATCGACGGCAGCAGCAAGGACAAGGACCGCCTCATCCCCCTGCTCCGCTTCAAGACCACGACCAGCCGCGGCGTCGACGACGTCGTCGACCGCTGGCGGAGCCTCGCCCAGGTCAAGGCCGACATGGCCGAGGGCCAGGACGCGATCTGGTACCTCGCCGACGTCGACAAGGACCGCATCGCTCACAGCCCGCTGCTCGAGAGCTTCAAGAAGAAGGGCTGGGAGGTGCTGCTGCTCGATGACCCGGTCGACGAGTGGGTCATCATGAACCTCAGCGAGTTCGACGGCGTGCCGCTCAAGAGCGTGGCCCATGGCGAGCTGGACGAGCTGGACGAGGGGGCCGAGGACGAAGCCGACCCCATCGCCGAAGAGGCCCGCAAGCAGGCGCGGCCGCTGGCCGACTGGATGGAGATGTTGCTGGGCGAAGACGTCGCCAACGTCCGGCTGTCGTCGCGGCTCGTCGAGTCGCCGAGCGTCCTGGTCAACCAGGAGGGCGCCATGTCGGCGAACCTCGAGCGGATCCTCAAGGCCGCCAACCAGGACGTCCCGACGAACAAGCGCGTGCTCGAGATCAACCCCGAGCACCCCATGGTCAAGACGCTCGCCCGCCTGCAGGGCGAGGGCAAGGAGGGCCTCGAGCCCTTCGCCCGCCTGCTGCTCGACCACGCCGAGATCAGCGAGGGGCGCCTGGACGACCCCGAGGGCTTCGCCCACCGCCTCCAGGCGCTGATGGAGAAGGCCGCCGGCGCGCTGTGAGCCCGACGTCGGGGGCGCGCGTGGTGCCCCCGCCGCCGTCAGGCGACCGTCACCACTGGTAGATCAGCTCGGCGAGGTACTGCGGGCGGACCAAGACGAGGTCGGCGCCCTCGTACTGGCTGAAGGGACGGAAGAGGTAGCCGCGGGCGGACAGCTTCACGCCCACGGCGTCCTTGCGGATCAGCCCCTCGACCCCTCCGAGGAGGGCCGGCGTCGCCTCGATCTCGTAGCGTTCGTTCGGCAGCGTGGTGTTGTCGGGGTGGACGTCGTTGGACCAGACCGCCCCGAAGCCCGCGCGGCCCGTCAGGTCCCACTGGAAGCTCGCGGGCTGACGGTGCGGCACGCGCAGGCCGGGCGCGACGTAGAGGCCGTGGCGCAGGAAGATGAAGTCGCGGCCGCTGTCGCTGACCGGCGCGATGTCGTCGGGCAGCGGAATCGGGCTGACGAAGCCCCCGATGTCGACGTAGAGCAGCCGCGTCAGGCGCGAGTCCAGCCCGCCGATGACGCCAAAGGAGCCGCTGTCGGTCAGCGCCGCGCCCAGGTGGATGCGGTTCTCGGGGTCGAGGGCCAGGCGCCGGGCGTGCGCGGTGCCTCCCCAGCAGATCAGGACGAGGGCGAGCAGGGCGCGGACCATGGAGACCTCCGCTTGGACTATATCCGCGCAGCCTCCATGCGGCGGCGAGCACCGAAAGGACGGTCAGGAACGCGCTGCCCCGTCCGCCGCTGGGTCGCCGGTCGCCGGATCGTCCCCGACCAGCTGCGCCCCCACCGCGAGCAGGGCGGCGACATCGTGGACCTCGCCCGGCAGCCGCGGGGCCTGCCACATCACCTGCCCGGCACTCATCGCCTGCCGCACGACCTGCAGCCGCCGGGCCTCCAGGGCCGACAGCTCCCGCAGGCGACGATCCGCGGCGCCGAGCCGGGCCACGACGGCGTCGGCGGTGTGCGGGGCCAGACCCTCCGACAGCGACGACGCCAGTGAGCTGAGCAGGGACCGGGCATCCGGCGGCTCGTCGGTCACGAGGTGCCGCTGGTTGACCGCGACCCCGGCGCAGGGCATGTCACGACCCCGCAGCTCGCCGAGGAAGAATCGGGCCGTGTCGACCGCCCCCGCGGTCGGAGCAGTGACGACGACGAAGCTCGTGCCCGGGTCGGAGAACAGGGCGATGACGGCTTCGGAGCGCTGGCGGAAGCCGTCATACAGCCCGCGGAAGGCCTGGAAGAACTCGGACAGCTCGCCGAGGAACTCGGTGCCGAAGATGTGGCCGAGCAGCCGGAAGACGACCGCGCTGGTCCCCATGAGCAGCCGCGACAGGCCGCGCGGCTCGTCATAGGGCGCCAGGAACCACTTCATGATGCGCTGGTCGGTGAACCGGGCGAGGCGACCGGGCGCGTCGAGGAAGTCGAGCGCGTTCTTGGCCGGCGGCGTGTCGAGCACGACGAGGTCGTAGCGATCCGAGGTCACCATGTCGTAGAGCATCTCGGTGGCCATGTAGTCCTGGCTGCCGGCGATGCTGTCGGCGATCGCGACGAACACCCGGTTGCCGAAGATGCGTTCGACCGTGGGGCGGTCGGGGCTGACCCGCTCGATGAGGTCTCGGAAGGTGCGGTGGGGGTCGAGCATCATCGCCCACAGCTCACCGGTCAGCTCGGGGTGCTCGACCCGCACGGCTTCGTTGCCGAAGCGCGCGAGACCGAGGCTGTTGGCCAGTCGCCGGGCCGGGTCGATGGTGAGGACCAGCACCCGGCGACCCGCGCGCGCCGCCTGCAGCGCCAGCGACGCAGCGACCGTGGTCTTTCCCACGCCGCCAGCACCCACGCAGATGACGAGGCGATGGTCCCGGAGCACAGCACCCATCGTCGTCATGCGCGCCCCCCCTCCCCGCCGGTACCCACGACGGCGTCTTCCGCCCGCGCCTCCCGTGACAGGGCGCGGGCGAGCTGCAGCACGACCTGTTCCGCGCCGCCGCCGAAGCCGCCCAGCGCCCCCAGCCGCGGCACGGCGACGACCGGCAGCCCGGCGCCACGCAGCCGACGCAGCGACCGCGCCGTCGCGGTCTCCAGCTCGTCCTCCCACCGCCCGGCCGCCACCAGCTCGGCCTGTGGACCGTCGATCGGGACGGCATCGGCGAGCCGCGACAGCAGCGTCCGCTCGTCGGCCGACAGCGATGGCAGCGAGGCCTGGTTCAGCAGCACCGCAGCAGGCGCCAGGGCGGGTGCCTTGGCCGCGAGCTGCTCTCGCAGCTCGAGCGTCTCGTTGACCACCATCTCTTCGGGCAACGCGACGATGAGGACACGGGTGCCCGGATCCGCAAACCGAGCGATGAGCCGGTCGGCCTCTTCACGGATCGGCCCCGTCTCCAGCAGCGACTGCGCCACCCATGGCACCTGCAGGATGGCGACGGCGTGCCCGCTGGCCGGCAGGTCCACCACCACCTGGTCGAAGTCATCGCAGAAGGCCGCGATCCGCGACAGGATCACGACCTCCCGCACCCCAGGCGTGGCGTCGAGGAACAGCCGCACCAGGCTGTTGCGCAGGATGAGACGGGCCACCCGCTGCAGGTGGATCGTGCGCTCCAGCCAGTCCTCCAGCGCCCGCACCCAGGTGACGTTGCTGACGGCCAGCCTGGGCCCGACCGGCCGCGGCCGGAACTCCGGCGTCCGCCCGAGCAGCCCCGGCATCGCGGACTGAAACGCGTCCACCTCGACCACGAGCGTCTTCCTGCCGGCCTGGGCGGACCTGCGGCCGATGGCGGCCGCCACCGTGCTCTTGCCCGTGCCGCCCTTGCCCGTGACCAGGACGAGCCGCGCGCCGAGCAGGTCGGACAGCGGCACTCAGATGTCGAGGTTGCGCACGTTCAGTGCGTTGTTCTGGATGAAGTTGCGGCGCGGGTCCACCGCGTCGCCCATCAGCACGCTGAAGATGTGGTCGGCCTGGGCGGCGTCTTCGACGTGAACGCCGAGCAGTGTGCGCCGTTCGGGGTCCATCGTCGTCTCCCAGAGCTGTTCGGCGTTCATCTCGCCGAGGCCCTTGTAGCGCTGGATGTCGTAGCCGCGCCGCGCCTGGAGCATGATCTCGGTGTGCAGCTTCCACCAGCTGTGCACCGGCGAGTCCCCCAGCATGAGTGGCAGGGGCAGAGCGTCGTGGAGCTGCTGCGCGAGGCGTTCACCGGCACCCGGGTCGCCGCCTTCCTCCCGGCCTTGCAGCCAGGTCATGCGCTCCTGGCCGTTCTCCAGCGTCCGGACCTGCAGTCGCCGCACGACGCCGGCGCCCTCGGCCAGCGGGAAGTCCGCGGTCACGAGCTCGGTGATGTGCAGCTCCGGGGCGATCAGCTCGAGCGCGTGGTGGAGCCGATCCTGGGCGGCTTCGGCGGTCGCGTCGTCGGAGAGGTCGAGGAGGTGACCCCGCATCACGAGCCAGGCATCGCGCACGGCCGGCACCGACCGGCGGCCCGTCCGCTCGATGGCGGTGTGGTAGCGCCGGACAGGCTCCATCGCGGCGAGCAGCTCTTCACCGGTGATGAGCTCGCCCCCGGCCGGCGTAAGCTTCAGCGTGCCCGCGCCCTTCTCCAGGAGGAAGCGTTCGAGCGCGGCGTCGTCCTTGAGGTAGGTCTCCGAGCGGCCCTTCTTGACCTTGTAGAGCGGAGGCTGGGCGATGTAGAGGTGGCCCTCGGTCACCAGCGCCTTCATCTGACGGAAGAAGAAGGTCAGGAGCAGGGTGCGGATGTGGCTGCCGTCGACATCGGCGTCAGTCATGATGATGATGCGCCCGTACCGCAGCTTCTCGCTGTTGAATTCTGAACCGACGCCCGTGCCAAGCGCGCTGATGATGGTTCGGATCTCTTCGTTGGAGAGCATCTTGTCGAAGCGGGCCTTCTCGACGTTGAGGATCTTGCCGCGCAGCGGCAGAATCGCCTGGGTCTTGCGATCGCGACCCATCTTTGCCGATCCGCCTGCGGAATCACCCTCGACCAGGTACAGCTCGCAGCGATCCGGGTCCTTCTCCTGGCAGTCCGCCAGCTTGCCCGGCAGGTCGCCCCCCTCCAGCGCCGACTTGCGCCGGGCCAGCTCCCGCGCCTTGCGGGCGGCTTCCCGCGCCCGCGAGGCGTCGATGGCCTTGCCGACGACGGCCTTGGCGACCTGCGGGTTCTCGACCAGGAAGTCGCCGAGCTTCTGGGCGACGATGCCCTCGACCAGGCCCTTGACCTCGCTGTTGCCCAGCTTGGTCTTGGTCTGCCCCTCGAACTGCGGTTCGCTGATGCGCACGGACAGCACGCAGGTCAGTCCCTCGCGGATGTCGTCGCCGCCGATGCCCGAGGACTTCGCCCCCTTCAGCAGCCCCGTCGACTGGGCGTAGCTGTTCACCGTGCGGGTGAGCGCGGCCCGCAGCCCCGAGACGTGGGTCCCACCCTCGACCGTGTTGATGTTGTTGGCGAAGGACAGGATGTTTTCGGAGTAGGCGCTGGTCCACTGCAGGGCGAGCTCTGCTTCCACGCCCTCGCGCCCGCCCGAGAAGTAGATGACGTCGGGGTGCAGTGCCGTCCGGGCTTCGTTGAGGTGGCTGACGAAGGAGCGGATGCCCCCCTCGTAGTGCCAGCCGTCTTCCCGTTCGTCGCGGGCGTCGCGCAGCGTGATGTGCAGGCCCGGGTTGAGGAAGGCCAACTCCTGGAGGCGCCGGGCGAGGATGTCGTAGGAGAAGACGACGGTCTCGCGGAAGATCTCCGGGTCGGGCAGGAAGCGGACCCGGGTGCCGCGCTGGTCGGTGGGCTCGACGTCTTCGAGATCGCCGTCGGGTTCGCCGACCGTGTAGTCCTGGTGGTAGTGGCGGCCGTCGCGCCAGACGTCGAGGAACAGCCGCGACGACAGGAAGTTGACGCAGGACACGCCGACACCGTGCAGACCGCCGGACACCTGGTAGCTGCCCTTCTTGAACTTTCCGCCGGCGTGCAGCACGGTCAGCGCGACTTCGGCGGCCGGGCGGCCGAGGTCGGCGTGGATGTCGACGGGGATGCCGCGACCATCGTCCTCGACGCTGCAGCTCCCGTCTTCGTGCAGGATGACCTGCACCTTGCTGGCGAAGCCGGCCATGGCTTCGTCGATGGAGTTGTCGACGACTTCGTAGACGAGGTGGTGCAGCCCGGCGGGACCCGTCGAGCCGATGTACATCGCCGGCCGCTTGCGGACGGCTTCCTTGCCCTCGAGGACCGTGATGGCCGACGCATCGTAGGACTCGGTCGCGGCGGCCATGGTGTGGTCCGTGGCGACGGCGTCGGTCGTGGAGCCTTCGGCTCCAGACTCGGCAGGCGTGGGCATCATGCGGGGTCCCGGGCGGGAGGGGGGCCGGTGTGCGGGGAGCGTCGGCGGAGAGGCGGGCGAGCCGGAGCGGCCGCGCGCGGGGAAGGCCGACGACGAGGGCGCGTGGACGCAGACCCGGCGCACGCCGGCCGACCCCTCCACCTAACTGCCGGATCCGCCCCCCTCAAGCTCGGCGACACACCGCCCGAGCCCCGGCGACGGGCCGCCGGGTGGCTCAGCCGCCGGTCTGGCGGAGCACGCCTTCCTCGACGCGGAAGCTGGCGGCTCCATCGCCCGGCAGCGGGCCCAGCCAGGCCGGATCGGTGGTCGTCACCCACACCTGGTTGTCGAGCTCGGCCAGCACCTCGACGAAGCGCTCCATCCGACCGCGATCCAGCTCGCTGGTCAGGTCGTCGACGAGCAGCATCGGCGCGTCTCCGCGGGCCTGGGCCGCCGCGAGCTCGGCCAGCTTGAGCGCCAGCACGATGGAGCGGGCCTGCCCCTGGGAGGCGTAGTGCCGGGCGAGGCGACCGTTCAGCTCGATGACGACGTCGTCGCGATGGGGACCCACCAGGACCCGGCCGCGCCGCAGCTCGTCGGCTCGGTGGGCGGCGAGGGCCGCGGCCAGCCGCTCCTGTACCGCCGCCTGGCCCTCGTCCTCTCCCCCCAAGCTGCGCATGGCGAGCCGCACCCGACCCGCCTCTCCTACCGGTCCGGCGATCCGGGCGTGCAGCGCACGGAAGGGCTCCTGCAGCTCTTGGAGCTCCTGGAAGCGCGCCACGGCGACGCGTGCCCCCAACACCGCGAGCTGCTCGTCCCACGCCTGCAGGCCGGCCGCTGTCGCGCGACCGCTGCGCAGCAGCGCCGCCTTCTGGCGAAGCGCCCGACGGTAGTCGCGCGCCTGCTCCAGGAAGCCCGGTCTCGCCGTGAACGCCGCCCGGTCGATGAAGGCCCGGCGCTCGCCGGGTTCTCCGCGGACGATGGACTGGTGTTCGGGCACGAACAGGACCGCCCGCACCAGGTCGAACCAGGAGACGAGCGAGGTCGGGGGCGTCTCGTCGACCCGCAGGCTCCGCTTCCCGCCGGCGAGCTGCCACTGCAGGCGTCGGGTCCCGAGCGGGCCCACGGAGATGCCGCGGATGGTGGCGATGTCCGCGCCGTGCTGCACCCAGCGCCGCGGACGGCTGTCGCGGAAGCTGCGAAGGGTGGCCAGCACCCACACCGCCTCCAACACGTTGGTCTTGCCCTGCCCGTTGTCGCCGTGCAGCACGACGAAGCGGCAGTCACAACCGAGCTGCGCTCGCGACAAGTTGCGCCAGCGCGACAGCTCCAGCGCCGTGAGGCGCACGCGCTCTCAATCCAAGCGCATCGGCATCACGACGAAGAGGCAGTCGTCGCGATCCGGCAGGCGCACGATGCAGGGATCCAGCACGTCGACGAGCTGCAGCTCGAGCTGGTCGCTGCGGGTCGCGCCCAGGATGTCCTGGAAGTAGCGCACGTTGAAGCCCGTGAACAGCGGGTCGCCGTCGAGCTCGGCCGGCAGCGTCTCGCGGGCGTTTCCGAGGTCGACGTTGTCAGCGGTCAGCACCACCTGGTCGGGTTCGAAGGCGAAGCGCACCGAGTGGTTGCGGTCGCTGGCCACGATGGCCACGCGCTTGAGCGCGGCCGTCAGCGCATCCCGCGACACCCGCACCGTCCGCCGGTTGCTGTCGGGCAGCACCTGCCGGTAGTTGGGGAACTCCCCGTCGATGAGGCGCACCATCAAGGTCAGCGACTTCGTCGACAGCGTGGCCGATCGCTCGCCGAAGCAGACCTGCCAGCTCTCACCATCGGCTTCGACGAGCTTCTTGATCTCGCCGAGCGCCTTGCGCGGCAGCAGCATCTTGCGGCCCATGCCGAACTCGCCCGAGAACGGGGCTTCCGACACCGACAGCCGGCTGCCGTCGGTGGTGACGAGGCGGATGCGGGTCGTGCCGTCGTCGGCGGTGACTTCTTCGAGGTGGGCGCCGTTGAGGCCATAGCGGTTGTCGTCGGGGCTGACGCTGAAGATGGTCTCTTCGATGAGGCGCCGCAGGTCGCCACCGCTCACGGTCAGCGCCGCCCGTTCGTCCCGGGTCGCCAGGGGCGGGAACTCTTCGGAACCCATGCCGACGACGGTGAACTCGGCGCTGCCGCAGCGGATCGACAGGCGGTTGCCGGGGGCCGACTGCAGATGCACCGTCGGTTCCGGCAGAGCCCGGGCGATCTGGAAGAGGTGTGCAGCGTCGACCGAGAGCTCGCCGGGTTCTTCCACCCGCGCGGTGTACTCGGCGACCAGCGCCAGAGCGGTGTCGGTGGCCGTCAGCACCAGCCCGCCATCCCGTGCCTGCAGCAGCACGTGGGACAGCGCCTGGGTGGTCGGCCGGCGTTCCACGATGCCCTGGACGCGCCCGAGGCCGCGGATCAGCTCGTCTCGCTCGATGTAGAGGTCCATGTGTCTCACCCGAGTCGTCCGGTGGCGGTCGATCCACCGCGACCGAGGGGGTGTAGTGCCCCGGAGGGGTCCAGGCAACGCCTCGCCGTCGCGTTGCCCCATCAGAGCCGCGACGCGTCCGGCAGCCACCCCGCGATGCACTGCTGTTGCGGGAATTCTCGAGATCTTGTTGATCAGTAGTCGATCGTAGAAGCCTGTGGACAACGTGGAAAATCCCGATGATCGCGTGGCACTGCCGATCGTGGGTGGGTCGCGGGTGTGGATGCTCCTGCGGGCACGCCGTGGAACAACGGGAAAAGTCGGGCTGCCGCTGCAGACCTGTGGACAGCCGCCGGTGTCTTCCACCGGTCGTCCACCTCTTCCCTGGGCTTGCCCGCACGCCGTCGACAGGGTTCTTCATAGGGGGTAGCGGCGCACCACGAGCATGCAGCCGGCTGGCGGTCTGTGAATTCTGCGCTGCGGCGGCAGCTCAGCGGAGGATCATGCGCTCGATGTTCTCGATCGCGTTGCGCAGATCCGGTTCCTTGTCGAGCAGGCGGATGACCTTCTTGCAGGCGTGCTGGACCGTGGCGTGATCCTTGCCGCCGAAGGCACGACCGATGTCGGGGAAGGACAGCTCGGTGCGGGTGCGCACCAGGTACATGGCGACGTGTCGCGGGCGCACGATCTGCTTGAGGCGCCGGGTTCCCTTCAGGTCGGAGACCTTGAGCCCATAGAAGCTGGCGACAGTGCTGATGATCTCGTCGGCCGTGGGTGGAGCGGGGGCCTGCGGCAGGATGCTGGTGAGGTGCTTGCGGGCGCTCTCGGGCGTCGGCATCCGGCCTTCGAGCCTGCGCACCGCCTTGAGTCGGTTGAGCACGCCCTCCAGCTCGCGAATGCTCCCGCGGAGACGGGCGGCGATCCACTGGGCGAGGTCGGGGGCGAGCGGCAGCCCCATGTCCTCGGCCTTCTGGTCGAGGATGGCCAGCATGGTCTCCATGTCCGGCGGCTGCATGTCGGCGATCATCCCGCTCTCGCAGCGGGTTCGCAGGCGCGGCTCCAGGCCCGTGATCTCTCGAGGCAGGACGTCGGCGGTGAACACGATCTGCTTGCCGCGTTCACGCAGGTACTCGAAGGTGTGGAAGAGCTCTTCCTGCGTGCGTTCCTTGCCGCTGAGGAATTGCACGTCGTCGATGAGGAGCACGTCGACGTTCTTGCGGTACTTGTCGCGGAAGCCAGGCATCCGCCGGTAGCGCAGGGCGTCGATGAGCTGGTTCGTGAACCGCTCTGCCGTGCAGTAGAGCACCCGGGCGTCGCCGTCGTGTTCCCGCATGGCGTTGCCGATGGCGTGCATCAGGTGCGTCTTGCCGAGCCCGGTAGAGCCGTAGATGAACAACGGGTTGTACTGCGGGTCGCCCGGGACCTCGGCCACGGCGAGCGCGGCGGCGTGGGCGAACTGGTTGCAGGCGCCGACCACGAAATTGCGGAAGGTCTTGTCGGCGGCCACGCCGGGGATGACACCGAGAGCTGGCGGTGGCGGCAGAGCAGCCGGCGCCGCATCGTCGGGCTGTGCGGCGGCGGCCGCTGTGTCGTCAGCCGTCGTGTTGCCAGCCCTCGTGTCGCCGGCCACCGCCGCCACAGCGGGCTCGGTGGTGTCTTCCGAGGACGTCAGGACCGCGGGGGACGTGGGTTCCGCCGGCCGTTCACCGACGTGGTACTCGATGTCGACGTTCGCGCCGAGGCGCAGGCGAAGCTCGTCGGTGAGCTGGCGGCCGTAGTTCTCGCGGACCCAGTCGCGGAAGTAGCGATTGGGCAGCCACAGGGCGACGCCCTCGTCGTTGGTGGTGCTCACGGCGATGGGCTGGATCCAGATCTCGTAGTTCTGCGGGCCGATCCGCTCGCGCAGCGATCCCTGGACCTCGTTCCACACGTGTTCCACGCGCACACCAACCCCTCCGCGAGACATCCCGCGTGCTGGGAGAGAGCTTTCCCCTGACCCGCGGCGCCGCCGCCGAGGCTCCCCGAGAGTAACAGGGGGCCGAGGCTTTCTTCAAGGTGGCCAGGGCCGTGCAAGTGCCAGCAACGGCGTAGTCTGACTTTGAAATTTCAAAGGTTGTTCCGTTCTTATTGATGAATATGGAAAACTTGTGACTGACCAGCGGTCAGTTGTGGTCAAGGGTCCAGGTCGGGGTCGGGCGACCCTTGCCGCTGCGTGGAACGGTGGACAACCTGTGGAAGACTCTGAGCCGTCGGGAGCACTTGCTTGACCTGGAGCCGGCGACAGACTAGGAGCCGGGGTCTGCAGGCGGCGCCAGGTGCTCCATGGTGGTCGCCCTGAACCAGGACTGACGGAAGCCCCAGAGTCGGAAGCCCCGGCGTAGCGCGTGCAAGTGCACCCCGCCGCGGGAGGAGGATCCCCATGAAGCGCACCTACCAGCCCAGCAACATCAAGCGGAAGCGCAGCCACGGCTTCCGCGCCCGCATGAAGACCGCCGGCGGCCGCAAGGTCCTGGCTCGCCGCCGCGCCAAGGGCCGCAAGCGCCTCGTGCCGACCGTCGGCACGAAGCGGCACTGACCGGGCCCGACTTCTCCCTGCCTCCGTCACGGCGCCTCAAGCGAAGCGCCGACTTCCGACGGATCCAGGGGGGCGGCCGTCGTGCCCACGCACACGACATCGTCGTCCTCTTCCTCCCCGGACAGGGCAGCGAGAGTCGGGTCGGGCTCACGGTGAGCCGCAAGGTCGGTGGAGCCGTCGTCCGCAACAAGGTCAAGCGCTGGCTGCGCGAGGCCACGCGGCACGAACACCACCGCCTGCACGGGGTCTGGGACGTCGTGCTCATCGCTCGCCCATCCGCTGCACACGCTGGCGCCGATGCGCTCCGCGTGCAGCTTCGTCGGGCCTTCGATCGGGTCGGGCGACCCTCCAGCAGGAGGCGGCGATGAAGCCCACCGACCCCATGGTCTGGTTGATCCGCGGGTACCAGCGCTTCATCTCCCCCCTGACCCCTCCCATGTGTCGCTTCCAGCCCACCTGCAGCCAGTACGCCATCGAAGCCCTCCAGGTCCATGGAGTGGTGCGTGGCTCGGCGCTGGCTACGTGGCGGCTCGCCCGCTGCCACCCCTTCTGCCCGGGTGGGCTGGATCCGGTCCCACCGCGGCCCGGGGCGCTGACCGCTGACTCCGAAGGAGAGCCCCGTGGGCAATGAACAGGATCGTCGGGTCCTCCTGGCCATCATCCTGAGCCTGGGCGTCTACTACGTCTGGGTGTCCTTCTTCGCGCCCAAGCCGCCGCCCGTCGATCCCAACGCAGCTGTGGACGAAGCGGTCGCAGAAGCGCCGGTGGTGGATGCCGTGGTGCCGCCCGGCGAAGCCACGGCGACGGCGCCACCTCCGACGGCCCCCGAACCCGTCGCGGTCTCCAACGTGCCGGAGCGCAAGGAGTCCCTGCAGACCGAGACCTTCACCGCGACGCTGGACTCGTCCAGCGGTGGTGTCCAGGACCTGGTGCTGGTGGACTACACCGAGTCCCCGGTGACCCACGCCCTGTGGAGCTGGATGGTGGATCGGCTCTCCGGTCGCACGGACGCTGGCTGGTCGGCCTACACCGGTGGTGACGACGCCAAGCGCGTGCTCACCGCTGACGGCGCGCTGGGGCTCGCCGGGGTCGGCGCGCCGACCGGCGACGGCCCCTACCTCGTCGAGCAGAGCGGGGACGGCTGGACTGCTCGCCGCACCACAGCCGCCGGCATCACCATCACCAAGAGCCTGCGGCCCGGCGACGACCCGCACACCATGCTGCTCGACGTCAGCTTCCGCAACGACGGAACCGACGCGGTCGACCGGCTCTGGGTCGGTGTCGCCGACGCCATGGAGGGCAAGGCAGGGCGCTTCGACAACCTCCCACGTCCCGAAGCCCTGGTCGACGACGACGTCGAGCACCTGCTCGACATCTCCAAGGTCGACGGCTCGAAGGTCGAGCGATTCGAGGGGCCGGTGGGCTGGTTCGGGGTCGGCGACCGCTACTTCATGGCGGCGCTCGCACCCATCGATCCCTTCTCTGGCGCCGTGGTCATGGACACCCTCGCCGACGGGCGCACCGGCGCCTTCATGGTGGACGGCCAGGCGCTCCCGCCCGGAGAGACCCGCACCTTTCACTATGTCACCTTCATGGGCCAGAAGGAGCTCGACCTGCTCCAGGACCTGGGCCACGACCTCGACAAGGCGGTGGAGTTCGGATTCTTCGGATTCTTCTCCCGGATCCTCCTCTTCCTGCTGAAGATCTTCCACAAGGGCGTGGCCAACTGGGGCCTGTCGATCATCGCCCTGACGGTCCTCGTCAAGGGGGTCTTCTTCCCGCTGACGCAGAAGGCCTTCCTCAGCAGCAAGAAGATGCAGGCCCTGCAGCCCCAGCTCAAGGAACTGCAAGAGAAGTACAAGGACAACAAGGAGTTGCAGAGCACCGAGACCATGAAGCTGTTCCGTGACAACGGCGTCAGCCCCATGGGCGGCTGCCTGCCCTCGCTCATCCAGCTCCCGGTCTGGTTCGCCCTCTACGGCGTGATGCTACGCTCGGTCGAGCTGTACGACAGCTCCTTCCTGTACCTCAAGGACCTGACGGCACCCGACCCCTACGGCGTGCTCCCGGTCATCTACGCCGTGGCCATCCTCGCCCAGCAGCGCATGATGCCCATGGGCAGCATGGACCCCGCGCAGCAGCGCGTCATGAAGATGATCCCGTTGGTCTTCGCCTTCATGATGTTCGGCTTCCCGTCGGGCCTCGTCCTCTACTTCTCGGTCAACATCCTCCTGACCGTCTTCCAGCAGTGGCTCATCAACCGCAACTACGACGCCAGCCAGCAACGGCAGCAGCAGCCAGCCACGACCTGATCCCAGCGGCGTCGGTCCACAGCGACTGGAGACCGACGCCAGACCGCGCACAGCACGCGCAGTGGAGCCGCCATGACAGAACGCCAGACCGTCACCGCCGAGGGGCGCACGCTCAACGAAGCCATCCAGCTCGCTGCGACCGAGCTGGGTGTGGACGCCGCCCAGGTCCAGCACAAGCTGGACGCCGAACACTTCCGCAACGCCTTCGGCGCCATGACCGGCGTGGACACGGTCAAGATCTTCGCCTGGGTCCGTGACCCGGCACAATTCGCCGGCGGGGAGGCCGCCCGCGCCTGGCTCGCTTCGCTGATCGAAGCCATGGGCATCGACGCCAAGGTGAAGCTGCGGGTCCGCGGTGACAAGCAGGCCACCATCATCATGGACAGCGAGAAGGCGCGCTTCCTGGTCGGGCGCCAGGGCCGCACGCTCAACGCCATCCGGCACCTGCTCGCCGAGAGCGTCGGCCGCGAGTACCCGGACTGGACCTTCGTCCTCGACGTCACCGGCGGCGAGGAGCGCCGCGAGTCGCGCGATGGCGACCGGCGCGACCGCGGCGAGCGCGGCGACCGTGGCGACCGCGGCGAGCGCGGCGACCGTGGCGACCGGCGCGGCCGTCGGGATCGGCGCGGCCACGGTGATGACCGCCGTCAGCGCAGCGAAGCCGAGCTCGACGGGCTCCGGGAGCTGGCGCTCAAGATCGCCCACCGCGTGCTGGAGTCCGGCAAGAGCGAGGTGATCCGCAAGCGGCTGAACTCGTATGAGCGCCGCGTCGTGCACGTCGCCATCGCCGATGTCGAGGGCGTCCGCAGCGAGAGCGTCAAGCACGACGGCGAGAAGCGGATCGAGATCGCCCCGGCCTCCGACGCCGGTGCCGTTGAAGAGTGAGCGCGCGCCGGCATCGCCGGTGAGCACCGACACCATCGTCGCCGCTGCGACCCCCTGGGGACGTGGCGCGGTGGCGGTGGTGCGGCTGAGCGGACCCGCGGCGCGGACCGTGGCGGGTGCGCTGTGTCCAGGCGGCCCGACCTGGGTGCCGCGGCGGGCCAGCCTCCGCAGGGCCCGCCAACCCGATGGTGCCGTGCTGGACGAGGTGCTGGTCACCTGGATGCCGGGCCCGCGCTCCTACACCGGGCACGAAGTCGTGGAGCTGTCCTGCCACGGCAACCCGGTGGTGGTCGAGGCCCTGGTCGACGCCTGTGTCGAGCACGGTGCCCGCCTCGCGCGGCCCGGGGAGTTCACCCGCCAGGCGCTGGAGTCCGGCCGCCTCGACCTGGTGCAGGCCGAGTCGGTGGATGCCTTGATCCGCGCCCAGAGCCTGTCGGGCGCCCGGCTCGCGGTAGGCGCGGCGGCCCGCATCGACACCGTCGTGGCGGACCTCCGCGAGCGGATCCTCGACCTCGCGGCCGAGCTGGAGGCACGGCTTGACCACCCGGGCGAGGAGCTGGGCGAGGAGTCTGACGACGCGGTCGCCGCGGCGCTCGACCAGGTCGTGGCGGACTGCCGCCGCCTCGCGGACACCTGGCGGTCGGGCCGCGTGCGCATCGAGGGTGCCCGGGTCGGGCTGGTCGGCCCGGTGAACGCCGGCAAGTCGAGCCTGTTCAACCGCCTGGTGGGCCAGGAGCGCGCACTGGTCAGCGATGAGCCGGGCACGACGCGGGACGTGGTCGAGCGGGCCGTGATGCTCGACGGCCTGTCGGTCAGCTTCCTCGACAGCGCCGGGGAGCGGGAGGCCGCCACGCCGCTGGAGCAGGCGGGCCAGGCCCTCGCCGCCGATCTCCTCGCCGACGTCGAGCTGGTGCTGCTCGTCCTCCCCGGACACCGCCCCGTCGGCGAGCTCGAACGCCGCCTGCACGCGGGCCTGGCCGGGCGGCCGCACCTCGTGGTGCACACCCACGCCGATCTGCCGGCGGCGCCCGAGGTGCTGGACGACCCCCGCCGGTCTGCGCTGCGGGTGAGCAGCCGGAGTGGTCAGGGGATCGACGCACTTCGGGCGGCGATCAAGGCGGCGCTGGTCGATCAGCCCGCGGTCCCACCGGCCGCGGTGCTGGTCAGCCAGCGCCAGCACGGGCTGGTCCTCGGCGTGGTGCGCTGCGCGGACGAGGCGCGCGCCGCGCTGCTGGGTTTCGCCGGTCCGGCCATCGCGGCAGAGGCGCTCACCCGGGCACTGGCGCTGCTGGCCGAGCTCACCGGCGATGACGTGCGCGAGGCGGTCCTCGACCGGCTGTTCGCCCGCTTCTGCGTGGGCAAGTGATCGCGCCGCCGTGGATCGGCGGGCAGGCCGCGACCGCCTGGCACCGCTGGGGCCGCCGGTCGCGTTGCAGCGCGGTAGGCTGGAGGGCCCTGCAAGCTCTGGGAGCGCCGTGAAGACCCTGTTCGTGATGGACCCGCTGCAGCGGATCCACGTCGAGGGCGACTCGACCTACATGTTGATGCTGGAGGCGGCCCGGCGCGGCCACCCCTGCTGGTTCTGCGTCCCGCAGCAGCTCCGCGCCGAGGGTGGCGTGGCTCGGGCGTCCTGCCAGCCGGTCATCGCGCGCGCCAGCGCACCCCACTTCGAGACGGGGGCGGTCGAGGATCGCCCACTGGGCGACTTCGACGTCGTCTGGATGCGCAAGGACCCGCCCTTCGACATCGACTACATCTTCTCGACCTACCTGCTCGACCTCGCCCCACCCTCCACCCTGGTGCTCAACCGCCCGGCATCGCTGCGCGACTTCAACGAGAAGATGGCCACCTTCCGCTGGCCCCAGCTGTGCGTCGACACGCTGGTCACGCAGGACATCGAGGCTGCCGTCGGCTGGGCGCGCAGCCAGCCCGACAGGGTCGTGCTCAAGCCCTGGGACGGAAACGGAGGGCGGGGTGTGCTCGTCAGCCACGGTTCCGACGGCAACCTGCGCTCCATGGTCGAGATCCTCAGCAACGAGGGCCGCCGGGCCATCATCCTGCAGCGCTACATCCCCGAGATCCGCGACGGAGACAAGCGCATCATCCTCCTCGACGGAGAACCGGTCGGCTGGATGCTGCGGGTGCCCCAGCCCGGCGACCACCGTGGGAACATGCACGTCGGCGCTCGGGTTGCTGCCACGGAGCTGACCCCGCGTGAGCGGGAGATCTGCGCAGCGCTGGCGCCGACCATGCGCAGCGCCGGCCTGCTCTTCGTCGGCATCGACGTCATCGGCGACTACCTCACGGAGATCAACGTGACGAGCCCCACGGGCATCCAGGAGATCAACGCGCTCATGGGAGTGCAGCTCGAGCGTCAGCTGACCGACGCGGTCCAGGCGCGGCTGGCCGCCCACCGCCAGGAGGTCGGACGATGACCTGGGCGGCAACCACGGGACTGCTCGCGCTGCTCGCGGGGCTCTCCCCCGACGCGCGCGCCGACGAACCCGGCGACGTTACCGACGAGCTGGCGGAAGAGACCTTCTCGGGCCAGCGCCCGCCGGACATGGAGGATGCACCGGCGGAAGCGACGACCGACGTCGCCGCGGTCGCCGACACCAGCACGGGGCTGTACTCCGAGCGCGTCCGCCGAGGCGCCCGCCAGCTCCACACGGCCGAAGAATTCGTCGCCGGCTGCGTGCAGGGCATGGAGTACATCTACCGGCGCCAGTACAAGGAAGCGCGCGACACCTTCGCCGCCGTCGACAAGATCTACCCCGGCGCGGCCACGGGAAACGTCGGGCAGTTGCTCATCTGGCAGGCGCTCATGCTGGAGAACTTCGACTTCAAGTACGTCGACCAGTACGAACGCTCCTACAAGATGGCCCGGATGGAGCTCGAAGAAGCGCTCCTGCAGCCGGGCAACGAAGCCTGGGAGAACTTCATCCTCGGCGGCATCCTCGGGATCGACGCCATCCACACCATGCGCACCGGCGAGTACCTCAAGGCGTTCACGCGCGGCATCGAGGCGATGAAGTCGGTCAACAGGGCCAAGGAGTTGGCGCCGGACTTCAAGGACTCGTGGCTCGGTGATGGCCTGTTCAACTACTGGCGTACCGTCATCGCCATGTCGACCAAGGCCATCCCCGACCTCGGCGACGATCGGGCCAAGGGCATCGAGCAGATGCAGACCGTGGAGCGGGAGGGGATCTTCCTCGGGCCGCCGGCCACGCTGGCCCTGGTGTTCTCGTGGATGGAGGAGGGCGAGATGAAGCGCGCCCTCGCCTCGACCATGAAGAACCGCGACGTCTACCCCGAAAACGTGGTCAACAACCTCGTCCTCGGCCGCGTCTACATGTACATGAAGCGGTTTCAGGACAGCGAGCAGACCTTCCTGTCGGTGATCGAGGACGAACCCGACAACGAGCGGGTCCACTACTACCTGTGCCGCCTCTACCTGCGCATGCGCAACGTCGCCGGCGCCAAGGAGCACATCGATCGCTACCTGGCCTTCGACCTCGATGACGAGTCGCGGGGCTACGCCGAGTACCAGAAGGGCTTGATCGCCTACCGCGAGAAGCGCTGGGACGACGCCGAAGCGTCCTTCAAGGCGGCGTGGCGTCTGGCGAAGCTCGACCGCGCCAAGAAGCGCATCGACCAGGTCAAGCGGCAGCAGAAGGCGGCGGGCTGAGCCGCCGGAGGCGCGCTGCCGCCCCGACACGGCGACGCGCTGGCCGGAGCGCGGCCTTGACCTGCCCGGGCGCGATCAGGGCTTCGGCGGGATCGTGAGCGTCTGGCCGAGCTTGAGCGCGACACCATCACCGAGCTGGTCGCGGTTGGCGGCCTGGATGGTGGGCCACAGGCCGCTGTTGCCGTAGTAGCGCAGCGCGAGCTTGCCGAGGGTGTCGCCCTTCTGGACCACGTGGGTCTGCGTGCTCGCGGCGACCGGCTGGGCCGGGGTGGGTTCGGGGGCTGCGACGGGTGCAGGCTCGACGACGCGGGTGCTCGACCCGGTGACCTCGATGGTGCCTTCGCCGTCCGTGGCCGAGGTGCCCGACACGGTGGCGGGGGTCGGCGTGAGCACCACGGGCTCGGCCGCGGCGGTCGGCGCGTCGTCGGTGCTGGCGGTTGCGTCAACGTCGGAGCTACCGCCGAGGAACAGGCTGGCCAGCAGCAGGGCGGCGGCGACGCCGGCGATCACCGCCGTGGCGCTGGACCACAGCCGCACGCGGCGCTGCAGCTCGTCGACCTCCAGCTCCAGCGAGGCGTTCTCGGAGCGGAGCTTCTTGGCTTCGTCGCGCAGAGTGTGGACCTCTCCCCGCTCGCGGGCGGCGACGCGGGCGCGGTGCTCCTCGGCGTCGCGGATCTGCTTGTGCAGGCCGGCCTCGACCCGGTCCCGCAGGCCCGGCGGCAGGACGGCGCCGTGGGTGACGGCGGCGTCGAGGTTGGCCAGCGCCTCCTGGAACTGGCCGCGCGTGGCCAGGATCTTGCCGAGCAGCAGGCTGGCGTCTGCGTCGGTGGGGTCGAGGCACAGCAGCATGCGCAGCCGCTCGGCGGCAGGCGACAGGTGACCGTCCCGCGCCAGGGTGAGCGCTTCGTCGTACAGGCCGGAGGGAGCGTCGATACCCGACTCGCGGAGCGTGCGGGCGATCTCTTCGGTGGCGCCGGTCGTGCCGGTGCCGCGGGGCAGCTCGTCGAAGGCGAGCGCGGTGTTCGAGGACATGGGGGGGACCCGGAGCAGGATGTCGAGCGGAGTGCGCAGCAGGGGGTGCGGCGGCGGAGGAGAGCTGCTCGGCGAGCGCGAGCAGGGGAGGGACAGCGCGGCGGACGCGGGAGGGTGGTCCTTGGCGCTATGTCTTGACATAGCAAGACTTGAAGTCGAGATCAAGTGAGCAAAGCGGGCGCGCGCGAATTGCTCCCGCCCCGGAGTGGCTGCCAAGCCCGGTCCGCAGCGGCGGCGACAGACACAGCGACGGCCGATCCTGGTCGGCAGGAACCTGGGGCAGCAGGGTCTACGGGGCTGGCGCATCCCCGGTCGTCGCGCCCGCCGCTTCGGTCAGCACTTCAGCCGCGAGCTGGGCGCTGGCCACGGCCTGGTTGAGCTGGCGGACGTCGCTGGCCAGGGCCGACATGTGGCCGATGCGCCCGTCGTCCGCGACGAGCGCGGCGGTCCGGCCGAGGTTCCACGCCCGGTCACGGACCGTGCCCGCCGCCCCCAGCATCCGGCTGGTGGCGACGGCCCACGCACGATCCGCGTCGGACTGCACGGCCGACTCCCCGGCTGGTTCCCCGGCGGGGGCGGCACCCGCCGCTGGGGCTTCCGCCCGGGCGACGACGAGCAGCGACAGCAGCAGCAGCAGCACGGATCAGACCGGCGCGGTGCGGCTCTTGGAGTTGAGCAGCTCCAGCTTGACCAGGGACAGGGCGCCCTGGGCCAGCCGCTTCAACTCGGCGCCGGTCTCCAGGCCCAGCACCTGGCGGGCGATGAAGCGGGGGCGCGCGTAGAACTTGCGGTGCGCGATCTTGAGCAGCTCGAGGACTTCGGCCTTGGAGAGGTGTTCCTCCCAGGCCACCGGCACCTCGACCCCGCAGAGCGGGTCCTTCATGAGGCGGTCCCAGCAGTCCGCGGCGTAGAGCCCCTTCTTGGCGCCCTCGGCGAAGCTGTCGGTCCCCGGGTACGGCGAGAAGACGGCGAACACTGCGTAGTCGGCGTCGAGCTTGATCATCTCGTCGATGTTGTGGACCGCTTCGTCCATGCTGCGCTCGTGCGGACCGGCCAGCATGATGTAGGCGACGCTGCGCACGCCCTCTTCCCGGCACCACTTGAAGACGCGGTGCACGTCGTCGGTGTCGCAGTGCTTGCCCCAGACGTCGAGGCCCTCGTTGTTGGCCGACTCCACGCCGAAGTGGATCTTGGTGCAGCCCGTCTCGCGGCAGCGGCGGATCTGTTCCCGGGTGGTGCCGGCGATGGTCGTCTTGTAGCCCCAGGAGAACTTCACGCCGCGCCGTTCGATGGCGTCGCAGAACTTGAGCACCCACTGGCTGTTCGGCGTGAACAGGTCGTCGATGAAGTGGGTCTCGGTGATGCCGAGGCTGACGCAGTGCTCCATCTCGTCGAGGATGTCGTCGATGTCGCGGATGCGGTACTGCTTCTTGTAGGTCAGGCAGAAGGGGCAGGAGTGGGGGCAGCCGCGGCTGGTGATGGCGGTCGTGACCAGGGGCTGCTTGGTGCCCGGCAGGTAGTAGTCCTTGTACCGGACCCGGCTGCGGTCGGGCCAGGGATAGGCTGTCAGGTTCCGCGTGCTGGGCAGCTCGGCTTCCTTGTGGACCTGGCCGTCCTTGTCCTTCCACCAGATCCCGCGCACGCCCTCGAAGCTGCCGCCGGAATCGAAGCTCTTGACGATGTCGAGGAAGGGGTCTTCGCCGTCGCCGGTGGTGATGGCGTCCACGCCCTGGAGCTGGATGCTGTACTCCGGGAACATGGTCGTGTGCGGACCGCCGATGATGATGTTGGCGTCCGGGTTGATCTTGCGGACCGTGTTCACCGTCATCTGGACGTCGGGCAGCGAGTGCGTGTACGCGCTGATGCCGACCAGGTCGAGGGGGTAGCGGCGCAGGAGCTGTTCGAAGTCGGGGTAGTCGAGGTCGTCGACGACCGGGTCGACCACTTCGACCTTGTACTGGGAGCGCTTCTCGACCGCCGCCTGCAGGTACATCAACCCGAGCGGCGGGAAGCAGTATACGCCGTGGGCGTGGGCCTTGGGGATGCCGGCCCAGACGCGCAGCTTCTCGGGGGGGTTGATGAGGGTGACGTCCATGTCCACTCCCTGGAGTGCCGGTCGCTCAGCGCCGGCGGAAGAAGATCTTCCAAGGCACGAAGAGCGGCACCTGCTTGCGGTAGGCCAGGTACTCTTCGCCGAAGATCTCGACGAGCTGGGGTTCCTGCCGCACCACCTTCTCGACGAGCGAGATGGACAGCAGGACGGGGATGATGATGAAGGAGAAGGAGAAGGAGTTCAAGGCAAAGCCGACCGCCAGCACCCCGAACAGCTTGCCCCAGATGCTGGGGTTGCGGCACCACGCGTAGATACCGGTGGTGACGAGGTGCTGGGTACGCCCCGCCGTCGGCGAAGGCGAACCGTCCCCGCGGATGATGAGCTGTTCGTAGGTGTACAGCCACAGCAGGGCGCCGAACACGAAGCTGACGGCGGCGACGATGTAGTTGGTGCCGGGGGGGAGGAAGCCGTCGGCGAAGCCGAGGCGCCGGTCCAGCGCCATCGAGGAGATGGCGATGAGGAAGGTCGCGGGGAAGAGCACCGGCACGTACACCTTGGCGACCATCAGCAGCAGCTCCGGCTTGAGGCCGGCCTGGACCATGCTGGTCGCGGTCGTGCGTTGGGTGCTCACGGGGATCTTCCTGGCGGGCGGGGGTGTGCGGGGTGGCAGCCGGCGTATGATAGGCCGCGTTGTCGACGGTCGGAGCTTCCCGGGTCCGGCCGGCGGCGGCGGACGGGTGGCGGCAGCGGTCAGCCTACCCTCGTCGGAGGCAAGGATGAACACCCTGATCGGGACGATGCTCGGGTCGATGCTCTTCCTGGGCGCCGTGGGCTGCGGTCGCGACCCGATCCTCGAGCGTGCCGACGAGCTCGGCGAGCAGGCGCACGCCGGCGGTGGCGTCCCCGGTGGCGGCGGACCGGGTGCCGGAAGCCCGCCGGCACCACCGCCCGGGGATCCCGCGGAACCGCCCCCAGGCAAGGGAGAAGACCCGCCGGCGGGGCGGGCGGCGGACCCTCCACCGGGCACGCCCGACGAACCGGCGCCGGGCGCACCGGGTGCCGACGGCCCCAGCGTCACCGTCAGCGGCGAGGTGCGCCTGGCCGACTACGAGCTGGGCAAGGTGCGCATCGACATCTTCGACGGGGACCAGAAGGACCTTGAGGGCCCACGCCCCTCGGTGGTCGCGGTCGCCGAGATCGAGCGTCCGGGACCCTTCTCGGTGCAGGTCCCGGTCAGCGCTCCGCAGGTGTGGATCGGTGCCTACGTCGACGAGGATCTCAACGGTCGGCCGGGTCCCCTCGATCCCGCGGGATGGTACGCCGGCAACCCGGTGGAGACGGAGGGCGGAGCTGACGGCGTCATCATCGAGCTGCAGCGGCAGGAGCCCCCACCGCAGCGGGGCCTGTAGGCGTGTCCACAGCGTCGGCGCCTGGAGCGCCGGGTGCGACCCCGGCGTGTCGTGTCGCCGTCGTCGTTCCGCACCACCACCGGGCCGACCTGCTTGCGCGCTGCCTGGCCTCGGTGGAGGCACAACTGGGAGCAGGGGACCGGGTGATCGTGGTCTTCGACGGCCCGGAGGGGGCTGCCCCCCCGGAACCGCCGGCCGGCGTGGGGCTGCTGCACACCACGGGCGAAGAGGGCTTCGCCCGAGCCGCCAACCGCGGCCTGGCCCATGCGGCGTCAGCGCTCGGCGCCCAGCTGGTCCTGCTGCTCAACGATGACGCGGTCCTCGAACCGGGCTGCCTCGCTGCCCTCGTGGCGGCCTGGCGTCCCGGCGTCGGGGCCGTGGGGCCGGTGCTGGTCGGCGACGCGGGCGTGGAGTCCGCGGGCCTCGCCCTGCGCTGGTGGGGTCGGGTGCGCCAGCAGACTCGGGTCCCGGACGCGCCCTTGGAAGTGGACGCCCTGTCCGGCGCCTGCATGCTGGTCGCGGCGTCGGAGCGCTTCGACATCGGCTACGCCCACGGCTTCGAGGATCTCGCCCTGTGCCTTGACCTCGCCCGCCGCGGGCTCGCCCGCGTCCTCGTCCCGGCTGCGCGCTGTCGCCACCTCGGCGGCGCCAGCCTCGACCGACAAGGCCGCCAGGCCCAGCGCCACGCTGTCTCCGGGCACCTGCGGCTGGTCGGCGGTGGCTGGCGGACGCCGGTCGTGCTCGGGCTGGCCCTGGCTCAGGTCGCGCGAGAGGGGGGTGGCCTGCATCGCGCTCGCGGGGTCGCCGAGGGCTGGTCGGACTGGCGACAGCGGCGTCCCTGATCCGGCGAGTCCGCCTCCCCGGCGCGCCTCGCAGGGAAGGGGCGGACAGCTTGCCCCAGGGGATGGGCGCGCCCGGCGGCGCGCTTAGGCCAGAGGTGTGGAGGGTCCCATGCCACAAGCCACTGCCGCGCACTACCTCGAGCCCCTGGCCACGATGATGGCCGACCCGAGCATCACCGAGATCCTGGTCAACGGACACGACCGCATCTTCATCGAGCGCAACGGCGTCCGACAGCCCTCGGGGATGCGCTTCGAGAGCGCCGACCGCCTGCGCTACGCCATCGAGCGCCTCCTGGAGCTGGCCCCCGGCACCCGGGTCGACATCGCCCAGCCCATGGTGGACCTCGCCCTGCCCGACGGCAGCCGCGTGAACATCTGCGTTCCGCCCGTCGTCCTCGACGAACCCTTCATCACCATCCGCAAGTTCAACCGGCCGGTGAAGGTCCCCTCGGACCTCGTCGAGGTGGGCACGCTCAGCCCGGACATGGCCTGGTTCCTGGCCGAGGCGGTCCGCCGTGGCGCCGCGGTGCTGTACTCGGGTGCGACCGGCACCGGCAAGACCACGATGCTGGAGGTCCTGGCCACCGCCATCGATCCGGTCGAGCGCATCATCGTCATCGAGGACACGCTCGAGCTGCACCTCGGCCAGCCCAACGTCGTGCGGATGGTGGGGCGCATGCCCAACATCGAGGGGCGCGGCGAGATCTCGCTGGGGGCCCTGTTCCGCAACTGCCTGCGCATGCGCCCCAGCCGGATCCTGCTCGGCGAGATCCGCGGGCGCGAGGTCCTCGACTACCTGCAGGCGATCACCTCGGGGCACCAGGGCTCGCAGGCGATCATCCACGCCAGCAGCCCACAGGAGGCGGTGCTCCGCCTCGAGCAGCTCTCGATGATGGCCGGGCGCGGCGCAGATCCCCAGGTCGTGGCCCAGCAGGTCGTCCAGGGGCTGGACCTCGTCGTCCAGCTCGACCAGCACTCCGATGGCGTCCGGCGCGCCACCTCCATCGTCGAGGTCGTGGCCGATCCCGACGCCATGCTCGGCATCGGCCTGCGGGAGGTCTTTACGTGGGTGCCGCCCGACGTGGGCCGCGGGATCATGCGTGGCCACTACGCCGCCACCGGTCACCGGCCCCGGATCCTGGAGCGCTTCGAGCGGGAAGGCGTGCCCATCCCCGACGACGCGTTCACGCCAGACGCTACACTGGCGCCATGAGGACCGCCCAGGACATCCTCGACCCGCAGCCGCTGACGGTCGAGCCCGACGTACGCGCCGGCGAGCTGGCCCGCCTGCTGCTGGAAGCGGGGCGCGACGGCGCCTGCGTGGTGGACGAAGGCCACCTCGTCGGAGTCGTCACCGCCATGGACCTCGTCTACAAGGAGAAGCGCCTGCACCTGCCGACGCTGTTCACCTTCATGGACGCGGTAATCCCGGTGGGTTGGAAGCAGGCCGAGCGCGAGCTGGAGAAGATCTCCGGGATCACGGTCGGTGAGATCATGACCCGCGATGTCGTCTCCGTCGGCGCCGGGGCGCCGCTCGACGAGCTTGCGACCCTGATGGTCGAGAAGCACCTCACCATGCTGCCGGTGGTCGACGGCGACAGGCTGCTCGGGGTGGTCGACAAGCGCGCCGTCCTGGCGGCGGCCTTTCCGTCCGCAGGGTCTGCCTGAGGGAGCCGCTGCCCATGCTGTCGACGCTCACCCTGGCCGGGCTGTTGCTGCCCGGCTGCCGCGAGGAAGCACCCGGAGACTTCGTCGAGCAGGTGGTCTCCCTGGTCGATGAGCGGGCCCGCAACGCCGCCCTGCGCTTCGGCACCGCCCGCAACGTGCTGCCCGAGGGCATCAAGGGTCCGGCGGGCGACGACGTGGCCCTGCCCGACGAAGTCGCCCTGGACGACGTCGCCTGCGCCGAGCTGGCGGGGCAGGGGCTCGCGATGATCCCGTCGAAGTTTGACCACACCTCGGTGTGCTTCTACCGGGACGAAGTGTACTTCCGCGGTGCCACCATCGGGCGCACCGGCAACGCCGCCCGCAACGAGTGCTCGGCCCTGGTCGAGGGGATCGCCCACGACTTCGGCCTGGACAACCTGCCCCTGGGTCTCGCCGAGTGCCCGCCGCCGGCAGAGGGTGGTCACCGCTCCGCCCACTGCGAGCGCAAGGAGCGCACGGTCGAAGACGACGATCGCATCGGCTACTCCGTGCAGGTCGACCGCTTCGGGCCGCCCAGCGTGCGCAGCGAGATGGTCGAGACCATCCGCGTGCGTGGGCGGGACTCCTGGCTCGACGTGCACTCCATCCGGGTGGAACCCGAGACGGGAGAGGCGCGCTGCCGGCTCGATATCGCCGTGTCCGACCCTGAACGCCGCGCCGCGGCGATCGCGGTCGCGAAGGGTGGAGCGGCCGTCTCGGGCGGAACGCCGCCAACAGAGCAGGGTGCGGCGCCGACGGATGATGCAGACGCACTCCCGACCGATGGTGCTCAGGGCGAGGGCGGCGGTGCTGCCCCCGGTGGCGGCGATGCGCCCGGTGGCGGGGCCGCCCCGGGCTGACCCGGCCCGTCGACGTCGGCCGGGGCCGCATCCAGAGGCGCTGGGTCATCGGGTGGCGCGTCATCGGGCGGCGTGTCGGCAGGTGGCGCGTCCTTCGGCAGGGCGTCCGGGTCCCCGGGCGCTTCCTGGGGCGCGGTGCCGGTGTCGTCGGCGCCGGGTTCGAGCTCCAGCTCGATCTCCTGGGCGAGGAGGGTCCGGGCGGCGTCGATGGCTTCGTCCATGCCGGGCTCCAGCAGCGCCAGGTACAGCAGCACCTCGCGCTGCGCTTCGTGGAGCGCACCGCCGGCGAGGGGTTCGTCGTCCGACCACAGCCCGCCGATGTTCAGCGGCTGCCGGGCCCACCGGGTCAGGCCACGGGTCAGCACGGCGTACTCGCCCTTCTCGTAGGTCGTCCCGACGAGCGCCCGGAAGTCGTCGGGGTTGCCCACGGGGTCGAGGAGGTTGCGGAGGAAGAACAGGGAGTCGGCGAGGCGGGCTTCCTGTCGGGGTGACAGCGTGCGCAGGAAGTCGCCCTCGGCCTGCAGCACGGCCCGGATCCCCTCGATGCGGAGGGTGAGCAGCTCGCGTTCCCGGTCGCTGCCCCGCTGCAGGCCCGACAGGCGCTCCGTCAGCTCGACGACCTCGGGAGCGTCGGCGGGGGCGCCGGCCGCCATGCGCTCCCACAGCGCGTCGAGGATCTCGGCTTCCTCGTCGGCGTAGCGGGCGATGGCGTCGCGTTCTGCGGCGTCGATCTGGGCGGTGCGCTCGATGACGAGAGCCCGTAGATCGCCGAGCAGGGCGAGCTGGCTGTCGCCCAGATCCATCTCCCGGATCCAGATGAGCATCTTGAGGCGCTGCTGCCGGGCAGTGCTGTGGGGCAGCAGCGGCGCTTCGTAGAGGAGCTGGTAGAGCGCGGGTCGCTTGACACCCTCGGCCCGGGCGACCGACTCCGCCGCGGCGACGTCGGCCTGGGTGGGCAGCGGCAGGGGGTCGGACTGGCAGGCCGAGAGCAGCCCGCCGAGCAGCAGGCCGGCCACCGTTCGACGCAGCACACCGCTCCCTGGCGGCGGGGAGGCCGGGCGTCGGCGGCGTGGGTGGCGGGCAGGCATGGCGGGCAGGGTACACTGGCGCGCCGCTGATGGAGCACCCGCACCCGATGGCCTCGCCCACGAGCACGGAAGGACCGCCCGTCGACGCCGTCGCGTCCCGACGGCCGCCCGAACCCGTGCGGCGACGGTGGGGCCCGCCGGCTGGCGCGCCAGACCCGCGGCTCACCCGGCTGGGACCCTGGCTGGCGGCGGCGCTGGCCCTGGTGCTCGCCCTGGCGGTGACCTGGCCCGTCGCCCTGCACCCCACGCAGTACGTCGTCGGACACCCGGGCAACGACACCTGGAACCACATCTGGGGCCACTGGTGGGTGGGCTACGAGCTGGAACGCGGGCGCTGGCCGCTGCAGACCGAGCTCATCAACCACCCCGGCGGTGGCACGCTCTTCTACATCGACACGATCCAGGCCTTGATGTTCCTGCCGGTGACGCGGACCCTGGGCCCGGCCGCCGCCTACAACGCCACGGTGATCTTCGGGCTGACGCTGTCGGGCTTCGGCGCCTGGCTGCTGGCCCGGCGGGTCACCGGCGACGGGATCGCCGCAGCCATCGCGCTCGTCGCCTACGGCGCGGCACCCCACCTGCTCGGCCAGACCTACAACGGCATCTCCGAGACGGTCTGCGCCGGCTGGCTGCCACTCACCCTGTGGGCGCTGCTGCGGCTGATGGATCGGGCCACCTGGCGGCGGGCGCTGCTGCTGGGCCTGCTCGGCGGCATGACCATGCTCACGAGCTGGTACTACGGCCTGCTGGCGGCGCTCGCCGGGGTCGTGCTCCTCGCCTGGAGGGCCCTCGGGCAGCGCCTGGTCGTGGCCTGGCGCTCCTTCCTGCCCCGCGTCTCGGTCTCGGCGGCTGTGGCGCTCGCCCTGGTGATCCCGCTGCTCGTGGTCTTCCGGGCGTCGCTGTCGGCGGAGGACGCCGTCGTCACCCGCGACCCGGAATTCGTCTGGCGGTCCCTGCTGCGCCACAACGTGACCGACCTGGCCGCCTTCTTCATGCCCACGAAGATCCCCAGCCCCGACCTGAAGGCGCTCTACGGCGAAGAGCTGCTCATCGTCATCTACCTCGGCTGGACCCTGATCCTGCTGACGGCCTTTGCCTGGGCCGCGACTCGCCGGCACCGCGAGCTGGCGCCCTGGTTGTGGCTGGGCATCATCTTCTTCCTGTTTGCGCTCGGGCCCTACCTCAACGTCGGTGGGGACTACCGCACCGTGATGGGGCACCGCATCCCCCTGCCCTTCCTCGCCTTCTTCAAGGCCTTCCCCCTGTTCGATCGGATCAGCCACCCCTTCCGCTTCACGACCGGGGTCTCGCTGGCGCTCGCCGTGTCGGCCGCCGGTGGCCTCCGGCACCTCACGCGCCGGGGCTCGCTCCTCGTCCGCGGGGGTGTGGCGGCTGTCCTGGGCGCCAGCCTGCTGATGGAGACGGCCATCGCTTCTCCGGCGCGCCTGCCGATCCCCGCGGGCGACGCCAGCATCCCCGACGCCTACCTGGCCATGCGGGAAGACCCGACGCCAGGGGCGGTCCTCGATCTCCCGCTCACCGTCCCCAACCTCGAGCGCGCCGTCTACGTGTGGTTCCAGTCGGCGCACCACCGACCGATCCCCTGGGGTCTCAACGACCCGATGCCCGCGCCGCTCATCGACAACCGCCTGACCGCCACCCTCATCCGACTCGAGGCGGAACGCGCCTGGACGGCGCCGCCGATGTACCCGGAGCTCGACCTCGTCGTGGCGGCCGACGTGCTGCGTCGGCAGGGCTATCGCTACATCGTCGTCCACGAAGCCATGTACCCGGGCTTCAAGCGCGACCGGGTCGAAGCGCTGCTGACCGCGCTCTACGGAGAACCGACCCGCTGGACCGATGACCGCTTGCTGGTCTACACCTTGTCGCCGGTCCTCGCCGACAGCCGGGATGGGGCCGAGGAGGTGCCGTGAAGACCGGACGCGCCCTCGCCGAGCTGCTGCTCGCGCTCCTGCTGAGCGTGGCCGTGGCCGTGGCCGTCACCTGGCCCGCCGTGCAGTACCTCGACGACGTCGTCATCGGGTCCGGCGAGCTCGGCGGCTGGCTGTGGCGGCAGTGGTGGCACTTCCAGGAGGTCGAAGCGCTGCGGGTCTCCGGCTTGCCGTGGTGGGAACACTTCAAGCTGCTGGTCTCGCTGGGGCGGCACCCCGAGACCGGCAACATCATGGACGTGCTCACCCTGAGCTACCCGCTCGACAAGCTGGTGGGCTTTCCCGAACACCACACCTTCAAGGTGATGATCATCATCGCCGGCAACGGCATGTGCGGGTACGCCCTGGCCCGCAGCTTCACGCGGTCGCCGCTGGTCGCCATGACGGCAGCCACCGTCGCGATGATCAACCCGCTGGTCTTCCAGGACATCAACAAGACCGGTCTGCGGCAGGTCATGCTGTGGTGGCTGCTGCTGTACCCCATCACCCTGCAGCGGGCGGCGCGCACCAGCAAGCCCCTCGACGGCGTGCTGGTGGGCATGGCGTACACGGCGGTCGCGGCGTTCTACTGGTTCTACGGGATGTTCGCCGGCATCTTCAGCTTGATCTGGGTGGCCGGCTGGCTGCTGCGCAGCAAGCCGAACCTCAAGCGGGCGCTGCGCTGGGTGATCCCCGCGGCCGTGGTGGCCGCCGTGGGCGTCTTCCTGTTCCTGATGCCCTACTTCGCATCGGCCGAGGAGGGCGGCATGGAGGGCGGCGGCGTCGGAAACCTGCCGGAGGTGACGCTCTTCCTGCCCTTCCCCGACTACGACGTCATCGCGACGGCGCCGGAGTTCCCCAACACCATCGAAGACAACCTGCTGGCCAGCCTGCACCGCAACATCAACTCGGCCTGGCCGGCGGACTACGTCGTCAACCCCTTCCACGGCGCCCGGGCGATGCCCCTCATCGTCTTCTTCATGGGCGTGTTGATGGTGCCGCTGCACCGCACGGGCTGGCGCTGGCTGGCGACCTGGGGCTTCTTCTACCTCGGCACGCTGGGCCCCTTCCTCAAGCTCGGCGCGATGCGCGACACCAGCGAGGTGGTCCGCCTCGGTGACTTCGTCGTGCGCCTGCCGTACACGCTGATGTACCAGTTCATCCCTGGCATGAGCCGCATGTTCGGGCCCTACCGCCTGGCGGGAATGATGGTCGTGGCAAGCGTGGTCCTGGTGGCCATCGCCATGGACCGGGCGCGACCGGCCTTCCGGCGTGTGCTGGCGCCGCTGGCGCTGGCGTTCACCATCTTCCAGTGCTTCTACCAGTTCGACATCGAGACGGTGGAGCTTGCCCACGGGCGCCTGTTCCGGTGGCGTGTCCCCGTCGAGGTCGTGCCCTACGAAGCGCCGCAGTGGTACCGCGATCTCACGAAGCGGGAGCGCCAGGGTGGCATCGTCGAGCTGCCGCTGTTCGAGCAGCAGGACCTGCTGGCCTTCTACCAGACGCTCCACCACCGCAAGGTCTACCGGTCCTGGGCGACGATCTCGGCGGTGCCGCCCATCTTCCGCCAGCAGGGCGGCGGAGAGGCCGGCGAGCTGATGCGTCGCCTGGCGTCGAGCGACCCGCGCATCCCGGGCCTGGAGCGCGGGCTGGAGCGGGTGTCGCGGCCGACGCGCGACAAGCCGCCGGACTTCAGCGACGTGCAGGAGCAGGACCTCGCCCGCCTGATCCGTGCTGGCTACCAGCTCATCATCGTGCACGAGCGCGGCTACTGGGTGCAGGACCCGCGGACGGGCGCCCTTCGCTTCCAGGCCGCGGTGCGGGCGGTCGAGGAGCGGCTCAGGATCGCCCCCGAGATCACCATCGAGGTCCGCGCGCCGGTGCGCAAGGGTCGGGACGTCATGCCGGCGTGGCTGCCCCTGGCCTCGCGCGAGGTCACGCTCCCCCTCAAGGAGATGCCGACCCACTACATGATGGCGGTCTTCGACCTCGTGGCGGGCGATCCCAGCGACGGCACCAGCGCCTTCGGCCCCGCGCCGGAGGGCGGCAACTGGCTGGGCGAGGAACCCGAGGCCGTGCCGCCGCCCCCCGAGGGGGGGGTGGAGCCGCCCAAGGAGCAGGGTGACGCTGCGGGACCGCCAGAGGGCGAGGGCGCTTCGCCCTCATCCCCGGAAGCTGACGCCGCGCAGCAACCGGCGCCCGCGGAGGAGCCGGTGACTGGCGAGGTCGAGGCGCCGTAGTAGGTACAGGATCGCGAGGTGTCGACACGCCCTGCGCCTCAGCGACAGCCCCGGAGCCCCGAGCATGGCCAGACGCGCCCACATCCTCATCGTCGACGACGAGGAGCTGATCCGCTGGTCGCTCTGCGAGCACCTCCGCAGCGAGGGCTACTCCGCGACGGAAGCGGCCGACGGCGAAGCCGCCCTCGATGCCACCCGCGAGCACGCGCCGGACCTGGTCATCACGGACCTCAAGATGCCGCGCATGGACGGGCTGGAGCTGCTCCGCCGCATGCGCGAACGCGACGACCCGGCGCCGGTCATCGTGCTGACCGCCCACGGGGCCGTCGACTCCGCCGTGGAAGCCACGAAGCTCGGCGCCCGCGCCTACCTCACCAAGCCCTTCGACCTGCGCGAGATCACGATGCAGGTCGAGCGCGTGCTCGAAGCCGAGCGGCTCAGCAACGAAGTCCACTACTTCCGCGGCCAGCGCGCCCCGGCCTACGCCAACATCATCGGCGACTCGGCCGCCATGCGGCGCCTGTTCGGCTCGCTGCAGCGGCTCGAAGACATCGACGCGCCCACGGTGCTCATCATGGGCGAGTCGGGGTCGGGCAAGGACCTCGTGGCGAACGCCATCCACGAGCGGGGCCCCCGCGGCGATGGGCCCTTCATGGAGGTCGACTGCGCCAGCCTGCCAGAGAACCTCATCGAGTCCGAGCTGTTCGGTCACGAGAAGGGCGCCTTCACCGACGCCCGCTCCACCCGGCGCGGCCTGTTCGAGCTGGCCCGTGGCGGGACCGTCTTCCTCGACGAGATCGGCGAGATGAGCGCGAGCATGCAGGCCAAGCTGCTGCGCGCGCTCGAGAACCGGCGCTTCCGTCGGGTGGGCGGCTCGGCCAGCCTCACGCTCGATGCCTGCGTCATCGCCGCCACCCACCGGGACCTCAGCCAGCGCGTGGCGGAGGGCAGCTTCCGCGAAGACCTGTACTTCCGGCTCAACGTGATCCGCCTGCAGGTCCCCCCGCTCCGCGAGCGCCGCGAGGACATCCCGGCGCTCGTCGAGCACTTCGTGTCGCGCTTCAACCGCGAGTACCGGCGCGACGTCCGGGAGATCTCCGAAGAAGCGATGGCCCGGCTGCAGGAGTACTCCTGGCCCGGCAACGTCCGCGAGCTGCGCAACGTCATCGAGCGCATGGTGATCCTCGAAGTCGAAGACCGCGTGGAGCTGGGCCACCTGCCGGCCGAGGTCCGCCACTCGTTGCGCAACGGCCAGACCCGGGGCTTCGTGCTGCCGGAAGAGGGTGTCGTCCTCGATGAGGTCGAGCGCAGCCTCATCGACCAGGCCCTCGCACGCACCGAGGGCAACCAGTCCGCCGCCGCCCGGCTGCTGGGGCTGACCCGCTACCAGCTCCGCTACCGCATGGAGAAGTACGGGCTGGACGCCTGATCGGGACCTCGCCCGCGAACTAGCGCCGAGGTGCCGACGGCAGCCGCAGGCGGAAGACCGCGCCCCGCCGCCGACCGTCGGGCCAGCTCATGGGCCCGTGGTAGAGGTCCAGCGCCCCGCCGATCTCCTGGGCGCGGCGCTCGCAGATGGCCAGGCCCAGGCCGGTGCCCTTGGCCTTGCTGCTGACGAAGGGCTGGAACAGCGTGTCACGCAGCTCCCGCGGCACGCCGCGGCCGTCGTCCATGACGCGCAGCTCGATCCCCGGGCCGACGCGCAGGCCGACCCAGCCCCCCTCTCCGGCGGCGTCGCGCGCGTTCTGGAGCAGGTTCACCAGGATCTGCTGCACGGCCCCGGCATCGGTGAGCAGCTCGTGGTCCGCCAGCAGCTCGAGCTCGGCGTCGACGGCGGCCTGGCGGAGCCCCTCTTCGGCCAGGGCCGACAGGGTCGTGGGGGCGATGGCCAGCTCGCTGGGGCGGCTGTACTGCAGCAGATCGCGCACCAGTCGGTCGAGGCGGTGCACCTGGTCCTGCACCCGGGTGAGGATGACCGCGCGGCGGTCGTCCTTGTCCAGGCCGTTGACGATGACCTGGAGCGTTCCGCTGATCCCGGCGATGGGGTTGCGGATCTCGTGGGCGAGCTGGGCGGCCATGGCGCCGATGCGGGCGAGGCTCTCGGCCTGGTGGGCGCGGGCCTGGGCGTCGAGCACGTCGGTGAGCTCTTCGACGTGCAGCAGCATGCGGGCCAGCTGGTGCTGCAGGGGCAGCACCGTGATCCGGAAGTGGCGCGTGGGGGGACCAGCGAGCTGGACGTGCGGCAGCACCTGGACCTTGTTCGAGGCCCGCGCTGTGCGGATCGTGGTGTCCAGGTCGGCCGTGACGACCAGCTCTGGTGGCAGGAAGGCGGTGTATGGAAGCCCCGGCCGCGCACCGTCGTCGAAGATCCGACCCTGCGGCCGCGTCGCGCTGGTCACCCGCAGGTCCTGGTCGAGGACGAGGACGTGGACCGGCAGGTGCTCGACGATGATCTGCTCGAGGCTGCGGAGCTGCTGGTCGTTGTGGGCTTCGTGGTAGGCGCCCGTCATCAGGCACAGCTCGAGGTCCGTGACCTTGTTGATGGCCGTGCAGGTGGCCTGGGAAGCTGCGGTGTCTTCGAGGCTGTGGGCGATGGCGCAGAGATCCTGACGGATCAGGTTCATCGCCGCGAACATGTAGCGTTCCGGCAGGCCGACCCGGACGTGGACCTGGCCGATGTGCTGGCTTCGGTGCGCCCACTCGGCGTCGTAGGGACCGGTGAGGAGGGCGAGCAGCCAGCGCTGCATGCTGCCGTGCAGGCGCTTGACCTGGGCTTCGTCTTCGAAGACCGCGTTGGCCTGCGGCGCCCGCTTGATGGCGTCGTAGAAGCGGGTCGCGATCGCTTCGAGGTGCGGCACGGCCAGCCCGCGGAGCCGACGCAGGTGCTCGACATCGGCGTCGCCGAAGTCGATCCAGGCCTTCAGCTCCTCGACTTGCTGCACGGGGTCTCCGACGGGGCGCGTGTATCCCATCAGGAGACCGAAGTGCTCCCAGCGCTCAGCGGCGGACCGTGGCACCGGCCACCTCCTGGGTTGCTGCGGAGCCGGCCGTCGGGGCGACGATGTCCGCGATCCGGGCGCGGTCGAGCAAGGTACCAACCCCCACGATCAGCACGGCCAGCGCCAGCAGGCGGCGCCGGAAGAGAGACGCGGCCACGATGCGGCGCAGGCCGGCCGTGGCCAGCGCCAGCGCTGGCAGGGTGCCCAGGCCGAAGGCGACCATGGACAGGGCGCCCGCGAGCGGGTCCGCCGTGGCGACCGCCAGGGAGAGCGCGGCGTAGACGAGCCCGCAGGGCAGCAGGCCCGTGACGAGGCCGAAGGCATAGCGAGAGGGCAGGTCCCCACGGCGCAGCACGCGCGCCCCGACCGCCAGCAGCCGGGACGGCACGGGGAGGCGGGGCAGCGGCAGCGCGGCGAGGCTGGCGGCGAACCACAGCAACATGAGGAAGGCCAGCAGCAAGCCCAGCTCTGTCGGCAGCGGCAGCGCGCCGGCGGTGGCGCCGGCCGCTGCGCCAAGCAGGGCGTAGGTGCTCAGGCGGCCGAGCGACCAGGCCAGCGTGCTGGCGGGGCGGTCGCCCACGGCGGCGGCGAAGCCCCCGCACATGCCGACGCAGTGGGGACTACCGGCAAGACCGGCGAGCGCTGCTCCGGTGATGGTGGCGGCGACAGGGGACATCGAGCGGCCCTGTTTGCAATCTGCATACCAACTTTGCGGGGTCGGACCAGCGCGGCGGGTCTGTCCGGCGCCTGTGTCAAAGCGCACGACTCGGTGGGGGATCTTCCACACCCGGGTCGGTGAAATTCCCGAGGGGGCCGTGCGTCGCACATGGCACGAAACTTGCTCAAGCCGGGCGGGACTGACCTGGAGGCACTCAGTGTCCGTTGAGCCCAACGCTGACTCTGCACAGCTCAGCGCCGTCGACTACGACGACGCCATCGTCAAGAAGTTCCTCGTCGCGACCCTGGTCTTCGGGGTTGTCGGCATGTTGGTGGGCGTCATCCTCGCCCTGCAGCTCGCCTGGTGGCCGGCGAACCTCGGCCTCGAGTTCACGACCTTTGGTCGGCTGAGGCCGCTGCACACCAACGCCGTGATCTTCGCCTTCACCGGCAACTTCATCTTCGCGGGTGTCTACTACAGCCTCCAGCGGCTGCTGAAGACCCGGCTGTTCAACGACCTCCTGTCCAACATCCACTTCTGGGGTTGGCAGCTCATCATCGTCTCGGCGGCCATCACGCTCCCGATGGGGCTCACCCAGGGCAAGGAGTACGCCGAGCTGATCTGGCCCATCGACATCGCCATCGCGCTGATCTGGGTCGTCTTCGCCATCAACTTCTTCGGCACCATCGCCATCCGCAAGGTCAAGCACCTCTACGTGGCGATCTGGTTCTACATGTCGATGGTCATCACCATCGCCGTGCTGCACATCGTCAACAGCCTCGCCGTCCCGGCGACGCTGACGCGCTCCTACCCGCTCTACGCGGGCATGACCGACGCCCTGGTGCAGTGGTGGTACGGCCACAACGCCGTCGGCTTCCTGCTGACCACCCCGATCCTCGGCCTGATGTACTACTTCCTGCCGAAGTCGGTGCAGCGCCCGGTCTTCAGCTACCGACTGTCGATCATCCACTTCTGGGCCCTGATCTTCCTCTACATCTGGGCCGGTCCCCATCACCTCCTGTACTCGGCGCTTCCCGACTGGGCGCAGACGCTGGGCATGATCTTCAGCGTGATGCTCATCGCCCCCTCCTGGGGCGGCATGCTCAACGGCCTGCTCACCCTGCGCGGCGCCTGGGATCGCCTCCGCACCGACCCCATCGTCAAGTTCTGGGCCGTCGCCGTGACCTTCTACGGCATGAGCACCTTCGAGGGCCCGATGATGTCGATCCGGGCCGTCAACTCGCTGTCGCACTTCACCGACTGGACCATCGGTCACGTCCACAGTGGTGCGCTGGGCTGGGTCGGCATGGCGGCCTTCGCCATGATCTACTGGCTGGTCCCGCGGGTGTGGAAGACCGAGCTGTTCAGTGTGAAGGCAGCGACCCTGCACTTCTGGATCGCGACCATCGGCATCGTGCTCTACGTCGTCGCCATGTGGGCGGCCGGCATCACCCAGGGCCTGATGTGGCGCGCCTTCGATGAGGGCGGCCAGCTCCAGTACCCGGCCTTCCTCGACACCGTTCAGCAGCTCATGCCCTTCTACTGGATCCGGCTGGTCGGCGGCCTGTCGTACCTCACCGGCATGCTCATGTGCTGCTGGAACGTCATCATGACCGTCAAGAACGCGCCGGCCGCCGCAGCGCAGCCCGCCGTGGCGAAGTGAAGGAGACTGCCATGAGCAAGGAAACCAACCCGAGCTGGCACCGTCAGGCCCTCGAGCACCGCAGCGCCCTCTTCGCCGTCCTGGTCACCGTGGGGATCAGCATCGGCGGGCTCGCCGAGATCGTGCCGATGTACAACATCAACACCGGCCCCGAGTCGCTGGACGGCGTGGAACCCTACTCCCCGCTGGAGTTGGTCGGCCGCGACATCTACATCGGCGAGGGCTGCTACAACTGCCACAGCCAGTGGGTGCGCCCCTTCCGCAGCGAGACCCTGCGCTACGGCCCCTGGTCGCGTGCCGGCGAGTACGCCTACGATCACCCCTTCCAGCTCGGCTCGCGGCGCATCGGCCCCGACCTGATGCGGGTCGGCAAGAAGTACCCGGACGCCTGGCACTGGGAGCACATGAAGGACCCGCGCAGCACCTCGCCGGGCTCCATCATGCCGCCCTACCCCTGGCTGTACGAGAAGACCTGGAGCGTGGAAGACGCGCAGGCGTCGATGACCGCCATGCAGACGCTGGGTGTCCCCTACAGCGACGCGGACATCCAGGGCGCGGGCGACGCCATGAAGGCCCAGTCCCAGCAGATCGTGGCCAGCCTCAGCAAGGCGGGCGCCGACGCGCAGGGTGACGAGGAAGTCGTCGCCTTGATCGCCTACCTGCAGCGCATGGGCACGGACGGTCGGCCGGCGATCGACGCGCAGGAGTCGGCCCAGTGAACCCGGTCATCGAAGCCGCGCGAAACGCTGCCGAGGGTGGCGGGCTCCTTGCGGTGATGACCGTCGTCTTCTTCCTCTTCTTCCTTGGGTACGCCGCCTGGGCGTGGTGGCCCTCCAACAAGCGACACATGGACGAGATGGCGCGCGCCCCCCTCGACGACGACGAGGGCAAGGGCTGGCGCTTCACCCGCGGAGGTTCTCGATGAGCGACCAGTACGTCCCCGACCAGATCCTCGGACATGCAGACGAAGCCGACGGCATCGAGGAATACGACAACCGCCTGCCGCGCTGGTGGCTCGGGCTGTTCCTGTTCACCGTGGCGTGGTCGCCGGCCTACGGCATCCACTACCACATGGTGGCCAACCGCTCCCAGGCGGGCGAATACCAGGCCGAGATGGCGGCGGCCGCCGAGAAGTGGCCGCAGATGTCGGCCGAAGACGTGGCCAACATGGAGGTCACCGGTGACGTCGTCGCCGAGGGCAAGGCCATCTTCGAGACCAACTGCGTGGCCTGCCACGGCGCGGACCTCCACGGCGGCATCGGCCCTGATCTGACCGACGCCGAGTGGATCCACGGCGGCACCCGTGACGACATCATCCAGACGGTTACGAATGGCGTGGCGGACAAGGGTATGCCTCCCTGGGGCCCCATCCTGGGCCCGGAGAAGGTCGCCAAGGTCTCCGCATTCGTACACCAGGCGGGCGGCGGTCAGTAGGCGGCGGCTGCTCCGCCACCAAGGAGCCAGGCCATGGCTGTCATCGGACAGACGACGGACGGACATCGCGACTGGGTGTACGCTGGCAAGGTCAGCGGGCGCTTCCAGAAGCTCCACCGCTGGACGGGCGTCGCGCTGATGGCCTTCCTGGTGGTGGTCCCCTGGATCAACATCGGTGGCCGTCCGCTGCTGCGCTTCGACCTGCCGGGGCGGCGACTGTACGCCTTGGGGGCGACGTTCTCGCCGCAGGATGCGATCTTCATCGTCCTGCTCCTGCTGTTCGCGGCCTTCGGCCTGTTCTTCTTCACGTCGCTGTACGGGCGGATCTGGTGCGGCTACGCCTGCCCCCAGACGGTGTTCCTCGAAGAGATCATCCGCCCGCTCGAACGGCTCATCCAGGGTGACCGCGGCAAGCGGATGGCGCTGGACAAGAAGAAGTGGTCGGCGGCCTGGTGGGGCAAGAAGCTGCCGAGCTGGGCGCTCTACGCGGTCGTAGCCGTCGCGGTCAGCCTCGCCTTCCTCGGCTTCTTCGAGGACCCGCGCCTGCTGTGGGTCGGCAAGGCCAGCCAGGGGGCCTACGGCGTCACTGCCTTCTTCGCCTTCTTCTGGTTCTGGGACTTCGCCTGGTTCCGTGAGCAGTTCTGCAACTACCTGTGCCCCTACGCCCGCTTCCAGGGCGCGCTGACCGACGACCAGAGCCTCAACGTCATGTACCGGGTCCGGATCGCGGAACCCCGGGGCAACAAGAAGGAACGCCGGACCCACCCCGACGACCAGTACGGGTTGTGCATCGACTGCAACAAGTGCGTCACGGTCTGCCCGACGGGCATCGACATCCGGGACGGCTTCCAGCTCGAGTGCATCTCCTGCGGTCGCTGCGTGGACGCGTGTGAGGGCGTCGCCGCCAAGATGAACCTGCCGGCACCTCTCATCGCCTACAGCAGCCTCGCGGCGGAAGAAGGCAACAAGAAGCACTTCCTGCGCCCGCGGACCCTGGTCTACGCGACCCTGCTCAGTGTGCTGGCCGTGGCCTTCACGGCCCTCATGGGCAGCCGGCACGACCTCGCCGTCAACCTCAACCGCGTGCCGGGCACGCTCTACCAGGTCGACGACGACGGCATGATCCGCAACACCTTCTTCCTGCAGGTGACCAACAACCAGGGGACCAGCGACACCAGCGCGGCGCTGGTCGATGTCAGCCTGGTGGGCCTCGACGGCGCCGAGCTGGTCGTCCCGCCCGTCAAGGTCGCGTCGATGCAGTCGGTCAAGGTGCCGGTGGCGATCCGTCTGCCGGCCGACCAGGTGCACGACCGGACCATCCCCTTCGAGCTGGAGCTTCAGAGCGACTTCGATCGGGTGTCCATCGCGGGTACGTTCAAGAGCGGTGCCGAGGAGGTGAACTGATGCGCTGGGCAGTCGGCCTGGGACTGGTGGTCGCGACCGTGGTCGGGGTCAACCTCTTCTTCCTGTACGTGGCCCTCGACAACCCCGTCAAGGTGGTCGACAGCTACGAGGCGATCCCCCGCTGAGCGGGGTGTCGTCCTCGGCTGTGGATCAAGCCGCGGTGGCCTTGGAGCCGGTCCCCTGTGCATGGTGCGGGACCGAGGTCGAGGCGTCTGCGGGCGATCGGCAGGTGTTCTGCTGCTCCGGCTGCGAAGCGGCGTGGGGCATGGTCCATGGCGCCGGTCTGGATCGGTACTTCGAGCGCCGTGACGCGCCAGCGCCTCGGCCGACCCTGCGTCGGCGTGCCGGCTGGGATCGCATCCAGCGCGTGGAAGCGGCCGGCGGGCAGCTCGAAGCGGTGCTCCACGTCGACGGGCTGCGCTGTGCAGCCTGCACCTGGGTGACGGAGCGGGTGCTGGAAGAGACGCCGGGTATCACCGAAGCCCACGTCAGCTACGGCACCGGGGTCGCGCGGGTACGCTGGGACCCGGCCCGGGGCGACCTCGTCCAGGCGCTCGAGCGCGTGAGCCGCCTGGGCTACCGCCCGCGGGCGGTGGACGCCGCCCCCGCCGATGATGGCGTGCTGCTGCGCCGCCTGGGCGTCGCGGCCTTCGGCGCGGCCAACATCATGATGATCGCCGCGGCGGTCTACCTGGGGTGGGCGTCCGGCATGGACGCCCGCTTCGCGACCCTGTTCCGCTGGGTGACGCTGGCGCTGGCCACGCCGATCGCGCTGTACTCGGCCGCCCCCTTCTTCGGCGGGGCTTGGGCGGGGCTGCGGGCGCGGGTCCTGCACATGGACCTGCCCATCGCCATCGCCGTCGGTGGCATGTACGGCCACGGCGTGTGGGCGACGTTCTCGGGCCGGGATGGCTGGCTCGACAGCATGAGCATGCTGGTGGCGCTGCTCCTGGTCGGGCGCGTCCTCGAACAGCGCGGGCGCCGCCGGGCCGCAGAAGCCGCCCAGGCCCTCGCCGCTGAAGCGCCTTCCCTCGCCCGCCGCATCACGCCCACTGGCATCGAGGAGGTAGAGCCCACGGCCCTGCAGCCGGGTGACCGGGTCGAGGTCGCATCGGGCGAGGAGATCGCCGCCGACGGTACCGTCCTGTCCGGCACCGGGGCCGTGCAGCAGAGCCTGCTCACCGGAGAGTCCGAGCCGGTCCGGGTCGGGCCCGGAGACGTGGTCGTGGCCGGCGGGGTGCTGGTCGAGGGCAGCCTGCGGGTGGAAGTGGACGCCGCAGTCGCCGACAGCATGCTCGCCCGCATGACGGACGCGCTGCGCGACGCCGCCTCCCGGCCTCCCTCCCCGACCGCCGCCGACCGGCTGGCCCCGTGGTTCGTCGGCCTCACCCTGCTCGTGGCGGGCGCCACCCTGCTGACCTGGTGGGCGCTGGCCGACGTCTCGACGGCCGTGGAAGCCGCCATCGCCGTGCTCGTCGTCGCCTGCCCCTGCGCCCTGGCCCTGGCCGCGCCGCTGGCCGCCCACGCCGGCCTCGGCGCCGCGGCCCGCCGCGGGCTGTTGCTGCGCAGCGGGGATGCCGTCCGACGTGCGGCCCAGGTTGATCTCGTCGCCTTCGACAAGACGGGGACCGTGACCTGGGGACGGCCGCGGGTGGTCGCCGCCGACGCCGCCGTCTTGCGCATCGCCGCTGGCATCGAGCGCGCCAGCCTGCACCCTCTGGCGCTGGCCATCGTCGACGAAGCCCGTGCCCGCGGCATCGCCCTGCCGCTGGGCGAGGACATCGAGGAGCGGCCGGGGCAGGGCATCGCCGGCCAGGTCGACGGCCGCGACTGGCTGCTGCGCAGCGGCGGGCCCGGAGTCGTGCTGCTGGTGGAGCGGACCGGGGGCCAGGAGCGTGCTGCGGGCAGCATCCACCTGCGGGACCGGATCCGGCCAGACGTGGCCGACGCCCTCGCCGCCCTCCGGACGGACCGCCCGGGGCTGCAGCTCGCGCTGGTGACCGGCGATCACTCCGACGTCGCCGCCGCCATCGCGGAACAAGCCGGCATCGACACCGTGCTGGCCGGCCAGCACCCGGACGACAAGGCCCGCTGGATCGCCGCCCGCCGGGCCGAGGGCCACACGGTGCTCTTCGTCGGCGATGGGCTCAACGACGGCCCCGCCCTCGCCGAAGCCGACGTCGGCATCGCCATGGGGCAGGGCGCCGCCAGCAGCGTGCTGGTCGCCGATGGCGTGCTGCTCGGCGGAGAGCTGGCCGCGCTGCGGGCCGGACTCGTCGCCGCCCGGGCCGCCGATCGCGTGACCCGGGTGGGCGTCTGGCGCTCGGTGGTCTACAACGTCGTCGCTGTGGGCCTCGCGCTCGCCGGTCTCGTCAATCCGCTGGTCGCTGCGGTGCTGATGCCGCTGTCCAGCGGCCTCGTCATCGCCGGTGCCCTCTCCGTCGACCGGCGGGTGCGTCGCCGGCTGACCGCGCAGCCCGCCCCCGGTCCGAGGCCCTCGTGAACGCGCTCTTCTTCCTGATCCCCGCAGCCCTCGCCATCGGCGGCACCTTCCTCTTCCTGTACTTCAAGGCCGTGCGCGACGGGCAGTTCGATGACCTCGACGACCCGCCTCGGCGGATGCTGGAGGATGACTGAGGGGCTGCGAGATGGCGGCCACGACGATCGTGGTTGCCACGGCGGTGGTGGCCACGATGCCCCCTACCCCCCCGCCGGCACCACGCTGACCACGAAGCTGTCGCAGGCGCCGTCCGGGCAGCCCGAGGGTGTCGAGCTGGCCTTGAAGATCGCGGTCCCCTCGTTGCCGATCGTCCACGCCAGGAAGCCGTCGTCGTCGTCGGTGGACAGCATGGCGGCGTCGGCGGTGGCGGGGAAGGTGCCCAGCTCCTGCGGGAGCATGCCGGGGACCTCGACCCAGACGCGCACATCGGCGGGCTTGTCGGCCGACAGCTCGAACATCACCGTGTCGCCGACCGTGAGCTGGACGCCCTCGGGCAGCTCGACGGCTTCCCCGTCGTGTTCGGCGAAGAGCGTGAGGTGCACCGGCGGGCCGGTCGCGGCGGCGGGGGCGTCGTCGGCGCCTCCGGCAGGGGTTGCGTCGTCGGCCGACTCGGGGCTGAGATTCGAGATCACCACCCCCGCACCGAGGGCGAGGAAGGCGGCGGCGGCCAGCATCAGCACCCACGGCGGGCCGCTGCTGGGGACGGCGGTGTCGGGCAGCGCGCGGCGCGGCGCGCCGCTGTCGTCCCCGCTCGAAGCGGCTCGATCGGCGCCGTCGGGCGCTCTCTCTTCGGGGTCGGTCATGGCGTGCTCCCTAGGCTGGAGGCGATCATCCCACGGATGAGGCCCCGGCGGGAGCCACGACCTGTCGCGCCCCGGGTGGACCCGACCCCGGGGGCGCGACACGGCAGGCGCGGTCGCTACGCCGCCTCGACCTGGCGGGCGAGCAGGTCGACCAGCCCGCCGATGTCCTTGAGGTCGGCCAGCTCGGAGCGCGGGACCCGCACGCGCAGCTCGCGCATGGCGCAGCTCACGACCTCGACGATGTCGAGGCTGTTGGCGCCCAGCTCCTTCATGCTGGCGTGTGGGAGGACGTCGTCGGGGTCGATGTCGGGGACGATGTCGACCAGGTGCTTGCGGACCACCTCGAAGACGTGCTGTGTGGCGTTGTTGCTCATCTCTTCTCCTTGCGCACTGCTGCGCGCTCGCGAATGCCCATGAGGCTGTCGATGAAGCCGAACCCTCGATCGGCCATGATGACCTGGCCACTGACGCAGTCCATGAGGCCACTGCACAGCGCGACGACGACATCGGCGAGGGCATCCGGCGTCGTGTAGCAGTCGTCCATGCCCTGCTGGACCAGGTAGTCGTGGAACTCTCGGCCGAAGGTCGCGTCGAAGCTCTCCGTTCGGACCAGGCGGCTGCGGACGATGTTGACGCGGCAGTCCTCGTCGAAGAGCCGCGCCGCCATGTAGCGGCACATCGTCTCCAGGACGGCCTTGCTCATCGCCACGAAGTCGTAGCTCTGGAAGAAGCGGTCGGGGCCGTCGCTGCTCAGGCCGATCACGTAGCGGGGGTAGCGTCCGAAGCGCTCGTGCAGCGCCAGCGTGTAGGCCGCCATGGGCCAGGCCGAGTAGTCGATGCTCCGGTGCAGGCTGGACAGCTTCCAGGCGTCCAGACTGTTCGTGCGCAGCGCGAAGGCGACGTTGCTCACGAAGGTGTCGACGGGGGCATCGAGCTGGTCGAGGAGGTGGACGGTGTCGTCGTCGTTGGCGACGTCGGCGAACAGGATCCGCGGCGGCGGACCGCCAGTGGCGTCGAAGCGCGCCCGCACCTCGTCGAGGTCGGCGCTGCCCCACCGGTGTGTGAGCACCACCCGTGCCCCGTGGCGGGCGAAGGCCAGCCCGGTGGCGAGCCCGATGCCCATGGTCCCACCGGTGATCAAGACGTGGCGATCGCTCAGGTCCACAGTTGCTCCAGGTCGAGGTCGGGGACGGTCAGCTCGTGCATCAGGCTCTCGAGGGTCCAGCTCTCCTCGAAGGCGCGGCGGCGCGGCAGGCTGAGCGTGCGCTTGAGCAGGCGGATGGCCCGCGGCGGTTGCTCGGCGATGCGCGCGCAGGTGTCCTCGGCGGCGGCGAGCAGCTCGTCCCGGAGGTGGCGGGCGCCCAGCTCCTCTCCGCGCAGCAGCGCCCCGGTGTAGAGCAGGCGGTGGGCCAGCGCTGGCGACAGGGCGTGCTCCAGCAGGCGTGTGATCCCCATGCCGGGTGTGATACCCAGAGTGACGAAGTTCGCGCCGTAGCGGCTCTCTCTCGCGAGCATGGGCAGGTCGGCCGCGAAGAGCAGGGCCAGGCCGCCGCCGATGGCTCCGCCCTCGGCCGCAGCCACCACCGGCACCGGCAGGTCCATGAGCCGTCGGGCCAGCAGCAGCTCGGTGGGCATGACGTGGCCCCGCTCCAGCTCGGCGAGGAGGGAGGGCGCCGCACCCGAACAGAAGATGTCCGGCAGGCCCGTCAGCAGCACCACCCGGGCGCGGGCGGCCTCGCGCAGCGCCGCCTCCAGCGCGGTGACGAGATCCCGCGACAGGGCGTTGCGGCCCGCTACGTCGGCGAGCCGGATGCGTGCGATCCCGTCCGTGATCGTCAGCTCGACGCCGGCAGGGGCGGGGGTCAGCGGCGCCATGGGGCCTCCCGACCACCGTCGGCCATCGGATCTGCCGTTCGCACGGCCTCGGGATCGAGCGCGCCCAGGGCCGACAGCGTCTGTTCCAGGCCCGCCTGGACCGGCGCGTGGAGCTCGTGTCGCTTGATCCACGCTCGGCTCCGGCGGTCGGCGCGCGACAGGCGGCGGAGCCAGGCGTCGACGGCGGTGGATTCGACGTCCGCGAGGCCGATGGCCACGGCCTCGGCGGCGCCGATGGCGGCGCCCTCCAGGGCCAGGCGGCGCAGCCTCGCGGGCCGGACCCGCTCGGACAGGACCGGCCAGACCATCCCGGGCACGAGGCCGATGAGGGCCTCGGGCAGGCCGAAGCGAGCGTCGGGCGCTGCCAGCACGATCTCACACGCCGCCACCAGCCCCAGGCCGCCGCCGAGCACTGGACCCCGCACCATCGCCAGGGTCGGCACGGGCAGGCCGCGCAGCCGCAGCAGCAGGTCGGCGTAGCGCTGCAGAGCCTGTCGGGCGCCCCCCGGGGCGAGCAGCACCGCGTTGGCGTCCATGCCCGCGCAGGCGCCCTCCAGCACCAGGGGCGCCTCCGCCTGCACGGCGACCGTCATGGCCGCCTCGATGCGGGCGACGCCCTCGACACAGAGCCGCTCGGGGAGGATCACCCGCTCCATCGGTACTCCCGGACCCAGTCGCGGCTGGCGACCAGCATCAGCCGGCCCGGCTCGGGGTCGGCGGGCAGATCCACCGTCCAGGTGGGCTGGTCCGCCCGCCAGGCGTGGGCGGTCTCGAACTCCTCGTAGGTGTACAGATCCAGCGCACGGCGCCGGTCGAGGGCGGCGCGCAGGGCGGCCGGACCCTCGCTCTCGCGGCAGCCCTCGCCCAGCCGCATCGACCAGAATTCCGCCGTGCTGCCGGAGCCGTAGGAGTACACTCCCACCCGCTCGCCGGGGCGACCGGCCTGGTCGAGCAGGCCGAGCAGCGACACGAAGACGCTGCCGGCGTAGGTGCCGCCCATGCGGCGGTTGAAGCGCAGGGTCGGCAGGACACGCCGGCGCCAGTCTGCTTCTGCGTCGCGGCGGCCGCCGAACAGTCCACGGAGGCTGCGGTGGGCGCGCAGGGTGATCCCGCCGAAGGGGCAGTGGTAGAGCTGGTGGGGGAGCAGCATGTCGAGCCGCTCCAGCGTCTGGACAGACTCCGGCAGCTTGGCGAGGTAGCGCTCGAAGGCCTGGACGGAGCCGTCGAGGTAGGACAGCAGCGAGGTCTCGCTGTGGCCAGCCTCCACGCGGGGAGCGGGGCGCAGCAGGTCGGGGACCTCGTGCGCGTACACCCCCGACTGTGGATCGATGCGGGCGATGCGGGGTGTGCGACTGACCAGGACGGCGACGGCGCCGGCACCCATCACGAACTCGTAGGGCTTGCCGAGGACGGCCCGGCTCTGGTCCGTACACACCACCAGGGCCGCGGCGTCGGGGTCCGGGTGGGCGGCGATCCAGGCCGCCGCCAGCCGCAGCGCCCCGGTCCCGGCGTAGCAGGCGTGCTTCAGCTCCAGGTTGCGGCAGGAGGCTGGTAGCCCCAGGAAGCGGTGGATCCAGGTCGACGTCGCCTTCTCGTTGTCCAGCGACGACTCGGTGGCCACCAGCAGCAGGTCGATGCGATCCCGGTGGGCCCGGGCGATGGGCAGGGCGGCGTCCACCGCCAGCGTGACCACGTCCTGCCACGGCGCGAGCACCGTGCGCTCCTGGATGCACATCGCGCCGATCACCTCGTCGGCGTCGGCGCCGCGGGCGTCGACGAGCATGGCCATGTCGAGCATCCGCGTGCCCGGATCGGCGCGCAGCTCCTCGATGCCGACGGAGACGGCGCTCATGGCACCCACCCCAGGCCGCCGCTCACCGGGATCGCCGCACCGTTGATGTAGGCGGCGGCGTCCGACAGCAGGAAGGCGACGATCTCGGCCAGCTCGGCGAGGTCGCCGATGCGGCCCATGGGGCAGAACTGCATGGCGAAGTCCCGGTTGGCGCCGGAGAGCTGGCTGCGGGTCATCTCGGTGTCGAAGAAGCCCGGCATGATGACGTTGGTGGACACACCCCGCCGTCCGTACTCGCGGGCCAGGGAGCCGGCGAGCCCCACCAGCCCGGCCTTGCTCGCGGCGTAGGCGGCCTGGCCGGTGGCGCCGGCGGCGACGATGGAGCTCATCAGCAGGATCCGGCCCTTGCGCTGCGCGAGCATCGTCGGCAGCGCGGCCCGGCACAGGCGGAAGGCGCCGCTCAGGTTCGTGTCGATCACCTCGTCCCAGGCGTCGTCTCCCAGCATGAAGGCAAGGCCGTTGCGCGACACGCCCGCGTTGCACACCAGGGCGTCGATGCTGCCCAGCTCGTCGGCGAAGCCCGACACCGTGTCCTCGACGGCTTCGGAGTCGCGGACGTCCATCCGGGCGTACAGGATCCGCGCCTCGGGGTGGGCGTCGCGGACCCGGGCGGCCAGCGCTGCCGCTTCGTCTTCGTGCTGGCGGAAGGTGAAGGCGACGTGCCAGCCGTGGGCGGCGCAGGCCTCGACCAGCGCGGCGCCGATGCCGCGGTTGCCGCCACTGATCACCACGCTCCGTTCCGGCGCGTGTGGGTCGCTGTGGTCACGTTCGTCCATGTCGATGCTCCCGTGTCCGGTCGCTGGTGTGGGGTCAGCCATAGAGGGCCTCGAAGGCACAGGCGCTCACGGGCCGGTCCCCGACCAGGAGCTGGCCTGCGCAGCGCAGGGTGAAGCCGTTGTCCTCGATCGCCTCGGTCAGCACCGTCAGCAGATCGCCGGGACGGGCTTCCGACATGAAGCTGGCGTCGAGGATGCGGATCAGGCGCACCGGCGGCGGCGAGGCGTCGTCGGGAACCTCGGTCGTGTCGGTGAAGTGCTGCAGGCAGAGCCCGAGCTGGCCCATCAGCTCGACCTGCAGCGCCCCCGGGTACAGCGGGTGGTCGGGGAAGTGGCCGCGGAAGCCCAGGTCGTCGTGGGCGAGGAGCCGCTCGGCGACCAGCGCCCGGCCAGGTGCGACCCGGGTGATGCGGTCGAGCAACAGCATCGGCGGGCGGTGGCGGAGCAGCCGCTCCAGGGCCGGCCGGCCGTGGTCGACGGCGACCCCCAGGTCGGGGTCGAAGAGCGGGCCGCGGCGGGCGCTACGCAGGTCGAGCACAGCAGCTCTCCAGCAGGTCGAGGGCCTGGTCGAGGTCTTCGCGGGTGTGCGCGGCGCTCACGGCACAGCGCAGCCGCAGCGCGTCCATGGACACCGCGGGGTAGTCGACGGGGGCGACGTACAGCCCGTGCTCCCACAGCCAGCGGCACGATGTGTACAGACGCTCGCGGTCGCCTCCCATGATGACCGGGACCACGTGGCTGTCCGACAGCCCGGTGCTCAGCCCCATGGCGTGGACGCCGGCGCGGAAGTAGCGGGCGTTGGCGGCCAGTCGCTGTCGGGCATCGGTCGCGGCCTCGGCGACGTCGATGGCCGCCAGGATCCCCGCGGCCACGGCCGGCGGCATGGCCGAGCTGAACACGTAGCTGTGACCGTACACGCGGACGTAGTCGATCAGCTCCTGGCTGGCCGCGGCGAAGCCGCCGACGTGGCCGAGCGCCTTGCTGAAGGTGCCCAGGCTCAGCGCGACCCGGTCGCGGACCCCGGCCGCCTCGATCACTCCGGCCCCGCGCTGCCCCACGGCGAACATCGAGTGGGCCTCGTCGACGACCAGGCCCACGCCGTGCGTCTCGCACACGTCGAGGAGCGCAGGCAGATCGGCGGTGTCACCGTCCATGGAGTACAGGGCGTCGACGAACACCGCCCGGCGCCGCCCGCGGCTGCGCTCAAGCGCGGCGTCGAGGGCGGCGGGATCTTCGTGGGCGTACAGCTCGACCCTGGCCCCGGCCATCCGCGCCCCGTCCATCCACGAGATGTGGGCGCGCTCGTCGCAGATCGCCACGTCGCCGCGGCGCAGCAGGCCGCCGGCGACGCCGAGCGCTCCCCCGAAGCCCGACGTGAACAGCAGCGCCTCGGAGGTCCCCACGAAGCGCGAGACCCGCTGGACGAGCTGGCGGTGGACCTCGGTCGTGCCGCTGAGCAGCGGCACACCACCAGCACCCGTGCCCCAGCGCTGCAGGGCGGCGGTCGCCGCGGCGAGCACCTGGGGGTGGCGTGTGATCCCGAGGTAGTCGAGGCTGGCCATGTTGACGACCGGCCGACCCTCCAGCTCGGTGTGGGCGCCGCAGGCGCGGGTCATCACCCGCTCGAACATCGCCTGGTGCACGGCGGTGTCGGCCTTCCAGAGCGTGAAGTCGGGGGGCGCGCGCAGGGGGTCCTCGACGTGGCCACCGTAGAAGTCCGCCAGGCTGAGATCGAAGTCGTTCATCGGATCTCCAGGTCCAGGCCGCGGGCGGCCGTGAGCGCCGTGAGCCCCTCGACGGCCGCCTGCACGCGCGCTTCCAGGCCGGGGGCCTCGCCCCGTGGGCGCAGGATGTGGACGCGGACGTCCGTGTCGATGGTGCGGGCCGTCAGGTACAGCAGCAGCGTGCGCTGCTGGGCCTCGACCTCGGCCGGGGCCGGCGGCGCGACGCCGATCACCACGCGCTCGCCGCGCTGTACGGCGTCGACCAGCGCCCAGGGATCGTGCAGGGTAAGCCTCACCGCGCCTCCATGTACGGTGCCAGCGCGACGAGGTTGTCGACTGTCCGTGTGCCGTGGTCGAGGCTGAGGGTCTGTCCGGATGCGCCGTCGAAGGCCCCACCGGCGAGGAGGCGGGCGGCGGTCGCCAGCTCGTCCTCCCGCACGGCGAAGCGGCGGTGGCGATGCAGCAGCGCGGTCGGGAAGAAGCGCTCGAGGCTGGCCGTGTCTACCTGGCGGGCCCGCAGGGCGAAGGCGACGTGGCCGGCCGGCAGGGTGCCTGCGAGCCGTGCGATGCGCGCCTCCAGGGCTGCCTTGGACAGGGCGACGTAGTCGTAGCCCGGGTAGTAGTGGTCGGGGCCGTCGCTGCTCGACGCGATGATCACCTCGGGCAGTGCGTGGAAGCGGTCCTCGCACAGCTCCAGGAGGCGGTCGAGGGGTTCGACGCTGTAGCGGAGGGCCCGCTGCCACTCGCGGCGGGAGAGTGCCCCGGCCCGGGCGGCGACACAGACATTGCTGACCAGCACCCGCGGGCAGCGCGACAGGCCCTCGACGAGCGCGTGGCGGTCGCCTGCGTGACCGGCGTCGCTCTCGACGATGGTGGGCGGGGGGGCGTCGAGGTCCTCGAAGCGACGCCGCAGCGCGTCCTCGTCGGCCGAGCCCCACCGGTGGGTGAGGGTGGTGTGCATGCCCGCCCGGGCGAGCCCCAGCGCCAGCGCCAGACCGACACCGCGGGTGCCGCCGGTGACGAGGGCGTCGTGGCCGGCCAGCTCACGCATCGGGCAACCCGAACAGTGCGCAGCAGTTCAGCCCACCGAAGCCGAACGCGTTCTTGAGGACGTAGCGACTGTCCACCGCCGCCCCCTCGTTTGCACAGACGTCGAGGTCCACCGCGGGGTCGAGCTGGTCGATGTTGATCGAGGGGTGCAGCCGCCCGTGGCGGAGCTGCAGGATGGCGGCGACCGTCTCGACCGTGGGGGCCGCCCAGCAGGTGTGGCCGAGCAGGGACTTCGGCGCGTTGATCTTGAGCCGGTCGGCGTGAGAGCCGAAGGCCTGGTGGATGGCGCGCAGCTCGGAGAGGTCGCCCAGCGGCGTCGAGGTGGCGTGGGCCGAGACGAAGCCCACCTCCTCCCGGGGGACGCCGGCCTCCTCCAGCACGCGGGACATGGTCGCCGCCTGGCCGTCGGTGCTCGGCGAGGGCAGGTGGCAGCCGTCGGCGGTGGCCACACAGCCCAGCACCTCGGCGTAGATGCGCGCGCCGCGGGCGCGGGCGTGCTCGCGCTCCTCCAGCACCAGGCAGGCGGCGCCGTGGCTGGGGACGAAGCCCTCGCGGTCGACGTCGTAGGGGCGGCTGGCCCGCTGTGGCGCGTCGTTGAAGCTCTGGAAGGTGATCGCCCCCATCAGCGCCATGGCGTGCAGGCCCATGGGGCTGAAGTCCAGCGCCGCCCCGACGACCAGGGCGCGGCTGTGGCCGTGGTGGCGGATCTCGTCGACGGCGGCCCGCAGGGCGATGTTGCCGCTCGCGCAGGCGCCGCCCATCGTGTAGGTCGCGCCGCGCAGGGACAGCAGCTCGCCCACGGACGCGGCGTGGTCGGTGTCCAGGGTCAGCAGCGCCGACAGCGCGGCGATGTAGTCGGGTTCGTCGAGGAAGACCTGCTGGTTGCGGATCAAGTAGCGCTCGTTGAGGTTGTGGCCGGCGACGATGACCGCCTGCCGGAGGGGATCGTCGTCGGGACGCCCGGCGTCGTCCCAGGCGGACAGCGCCACGAGCAGGGTGCAGCGGGTCGAGAAGGGGGCCGTCCGCCACAGCTTGCGGAGGCGCCGGGCGTGGTCCGGCGCCAGCGTGGCGCACCAGGCGTCCAGCTTGCCGTCGAGGTCGACGTCGCTGAGGTCCCCGCCGACCTTGGAGTAGACCCGCGGGTCGTCGATGAAGCCCCAGCGCGTGATGCCGGAGTGGCCCGCGAGCAGGTTCTCGTAGAACTCGCCCAGGGTGTCGCCCAGGCGCGTGAACACTCCCATCCCTGTGATCACCACGGCGCGTTCGGTCATGATGGGACCTCCTGCCATCAGCAATAGGCGGCGGCTGGCACCCGCCCAATCGCATGATGATGTGGGGTCGCCCGCGGGCCCCGGCTGGTACCGTGCCGGGATGGCTCCCTGGCTGCTCGTGTTCGCGGCGCTCGGCGCCGACCGCGTCCACCACGCGGTCGACGAGGGGCTCGGGCTGCCGGTCGGGGCGACGACGGCGGTGGCGCAGGACAGCCGCGGCTTCCTGTGGGCGGGTACCCAGGCGGGCGCCGCCCGCTACGACGGCGAGCGCTACGAGGGCGTCGGGCTCGACGTCTTCTCGGGCTGGGTCGAGGACCTCGCCCCGCTGCCCGACGGAGGGATGGTCGTCGCCGGCATCGGCGGGCCCTACCTCTACGACGGCGGCACCCTGGTTCCGCACCCCATCCCGGACGCGGGGAGGGTCCGCGATGTCTGCGCCGAGGACAGCGGCGAGGTGCTCGCGACCGACGGCGCACTGCTCTATGCCGGCGGGCCCGTTTCCTGGCGAACGGTCGACCTGCCCGAGGGCGTCCGTCCGTGGCACATCCGCTGCGAGCAGGGGCGGCGCTTCCTGACCACGCCCGCTGGCTTGTGGGAGCAGGAGGCGGACGGCTCCTGGTCGCACATCGTCGACGATCCCTCGGGTGTGGTGGACGTGCTCGAAGCCGGCGACGGTGCCCTGTGGATCCTGCCGTACTGGGGGGCCGTCATCCACCTCGTGCACGGAGAAGCGCGGCGGATCCCCCTGCCCGACGGGCGCCACGTGGACCTGGAGCTGCGGCGCGGCAGCCTGTGGGTGTCGTCGGTGCGTGGGCTGACCGTCGTGCACCCGGACGGCACCGTCGAGACCATGGATCGCGACGACGGCTGGCGGGTGCACGGGGCGCTCACGACCGACGCCGAGGGCGGACTCTGGGTCGCCACCAAGGCCGGGCTCGACCTCCTCTCCGAACCCGACGCGGCGCACTTCGACCTCGACGATGGCCTCGCCGACGAGCTGGTCCGGCGGGTCAGCGTCGACGGGGTGCGCGTGTGGGCGTCGGCCTGGGGCGGCTTCAGCAGCATCGGACCCGAGGGAGTCCGCGCCTATGTGCCCCTCGTCCGGGACTCGGTCTGCGTGCGCGACGGGCAGATGTGGGGCCTGGGGCAGGACTACCGCCCCGACACACCCCGGTGGTTCCACAGCCTGCTCGTTCACGCCGTCGACGGGCGCGTGACGGTGTCGCCGGGCCTGGACGGCAACATCGGCGCGGCCTGCGCGCTGGACGAATCCGGGCAGCCCTGGTTCGCGGCGGACGGCCACCTCCAGCGGGTCGAGGGTGAGCACCTCGTCGCCGGTCCCGCGCTGCCGGAGCCGGGAGGCGAGCTGCACGACAGCGGTGGCGACGGGCCGCGGCTCTGGTGGCTGTACGGGGAGCGGGCCTGTCGCCGGGAGGCCGACGCCTGGCGCTGCGTCGACGTGGACGGTGCCGACGAGCTGACCGACGCCCTCGATCGCCCCGACGGCTCGACCTGGCTGGCCTCGCGGCACCGCGGCGTGGTCGAGGTGCGCTTCGACGGTGCCGGACCACCCTCCGTCCGCTCGCTCGGGCTGCCCGTCGCCAGCGGAGTCAACCGGGTGCTGCGGCTGGCGGCCTCGCCGCGTGGCGGGGTCTGGGTCAACGGTGTCGGCTTCACGGTGCGGGCCGACCACACCGATCGTGGCTGGCAGCTCCTGGAGACGCTGCGCTTCTCCCAGGGGCTGGACCACGGCACCCAGGCCGAGGTGGTTGAGCTCGACGACGGCACGCTGTGGATCGCCAGCTACTCCGACCTCATCCGCCTGCCGCCGTCGGCGCGCACGCCGCCGCCGGAGACCTTCCCCCTGCTGATCCGGGAGCTGACGGCCGGCGGAGACGACATCGAGCCCGATGACGGGCACCTGCCCTGGCGGACCAACCAGATCACCCTGCGCGTGGCCGCCCTCACCTACCGGGATCGGCGCGACCTGCGCTTCCGAGCGCGGGTCGGTCCGGATGCGGCCTGGCTGGAGCAGCCCACCCCGACCTTCCAGTTCGCCCACCTCGCGCCAGGACCGTACCGGATCGAGGTCCAGGCCAGCACGGACGGCGACCACTGGACGCCGCCCCAGGTGCGGGCGGTGTCCATCGCCGCCCCACCGTGGCGACGCTGGTGGGCCTGGCTGGCCTACGCCGGCGCCATCGTCGGCGTCGGCTACGCGGCGCATCGGGTCCGTGTGCGCCAGCTCCTCGCCGTCGAGCGGGAGCGGCAGCGCATCGCGCTGGACCTGCACGACGAGCTGGGCAGCGGGCTGAGCAGCATCGGGCTGGGGGCCGGGCTCCTCGCCCACCACCGCCTGCCCGACGACGCCCGGTCCGAGCTGGCCGAGCGGCTGGGCTCCCAGGCCAGCGACATGTCCACGGCGCTCTCCGAGATCGTGTGGTCGCTGCGGCAGGGCCCGGTCACCGCCGACGCGCTGCTCGAAGAGCTGGAGCTGCGCGCCCGTGCCCTCCTCCAGGCGAGCGAGACCCGGCTGCTCGTCGAGCCGCTGGACGCCGACGCCGACGCCCGCCTGCCGCCGGACGTGGCCCGCGGCGTGTTGTTGATCGGCCTGGAGGCCCTGCACAACGCCGCCCGGCACGCGGACGCCGACGAGATCCGGCTGCGCCTCGTCGTGCGCGGCGGGCGGGGGCTGCTGGAGATCGCCGACGACGGCGTCGGGCTCGGCGGGGTCTCGCCGCAGGCCGGCGGCGGCAACGGCCTCGGCAGCATGCGCCGCAGGGCGTCTCGCCTGGGTTGCAGCCTGCGGTTCGAGCAGCCCGGGCGTGGTACCGTGGTGCGGCTCGAGTTCGAGCTGAAGGGCTCCCCGGAGGCGTGATGGCGGTGCTGGCGCTGGCCGAAGACGATGTCGGCTACCGCGGCAACCTCGAAGCAACGCTGAAGTTCGTGGGCGGGCACGACATCGCCGCCACCTTCAGCGACGGCGCCACCGCGGTCTCCTACGTCGACGACCGCCTCGCCCGCGGCCAGCCGCCCGGGTGGGAGCTCTTCGTCACCGATCTGGAGATGCCGATCCTCGACGGCGTGGGCTGCGTGCTCAAGCTCAAGGAGCGCCTGCCCGACCTGCCGGTCCTCGTGCTGTCGGCCTTCGAGGACCCGCCGCGGATCTGCGACGCCATCGCCGCCGGTGCCGACGGCTACGTCCTCAAGAAGGCATCGCCCGACGAGATCATCGAACACGTGCGCGTCGCCCTCGCCGGCGGGGCGCCGCTGACCCCGGCCGTGGCCCGCCACGTCCTTCGCAGGATGCAGGCCGAGCTGGGGCCCGGCCTGCTGGCCGAGGGCTCGGACCGCGACGCCGCCCGGCTGACCGGCCGCGAACACGACGTCCTGCGCTGCCTGGTGATGGGGCAGGCCTACAAGGAAGTCGCCGACGAGCTGGGCATCAGCATCGACACCGTCCGCACCCACATCCGCGGCCTGTACCGCAAGTTGCACGTCCAGAACGTCGGCGCGGCGGTGGCGGCGGGGATCCGGCGGGGGTTGGTGTAGCGGGGGGTGCAGCTCTGGGGGGCGAGCGGCTGCGGCGGGTTGCGAGGCGCAGATTGGTATTGCCGAGAAGACCAGGTTCCAGTAGATTTGGACTTATTCAGAGGTCCAAATGGATTCCACACCGACGGACGCACTCCTGGAGCGGCTGCTCGCCGAGCAGCTCGAGCGGCCGTTGCCACCCCTGGTCCGCCGAGAGGTCGCCATCCCGGACATCCCCGGAACGGCCGCCGCGCTGATCGGCATGCGGCGGTGCGGCAAGACCTACCGGCTCTTCGACGAGATGGAGCGACTGCATGCCGGCGGGCTGCCGCGGGATCGCATGCTCTACCTCAACCTCGAAGACGATCGCCTGGGAACGGTCGGCGTTGGCACGTTGGACCGGGCGGTCGAGCTGTTCTTCCGCCGTAGCCCCGCCGCTCGGACCGAAGGCGGTGCCATCCTGCTCGACGAGATCCAGGTCGTGCCCGGCTGGGAGCGCTTCGCTCGACGCTTGCTCGATACGGAAGCCGTCCGCCTGCTGGTGACCGGATCTTCGGCCCGCATGCTGTCCACCGAGATCGCATCCGCATTTCGGGGGCGCAGCCTGACGGTGGAGGTGCTGCCCTTCAGTCCGCGGGAGGCCGCGGTCGCCGAGGGCGTGGCGTTCCCGTCGCGCTGGCCCCCATCGGCCGCCGTGCGTTCGCGGCTGGACGCCTTCCTGCTGGATTACCTCGAGGTCGGAGGCTTCCCCGCCGCCCGCAGCCTGTACCCCCATGACCGCATCCAGCAGCTCCAGGAGTACGTAGACCTGGTGGTGTTGCGCGACGTGGCCGAGCGACACCGGGCGAGCAACCTCCAGGCGCTGCGCGCCCTGGTTTCCGCACTGTTTGCGGCCAACGCCGGTGGCTTCAGCGTGAGCCGCCTGCACGGTGCGCTGGTGTCCCAGGGCCTCAAGGTGGGCAAGGCCACCCTGCTCACCTACCTCGACCACCTCGTGGACGCCTTCCTCGTCTTCCTCCTCCCCCTGCGCTCCCGGTCCGCCCGCCAGCGCACCGTCAACCCGCGCAAGGTCTACGCCGTGGACACCGGTCTCGCCCGCGCCATGCACCGGGCAGGCGCCCGCGACCGCGGCGCGTTGCTCGAGAACGCCGTCTACCTGGAGCTGCGGCGCCGGTACGGGCGGCTCGCTGACACCACCCTGACGTGGGTCAAGACCCGATCCGGGCGAGAGGTCGACTTCGCCGTGGACGATCCCATTGTCGGCGGTCCGCCCCAGCTCATCCAGGTGTGCTGGTCGATGTCCGATCCAGCGACCCGTGGCCGCGAGCTCGATGCGCTGGTGGAAGCCATGGGCGAGACCGGCTGCACCCTGGGCACGGTGGTCACCCTGGCGGACGAAGACACGCTCGACACCCCCGCGGGGCGCGTGCGTGTCATCCCCGCCCGCGAGTGCTTCTTCGGGCCGGACGCCGGGCCGCGGGGGCGCGGAGGGGCGGGGCGCTGAGACTGTCACAAGAGGGGACCGTTGGCCTGCCCCGGGAACTGGGTGAGCTGCTCAGCGGGTTGGCGAGGGCGGTTGAGGGGTGAGATCCGGTCGCGGCAGGGTCAGGTGTGCCAGAGCCGCTCGAGCGCGTCGAGAACGCCGAGTTCACGTGCCCAGCACCACAGGTACTCCTTGTCCAGGTCGGAACCCTTCACCTGGAGAATGCCCGCCACATCTCGAAGCTGCCGCTCCGACTTCGTTGCGGCGGCCCACTCCAGTTTGGTCAGGATGGTGTCCTAAGGGCTCGCGATGAACACGTCGACACCTCCAAGAACCTTCACGGGAAGCCGCCTCGAGAACTCCTCCGTGCTGAACGGGCGGCGCTTCTTCACGATGAGGTCGGCCTTCCATCCCGACGCCATGTCGATGACGTTGAACTGGCTCTGCCGCAACACCGCCTCTCGCACGCTGGACTCGGAGACGTAGTAGTCGGCGTCTGGCAATTCCCGAAGCAGAATCGGGACCTTCGGTCGATCGAGCGCGACCACGAGATCCACGTCACGGGTCGTCCGAGGAATGCCATGGAAGGTGCTGGCGATCGAGCCGCAGTACATGTAGGTGACGCCCGCCCGATCCAGGACCAGGGACAGTCGCCCGATGAAGTCGGGAAGGCTCAAGGCTTCGGTACCGCCCGATGCGGCCAGGCGGCGCGGAACAGATCTTCACCGAGCATCAGGACCCGGACCGCATCTTCGATCTGCGCATCCGTGTAGGTGGGATGACGATGCCGGACGCCGTCGGCGGCGAGCTGGCGGGCGTCTTCGGACATGCGAAGGCCGACCTGGAGACGACGCTGGCTTCCCATGCGACGGAACAGGCCTGCCTGGACGGCGTCAGCTTCGGCGGTCGTGTCGAGCGGGCGAACCATGCCCCATTCTAACCGCACGGATGGATCCGGTCTGTGGGGAATCGTCCCGACCAGGGCGACCGGGGAGCCAGGGAGCGACTGTGCGCGCGAGTCCCGGTGGTTGACTCGGCGGGGTCTCCGGCCGCCTTCTGCTACCCTCCCCGCACCCCGGAGCGGTCGTGGGTCCAGATCTTCGTTGGGACGTCTTCCTGTGCCACAGCAGCGCCGACAAGGTCGTGGTGCGCCAGCTCGCGGGTGTGCTGCGGGGCAAGGGTAAGCGGGTCTGGCTGGACGAGGAGCAGATCGGCCCCGGCGACTCGGTGGTGGGCAGGATCGACGAGGGCCTGCGCCACAGCCGCCAGGTGGTGGTGTGCCTGTCGGATGCGCAGCGGGCCTCGGGCTGGTCCCGGGCCGAGTTCGAAGCCGCCCTGCATGCCGAGCTGAGCGACGGCGGCAAGCGGGTGATCCCGGTGGTGGTGGGCGATCTGGACGAGAGCAAGCTGCCGGCCTTGCTGCGCCCCAAGCGCCGCGTCGACTGGCGCAGCACCGCGGGCCAGGAAGAGCTGTTGGGCTGGATCTCGGGAGATGCGCCGCGACTGCCCCGGGGAGAGCCCACAGAACTGCGCCTGCGCCTGCGCAAGCGCGACGAGCAGATCGAGGCCCGCTGGCTTCAGCGCGAAGAGGATCCGCACAGCTTCGAGATCCCCATGGTCCCCGGCGACGCCGACGACCACCGCTGGTACCTCGAACAGTACCTGCGCATGCCCGGCCCCGGCGACCACGCCCGGGCCCGGCGCTTCGAGAAGCGCATGCAGGGCTGGGGAGAGAAGCTCTACCAGGCCCTGTGGCCCCACGGTGGCACCCACCCGCTGGACGACCTGGCCGCAAAGGATGGCGAGAAGCTGCTGACCATCGTGTCCCAGGACCCGGCGGTCCTGGCCCTGCCCTGGGAGCTGCTGCGCACACCTCGCGGTTCGCTGGTCCTTGTCGACGTCAGCATCCGGCGCCAGTTCCCCAACACCAAGGCGGGAGAGGCCCCCTCGGTGGGCATCCCCCTGCGGGTGCTGCTGGTGGTCAGCCGCCCCACCGATGCCGGCTTCATCGACCCGCGCACCAGCGCACGCCCCATGCTCGACGCCCTGGAGCGCCTGGGCGGCAACGTGGCGCTGTCCTTCTGCGACCCGCCCACCCTGGCCGAGCTGAACCGCCGCCTGGCCGCCGCCCGCAAGTCCAGGCAGCCCTTCCACGTCGTGCACTTCGACGGCCATGGCGTCTACCTCAAGGACACGGGCGTGGGCGCCCTGTGCTTCGAGAAGGCTGACGCAACCAAGGACCTGGTCAGCGGGGGAGACCTGGGTGAGCTGCTGGCGGCGATGCAGGTGCCCCTGGCCCTGCTCGAAGCCTGCCAGACCGCCGACCTGTCTGACACGGTCTTCGGGTCCGTCGCCCCGGCCCTGCTCCGGCACGGCGTGGGCAGCGTCGTGGCCTTCTCCCACTCGGTGACCGTCACCGGCGCCACCATCCTGGTGCAGGCCTTGTACCAGGCCCTGTGCGACGGTGATGCGGTGGGGGAAGCGCTCATCGCCGGGCGCCGGGCGCTCCAAGCGAACCCCGCGCGACGTATCGGCCACCGCCAGCACATTGACCTGCGCGACTGGCACATCGCCCAGCTCTACCAGGTCGGCGCCGACCCGGTGCTGGTCCCCGGCGGGGCGCCGGCCCGCGCCGGTGGCAGCCCCCTGCACCGCGGGCGCGCCCCCGACCGCCGCTTCCCCCCGGCTCCCATCTACGGCTTCACCGGCCGGGCCCACGACCTGCTGCGCCTGCGCCGGGCCCTGCGCAAGCACCCCGCCGTCGTGGTCCACGGCGGGGGCGGCATGGGCAAGACCAGCCTGGCGGGCGAAGCCGCCCGGTGGTGGGTCCGCACCGGCCTGCGCCCCGGCGGCGCCTGCTTCGTCAGCTTCGAAGACCGCACCGGCCCCATCCAGGCCTGCCGGCGGCTCATCGCCTACGTCGAGGGCCAGGACGCAGTGCCCGCGTCCGACGACGACGCCTGGGACCGGGCCCTGGCCCTGTTCCGCGAGCGGCCGCTGCTGTGGGTGTGGGACAACTTCGAGAGCACCCTGCCGCAGTACAACCGCGACGGCTCCGGCGAGCTGGACGAAGCCACCGCCTACCCAGAAGAAGACCGCTGCGACCTGCGCCGGCTCTACCGGGCCCTGGTCGATCCCGAACACAGGCCCCAGGGCTGGCTGCTGGTCACCTGCCGCCCCGACGACACCCACCTGCCCGGCATCCAGCGGCTGCACCTGGGCGGGCTGGCAGAGACCGAGGCCCTGGACCTGGCCGAGGTGGTCCTGGAGCGCCACGAGGTCCCGGTGGGGCAGCCCGGCTACGAGCGCGCCGAGATCGAGGCCCTCATCGAGGTGCTCGACGGCCACCCCCTGTCCCTGGAGCTGGTCCTGCCCCACCTGGGCCAGGGCCTGACCCCCAAGAAGGCCCGACAGGAGCTGGGCGTCCTGCTGGACCGCTTCGCCAACCCCGACGCCGAAGAAGACCGCAACAAGGGGCTGCGGGCGTCGCTGGAGTTCTCCACCCGCCGGCTGAGCGACGCCGCCCGGGCGGTCCTGCCCTGGCTGGCCTGGTTGTCCGGCGGGGCCTTCGAAGTCCACATCATCATGCTGACCGGCCTGGAGCCCGCGGCCTGGGCGGCCATCCGGGCCGAGCTGGAGGGGGTGGCCCTGGTGCGGGAGGAGGAGACCGGGGTTGGTGGTGCCGGCCCCTTCCTGCGCTTCCACCCGACCCTGCCCTTTGCCGCCGCGCCCGAGCAGGTGCTCGACCCTGCCGCCGCCGCCGGGCGCTTCGTGGCGGTCTACCAGGCCGTGGCCGGGGGCATCGGCCAGGCGCTGCACGGCGCAGAGCCCGCCGTCGGCATGACCGTCGCCCGCCAAGAAGAAGCCAACCTGCGGCGGGCGGTGGCGGTGGCCTTCGACCGGGGGGAGGGGCGGGCCGCCTGGGTCATCGCCGACACCGTGGGCCAGTACTTGAACAATTCTGGCCGCCCCAAGGACCAGGCCCGGTGGGCGTCCTGGGTGCAGGGGCGGCTGGACGCGCTGGCGCCCCAGGACGGGGCCGACAGCGACGAGGCGCTGGCCGCCGAGCGGCAGCACGCCTGGGGGCTGGTCCTGGCCGGCAAGGCCCAGCAGGCCGTGGCGCTGCTGACCGCCCAGCGCGATCGGCTGGAGGGGGCGGGCCGGTCGCGGCAGCTCGCCCTGTGCAACGGCACCCTGGGGCGGGTGCTCCTCAACGCCGGCCGCCCCGACCTGGCGCTGAAGCCCCTGCAGGCCGCGGTGGAGGGCTTTTCGGCCCTCGACGACCAGGACAACCTCTCGGCCGCCCTCGGGCACCAGGCGAACGCGCTCCAGGCGCTGGGCCGCCTGGACGACGCGCTCCCGGTCGCCGAGCGGGGCCTGGCCATCGTCCGGAAGCGGGGCCGCACCCGGGCAGTCGCCACCGGCCTGGGCCAGACCGCCGCCATCCTGACGGCCATGCAGCGCTACACCGAAGCCGACCGCCGCTACGACGACGCCCTGGCCGCCGCCCGCCAGGCCGGTGACGCCGGGCTGGAGGCGGTGCTACTCCAGCACCAGGGGACCCTCGCCCGACAGACCGACGACCTCGACCGGGCCGCCGCCCTGGTCCACGACGCCCTGGACCGCTTCCGCCAGGCCGACGACGAGGGTGGCGAGATGCCGACCGCCGACCTGCTGGGCACCACCGAGGTGCTGCGGGGCAACCTCGCCGCCGCCGAGAAGTGGTACGACCGCGCCTGGGAGCTGGCCACCCGGCGGGGGGCCAAGCGCCAGCTCGCCATCACCGCCCAGAACCGGGGGATCCTCTACCAGGCCATGGCCGGAGCCCTGGACGACGACCCGGCCCGAAGCCAGGAGCGCACAGCCCTGCTGCACCGGGCCGTGGCCTCCATCGAGGAGTCGCTGGCCATCAAGCGTGACCAGCACAACCAGCCCGGCATCGCCGCCTCCCTGTCCCAGCTCGGGGTGCTGCACCTGGAGATCGGCGAGCTCGACACCGCTGAGCGTCACCTCCTCGACAGCCGGGCCATCCGCGAGCGCCTGGGCGCGCCGGATGTCTACAAGGACTACGCCGCCCTCGAGCTTGTCGCCAAGGCCCGCGGCGACACCGCCGCCGCCGCCGAGTGGGCCGCGAAGAAGGACGCCAAGCTGGCTGAGCTGCAGCGACTGCACGCAGGCCCCGACGGCGGCCCGACCCGCCTGCCTCGCCAGGTGCTCCAGGGCTTGCAGCAGCTCGCCCAGGCCGCCTACGCGTGCAACCAGGCCGGCGGCACCGTGCCCGCCGACCTCGCCGAGGTCCTCTCCCAGCTCTCCCAGGCGCCGCCCCCCTTCCCGGCCGTCGGCGCCGTGTTGTCGGCCGTCGCCCACGCCCGGCCGATCCCGCCGCTGCCCGATGACCTGCCGCCGGAGCTGGCTGAGCTGCTGAGCGGGCTGGTGGGTGCGGTGGGGGGGTGAGCGAGCGGTTGGTGGGTGCCTGTGCGGCGCCAGGTACCGCCAAAGCGCTCGAAAGTGGGTGTACATCACCGATGTCCCCCGAGAATCGCGCGCCTGTTCGGTGCCAGGTACCGCCAAAGCGCC
>CAZRFD010000005.1:122479-133936 GCA_964599085.1 uncultured Enterobacterales bacterium | reverse complement strand
GCGCTGCCCTTGACCTTGTCGACGATCTTGCCCTCCGGGGCGAGCGCTTCGGCGGCGATGACGGTCAGCGTCCGCCCGTCCTCTTCGACCTCGACGTAGACGTAGTCGAGGTCGGCGCCGACCGCGAGGGCGACGTTGCTGGGCAGGGTCCAGGGTGTCGTCGTCCAGGCGAGCAGGAAGGTGTCGGGCTGGCCGACGACCGGCAGGCGCACCGTCACGCTGGGGTCGTCCACGTCGCGGTAGCCCTCGCCGACCTCTCCGGCCGACAGCGCCGTGCCGCCCTCGGGCCACCACCAGACGACCTTCTTGCCCTGGTAGAGCAGGCCGCGGTCGAACAGCTCGGAGAGCGCCCACCACACGCTCTCGACGTAGGAGCGGTGGTAGGTCACGTACGCCTGGTCGAGGTCGACCCAGAAGCCCACCTTCTCGGTCAGCTCCTCCCACTCCGACGTGTACTTGAAGACGCTCTCGACGCAGCGCTGCGCGAAGTTGTCGAGGCCGTAGGCCAGCACCGCCTCGCGGCTGTTGCTGCCCTTGCTGCGCATGCCCAGCTCTTTCTCGACCTCGATCTCCACCGGCAGGCCGTGGGTGTCCCAGCCGGCCTTGCGATCGACGTGGAAGCCGCGCATGGTCTTGTAGCGCGGGAATAGATCCTTGATCACCCGCGTCAGCACATGGCCGTTGTGCGGTGTGCCGTTCGCGGTGGGCGGTCCCTCGTAGAATACGAAGCGGGGGCGTCCGGCGGTCTTCTGGAGGCTCTGACCGAAGATGTCGTGTTCTCGCCAGTACCCCAGCACCTCCTCCTCCAGCTCGACAGCGCTGGGGAGCTCTCTGAAGCGCTTGTCGTCGGACGCGCTGGCCATCTCTACCTCCGGGTGCGCCCAGCCATCGGGTGTCATGCTCCGGGCTAGGCGGGGCGGGAAGGTAGCCCCCCGGCTTGTGCTGTTCAACCTGGGACTGGGGTTGGCCGGCGCGCTGTGGAGTGGCGCAGCGGCGGCCGCCCCCCCTTCCGCTCCCGACGACGCGCGGGGCAGCCTCGCGCTGTTCTGCGCCGACGAGTGTGGCGAGCTGGCGCTCTCCGACCTTGCGACGTCTGGGTTCTCCCTGCGCGCTCGCCTGCCGCTGACCGCGGCGCGACCCGTCGTCGTGCTCTCCGACGTCACCGAGAGCTGGCCCCGCCCCGATGCCACCCGCCTCGAGTCCTGGGGCGAGGGCGACGTCGCTGGGATGGCGGGAGCGGGCGAGATCGTGCTGCTGCAGTGGGCCGTCCCAGCCGAGGAGGGCGCGGCCCGCCTCGCCGAGCTGGCCGCGGCAGCGGCGAGCGCGGCAACCTGGGTCGAGGACGCCGACACGGGCAGGCTCCTGGGGCGGGCCGAGGCCACCGCCCTGGCGGACGCCGCAAGCGGCGACATCGACGTCTCGGCCCTGGTGGTCGTCGAGGTGCACCCCGACGGCGACGGCGCGACGCTGGCCACCGCGGGCTTGCACCGCCTCGGCCTGCCCGAACTGGTCGACACCGGGGTACCGACGGTCGACGTCGGAGCCCGCGCCGCCCGCCTCAACGCGGTCGCCCAGGCCGTCTATGAAGAGGGGCTGGACGCGACCGTCACCATCGACGCCGCGCGCTTCGCCTCGGCGACAGCGCGGCAGGCCGCCTGCGGGCTGTCGGGGACGGCGACCCTGGGGCTGCTGCACGGTCGTGGGGCCGAACTCGGTCCCGGGCCGAAGGCCGCCATCATCGACTTCGACGGCGGCTTCGGGGACTGCGCCAGCGACGCGGGGCAGGCTCGCACCGACGCCACTGTCGCCACCGAATCCCCAGCCCCGGCACCCGCCGAGACCACCGAGCCCGCTCCGCCTGCACCGTCGCCGCCCGACACCCTGGAGACCGTGCAGGGCGCCGCCCTCGCACGCCTCCGCGGTCCCGTCGCCGACGCCTGGGCCGCCGGGCTCCCGACCGGTGACCGGCTGATGGTCAAGGCGCCCTTCCAGTCCCTCGATGGCCGGGTCGCCTGGCTGTGGCTGCAGGTGGACGCCTGGTCAGACGACGTGCTCGCTGGCCCCCTGCTGAGCACGCCACCCAAGGGCGTGGCGCTGCACGAGGGCGACACCGTCCAGGCGCCACTGGACCTTGTCTTCGACTACCTCTGGCAGCACGCCGACGGGAGCACCGAGGGAAACACCACCCAGCCCTTCCTGTAGCCCGGGATCGCCGTCCCCCGCCGTCGAGAGCGGGCGGCCGCTCAGCCGTGCTTGCCCCCGCCACCGCAGGGGGGCGAGGGGTTGTCCACGGCACCACCCGCCGCCGCCCACTCCGCAGGTGTCAGCGTCTTCATGGTCAGCGCGTGGAGCCCGCCGGCGAGCTCGTCGCTGAGGGCGCCATAGACCAGCCGCTGCCGCTGGACGAGGCGCTTGCCCGCGAAGGCTTCGCTGACGATCACGAGGTTGAAGTGGGACTCCGCCGCGGGCCCGCTGTGCATGTGGCTCTCGTTGACGAGCTGGAGCACGGTCGGAGCGAGGGCGGTGTCGAGCTTGTCGTGGATGGTGCGCTGTAGCGGGCCCATGGCGGCTCCGGTGAGAGAGATGTCTCGTGGGCGGGCGTGCCCCTCCCCCGATCGCAGGCGCAGGCGCAGGCCTTGCCGGTCTCAGCTCCGTATCGTCGTGGGCAGCGGACGGCGGCCCCCCGGGGCCGGCTCAGTGAACGACCGGCCCACCGTCGGCTTCTGCGACGGACTGCAGGCGCAGCCGCAGGCCGAGGCGCCGCGCCGTCGAGAACCACCCGCCCACGCCTCCGGGCTTCGGCCAGCCCTCTTCGGCGCTTCGCACCGCGGGGGCGTCCCCCAGCAGCGTGCGCTCGTCGTCCAGCGGCTGCCAGGCGGTCCACCAGCGGTTGTCGGGCCACTCGACGAAGACGACCGCGGCCCGCGCGCCGGTCCGTGGCCCCGTGCGCAACGTCAACGGGGCGACGAGGGCCACGCACTCCACGCCCTCCTGGCCAGCCGCCGCCGAGAGCATGTGCGCCCCGCGAGGCTGCGGCAGCCGCAGGACGGGGAGCGCGTCGATCTGCTCGACGCGATCGGGCCGGACGATGAGGAAGGCCGGGCGCGGCAGGCCCCGGTCCAGCGCCGTGGCCAGCATGTCGAACAGAGCGCGCCCGAGGGCCTCGTCGTCGTCTGGCGGGAAGCGCGCGTCGTCCCGTGGGGCGACGGCCATGCGGATGCGGACCGAGGTCACGACTCGCTCAACTCCTGGTCGGCTGCCCGCACGGCGGCGGCCATGCGGTCCACCGCGGCAGACAGGCGCTCGGAGATGGCGGTGTCCGACAGCGCCAGGATCCGGGCGGCGAGCCACGCGGCGTTCTTGGCGCCCGCCCGACCGACCGCGACGGTGGCCACCGGCACGCCCGGCGGCATCTGCACCGTCGCCAGCAAGGCGTCGATGCCCATCAGGGACCCGCCCATGGGCACGCCGATGACCGGCAGCAGGGACCGGCCGGCGACCGAGCCCGCGAGGTGTGCGGCCATCCCCGCGCCGCAGATCAGCACCTTGACCCCTCGCTCCGCCGCCCCGCTGGCCCAGGCATCGGCTTCCTGTGGCGTCCGATGGGCCGAGAGGATCCGCAGCTCCCGCGGAATCGCCAGGTCGTCGAGGACGTCGGCCACGGCCTGCATGACCGGCAGGTCAGACTTGCTGCCCATGGCGATGGCGACGAGGGGCTGGGACGAGTTTCCGGGCATCGGGCCTCCCTGGGTGAGCCCGTCCCCTACTCCGCTGGGGCTGCCCGGGCAGCCCCGCCGCCGGGTGGTCCCGGTCCAGCCGGGTCCTCGGCCGCCCGCAGTTCTCATGAAGTTCTCATTATCCGTGGAGCCAACCCGACTTCCGCGTATGCCATGCTTGCCGTGCGGCCGGAAGGAACTTGAACCCTGCGACCGCTGCGATTGTCTGTCTGGCCCTCGGTGCGGGCTGTGCCACCGGGTCGGCGAAGCCCACCCCGCCCACCCGCTCCACCACCGGCGTCGAGCTGCCGCTGGGCGCAGCGCCTCCGGCCTCGCCCAACGTCCTGGTCGTGACCCTGTGCTCGACACGGGCGGACCACGTCGGCGCCTACGGCTACGCCGCCCGCGACACGACTCCGATCCTCGACCTGCTGGCGAGCCAGGGAATCACCTTCGACCACCTGTGGTCCGGCGGCTCGTGGACGCCGACCAGCCACGCCACGATCTTCACCGGGCTCTTCCCCGGGCACCACGAGCTGCTCGACGAGCGCCAGCAGCTCACCGCAGACCACCCGCAGCTCCAGGAGATCCTGTCGCTGTATGGCTACCGCTCCGCCGCGCTGATCGAGGAGGTCTCGCCGGTGTCGATGTCGCCGGACTACGGGCTGCTGCGAGGCTTCGACTCGTGGTGGGGGATCCGCAAGGGCAAGGACTTCGACCCCGGCAAGCTGACCGCCTGGCTGTCGCAGGGCGACGGTCCCTGGTACGGCTTCGTACACCTGCGCGAAGCGCACTTCCCCTACGGCGAGGGGCAGCCCTTCGTGGACGGTCCACGGGGCCCGCTGCAGGACGCCCTGGCGCCCCACCGCATGACGCTCGCCGAGGCCGCGGCCCACGGTGTCGACCAGCGCGCGATGTCGGGCATCTACCCATGGATCCAGCACTACGTCGGCGACGACCCCGACCACCGCGCAGAGCTGGACCTCGCCTACGACTCCGGGCTCCGGGCGGCCGACACCTCCCTGGGGGTGCTGCTGCAGGACTTGCAGGGCCAGGGTCTGCTCGACTCGACGGTGGTGATCGTCGTCGGCGGGCATGGGGAAGCGCTCGTGGACGGCTACGCCCGCAACAACGGTCCCACCATCGGCCACAAGGACAACATCTCGCGCGGGAACCTGCACGTGCCGCTGGTTGTGCGCTTCCCCGACGGCCGGGCTGCGGGCTCCCACATCGACGACACGGTCGGCCACGTCGATCTGCTGCCGACGATCCTCGAGCTGGTCGGGGCGACACCCCCTGCGGACCACGACGGGCGCAGCCTCCTCCCCCTCCTTCAGGGCGACAGCCTGCCGGCCCGCCCGGCGCTGACCCAGGTGCGCATGGAGGCGAGCGGGCCCCAGGCCATGTGGGAGTCGGTGGCCCAAGGCGATCAGCGCATCGTCGGCTTTCCCGGCGAGCACCGCTGGACGCTGCTGCAGGCCCGCGGCGCCACCGACGAGCTCGTCCGGACCGATGATCCGTCAGGGCTGAAGGCTTCGTTGGCGAGCTGGCGGGACAGTGCCGCAGCCGGGTCCAGCGTCGGCGCTCCACCGACGCGCAGCATGACCCCCGAGCAGGAGGCCATCATGCGGCGCGACGGCTACTGGACGCAGGACCGCGACGGCCGGGCGCAGGCGAGCACGAAGCAGCCGACGGCAGGCCGGCCCGGTCCCACACCACCCTGACGGCGCTTTGGACCCGCAGGCGGGCTCAGCCCTCGACCCCGGGCAGGCCGATGTCCGTCCGCCAGGCGGCGGTGTCGAAGTGCAGGGTTGGCACGACGCCGTAGGCGCGGGCGCGGGCAGCGCCGAGATCGGCGCCCCAGGCGGTCACCCCCAGGACGCGACCGCCGGAGGTGACGATCTCGCCGTCCATGTCTTCGCGGGTGCCGGCCTGGAAGACGACGAGGTCGCGGGCGTCGCGCTGATCGCCGGGCGGGAGCCCGCGGACGGCCAGCCCCTTGGGGTACACGCCCGGGTAGGCGCCCGCGGTGACCACGACGCAGCAGGCAGCACCGGCGCGCCACCGCAGCGCGCGCTGTGGCAGGCGCCCCTGGGAGGCAGCGACCATGAGGGGGACGAGATCCTCGTCCAGCATCATCATCAGCGGCTGGCACTCGGGGTCACCGAAGCGGACGTTGAATTCCAGCACCTTGGGACCGTCGGGCGTGAGCATCAGCCCGGCGTAGAGCACGCCGCGAAAGGGTGTGCCCCGGGCGGCCATGCCGTCGACCGCTGGCTGCAGCACCGTCCTCCGGACCTGGTCGACCAGGTCTGCGTCGACGTCCGCCGGCGGGCAGATCGCCCCCATGCCGCCGGTGTTTGGGCCTTCGCCGCCGTCGAAGCGGCGCTTGTGGTCGCGGGCTGGCAGCAGCGGGAGCGCCCGCTGACCGTCACAGAGCGCCAGCACGGACAGCTCGGGTCCGCGGAGGCGTTCCTCCACGACCACCCGCGCGCCCGCGGCGCCGAAGCGCCCCCCGAGGACATCGTCCACCGCGCGGTGCGCGTCTTCTGCGGTGTCTGCGACCACCACGCCCTTTCCCGCGGCCAGGCCGTCGGCCTTCACGACACAGGCGCCACCGAGCGCGTCGACCGCGGCGTGCGCGGCCGAGGCGTCGTCGTGGGTCGACCAGCGGGCGGTCGGGATGCCGACCTCGTCCATGAAGGCCTTGGCGAAGCGCTTGCTGGCTTCGAGCCGGGCGGCCGCAGCGGACGGGCCGAAGGCGGTGATGCCGGCCGCGTCCAGGCGATCGACGAGCCCCTCCACGAGAGGTGCTTCGGGGCCGACGACGACGAGGTCGACGCCGTGTGTACCGGCCCAGGCGACCGGATCACCCGTGCACAGCCCGCCCCCGAGCGCCAGGATCCCGGGGTTTGCGACCGTGGTCGAGATGCTGTGCACCAGCGGGCTCTGCGCGATGCGCCAGGCCAGGGCGTGCTCGCGGCCGCCGCCGCCGACGATGAGGACGTGCACTTCGCCTCCAGGTTCAGTGCCAGAAGTGGCGGGTCCCGGTGAACACCATCCGGGCGCCCGCGGCGTCGATCGCGGCCAGGACGTCTTCGTCCTTCACCGAGCCACCCGGCTGCACCATCGCGGCGACCCCCGCGTCCAGCGCGGCCTGGGGACCGTCGGGGAAGGGGAAGAAGGCGTCGCTGGCCAACACCGAGCCCTCCACCGGCCGCGTGGCCTTGGACAGGGCGATGCGCACGCTGTCGACCCGCGACATCTGGCCCGCGCCGACACCGTTGAGCACGAAGCCACCGTCTTCTGCGCGGGCGAGCACGATCGCGTTGGACTTGACATGTCGGGCCATGGCCCAGGCGAAGCGCAGCGCCGTCAGCTCGTCGGTGTCGGGCTGTGCCCGGCTCGCCACGCGCCACTGCGCGGCGGCCACCGGGCCCTGGTCCCAGTCCTGCAGCAGGAAGCCGCCCTGGACCCGCTTGATGTCCATGCCGTGGGCCGAGGACCGCGCCCAGTCGGCGGGCAGCTCCATGACGCGCAGCCGCTCACGCGGCTTCAGCAGCTGGAGCGCGTCCTCGGAGAAGCCCGGCGCGGCGAGGATCTCGAAGAAGGTCCGGCTCTTGCGGATGGCCCGCACGGTGTCGACACCGATCGGGCGGTTGAAGGCCACGATGCCGCCGAACGCGCTCACCGGATCAGCCGAGAGGGCCAGCTCGAAGGCGCGGGTCGGACCATCGGGGTGCCAGGCCGCGCCGCAGGGGTTGGCGTGCTTGACCACGACACAGGCGGGCAGGGCGACATCGTCACCCGCGGCGTCGTCGGCTTCGAAGACAGCCCGCAGCGCGGCGTCGAGGTCGGCGATGTTGTTGTAGGAGAGGTGCTTGCCCTGGTGCTGCTGCAGCCTGGCCATGCTGCGACCACCCACCGCCGGCTGGGCGTAGAAGGCCGCCCGCTGGTGCGGGTTCTCTCCGTAGCGGCAGGGCTGGACCCGCCGCAGCGCCAGTCCCCCCTCGGCCGGCAGCGCGGCGTCGGCGTCCGACAGCGAGCCCTCTGCCGCGGCACGCGTCGCCAGCCAGTTGGCGATCACGGCGTCGTAGGCGGCGGTGTGCTGGAAGGCAGCGACGGCGAGACGCTGCCGCGTCGCCGCGGAGACGGCGCCGGCCTGCAGCTCGGCGATGATGGCGGCGTAGTCGTCGGAACGGGTCAGGATGGTCACGTGCCGGTGGTTCTTGGCCGCGGAGCGCACCATGCTGGGCCCACCGATGTCGATCTGCTCGACGGCTTCGGCGGTCTCGACGTCGTCGCGCAGGCGACCGTCGGGGTGGGCGACGGTCTGCTCGAAGGGGTAGAGGTTGACCGCCACGAGGTCGATCCAGTCGATGCCGTGGGCGCGGGCTTCGTCGGCGTGGACGTCGCGCAGGCCGAGGATCCCACCGTGGATCCGGGGGTGCAGGGTCTTGACGCGACCGTCCATCACCTCGGGGTGGCCGGTGAACTCGCTGACGCCGGTCACGGGCACGCCACCGGCCTGCAGCGCCCGGCGGGTCCCTCCGGTCGACAGGATGGTGTAGCCATGGGCCACGAGGGCCTGGCCGAGCGCCACGATGCCGGTCTTGTCGGACACGGACAGCAGCGCGAGCTTGCGGGACAGGGTCGACGTCTCCGACGTCGACGGGGTCGAGGAGGACATCGCACACACCTGGGCCGAGGGTGGCGCCTGCCCTAACCGCCCGCGCCCGCGCCGGCGCCGGCGCCATCGCCATCACCGACCGCGCCCCCCTCACCCTCCGGCAGCGCGCTCCACCACACGACGTGCACGCGCTGGGCGCCGACGACGTAGCCCGACACCACCACCCGCTCCCCGGCGTGCCCTGCGAGCTCCGGCGTCTCGTCCAGGTCGAGGGTCATCACCCCTCCGGTGTTTGCGTCATCGAGCAGCCAGGACCCGCCTCCCGTCCCCAGCCGCCCGACGAAGGGCTGGCCACCGTCGGGACCGGCGAGCACTCGGAAGTCGAGCACGGTGAGCCGGCGCCGGCCGCGCGCGGAGACCTCCACCTCACACCCATCCAGGCCCGCCAGCGCGGCCCCCTCCCCCGAGAGGTCCACCGCGTAGCGCGGTCCATCGGGGGCCTGCAGGCTGACGCTGGCGGCGGCGACATCGACCAGACCGCGCCGCTCGTGGACGCATCCCGCCCCCAGGGCGAGCCCCGCCCACAGCGCGATCATCGAGCTTGTCGGGGGCCGACGAGCAGCGCTGCGCCGTACGGGCCTGGCCGGGGAGCGACCAGGCCGGGTCGGGGTCTCGCATGCGAGGGAGGGCATCGTCGTCCTCCTTAGCGCGACGAAGAAGCCGATGTTGCCTGCTTGTTCCTTGCACGTGGCAGAGCCAGCGCGCTACCTTGACGTGCTTCGCGTCGCGGCGTGGTCGGCTTCCCTCCCGTCCGACGCAGACCGGCACCGCGACAACCCTCACTCGCTCAGGGTCGCTGCACCATGATGCTGCTCCCAAAGGACGTGGGTCCTTTCACCCTCGTCCGTAAGCTCGGCACCGGCGCTGTCGCCGAGTCCTACCTCGGAACCATGCGCACCGACGGCGGACGCTCCGTCGTGGTGCGTCGAATCCTGCCCTACATCCTCCGCGATGCCGGCCGCCGGGCCAGCACCGAGGCTCGGGTGCGCGACCTGATGGGGGTGCGCCATCCCTTCCTGGTCCAGGTCCTGAGCTGGGTCGAAGACGGCGACGAGCGCTTCATCGTCGAAGACCACATCGACGGCATCGACCTCGATCGCGTCCTGGGCTGGTGTCGCGCCCAGGGCACGCCCCTGCCGCACAACGTGTTCCTGAACATCGCCACCCAGGTCTGCAACGGCCTCGAAGCCCTCCACGGCCGTCCTGGCCGCGGCTCGGGCGCCGACAACGTGCTGCACCTCGGGCTGAAGCCCGCAGCGATCATGGTCAACGGCGACGGCAAGGTGATCCTCGGCGGCTTCGGCCTCACCCGCTCACCCACCACCCTGTCGCACGGCGGCGTGTCCTCGCCCGTCCCCACGCGGATGGAGTACCTCAGCCCGGAACAGACCCAGCCCGACCAGAAGCTGACCCCCTCAAGCGACATCTTCGCCCTGGGCGCCATCCTCTACGAGCTGCTCACCCTGGAGCCCCTGTTCCGCTCGGACAGCAACCTCCAGACCATCAACCGCATCCGCAAGGCCGAGGTGACCAGCGAGCTGCTCCGCGTCAAGGAGCTGATGCCCGGCCTCGACAAGGTGCTCTACCGGGCGCTCAGCACGAACCCCCGCCACCGCTACCAGCGCGCCTTCGTGCTGCGGGAAGATCTGCGCGGGCTCATGGCGGGGTACTCCTTCGCCAGCATCGTCGACGACACCCGTGCCTTCTTCGCGCCGATGCTCGCCGAAGCCGGCGCCGCCTCCGCGTCCCCAGAAGCGGACGACATCGCGACCGCCGCTGCTCCCCCCGCCGTGCCCACCGCGGCGGCCACCCCGCCAGCGGTGCCCTCGCCCCCCGCCGTGCCCGCCGCCCCGGCGACCCTGGCCCCGCCGGAAGACGCAGACGACGATGTCATCGGCGCAGAGGAAGCCCCCGACGCCGACGGCCCACTCCTCGGCGCCGCCGTGGCCACGGCCGCCGCCGCTGGCCTGCAGGTCGCCACGGTGGAAGATGACGGCCAGGCCGACGGCGAAGATGACGGCGAGCAGGAAGCTGCGGGTGACGCTGAAGTCCGGGAGGATGACGACGACGACGACAGCGCCGACGACTCCGGGACCGCCTCGGTCTCCGTCGGGCTCGGGGTCGCGCCCCCCGCGGCCGGTGGACCGCCCGTCGTGCCGGGTGCCCCGCCGCCCGCCGTCCCGGTGGCCCCGCCTCCCGAAGACGAATTCGCCGACGAAATCGCTACCCGCATCGACCGGAAGCCCCCGGACACCACCGCCGCGCTCGCGGCGGACGCGCTGCGCGCCCACCTCGACAACGACGTGGACGAGGACGCGACGGCCTCCGCTCCCGCGGCCCCGCCCCCCGCCGACCCGATCGACGAGATCCCGCCGACGGTCTCCGCCGCCGATGATGAAGAGCTGGCGGACCGCTCCACCCTGCCGATCCCGCCCGGCGGCGAGGGTTTCGACGACGTCACCGACGTATCGGCGCTGGCCGGGAGCGCTTCACGGGCCGACCAGAACAGCACCCGCGCCTTCCTCCGGGGACAAGGCGACGGCGCTGCCCCGCCGCCGCCCGCCGCCCTGCCCGATCCGGCCGCGAGCGGCATCGCCGCGAGCACGGTCGAAGCGCCGCGCGTGCCGCCCCCGGTCGTGCCGGACTCCGCGCCGCGGACGACGCCGGCGGCTCCGCCTCCCACAGTTCCCCAGCCCCAGGTCGGCAAGCCCGTCGACAGCGGCACGACCTCGGCCCTGTCTGCGCGCCTCGCTGCCGCCCCCCCTCCCCAGCCGACGCCGGCCCCGCCACCACCAGCCGCCAACGCCACGCCTGTCGCTGCGGTGGACGACGACGACGAACCGCTGCCCAGGAAGTCGGGCAACGGCCTCGTGGTCGGTGTCGCAGCCCTCGTCGCCGTGCTGATCCTGGTCTGCGGCGTTGGCGGCTGGTTCGCGAAGCGCATGGCGAACAAGGCCGCCGACGATGCCCTCGCGGCCCTCGACGAGGCGACGGACCAGGCCCTGGCGGAAGCCTCCCCCGATGCCGAGGATGCCGACGCGGTGGCCGACG
>CAZRFD010000005.1:53694-122379 GCA_964599085.1 uncultured Enterobacterales bacterium | reverse complement strand
CCACGGCTGCGGACGCCACGGCTGCGGACGCCACGGCTGCGGACGCCACGGCTGCGGACGCCACGGCTGCCGACGCCACGGCTGCCGTCGCGACGCGGGACTCGGAAGCTCCGACACCTGCGGCCACCCGCTCGACCACGTCTTCGACACGCACGACGACCGCTTCGACCCGCACGACCTCGACGCAGAGCAGCAGCAGCGGTCGCAGCGCGTCCGGCGGCGGCCGGTCCGCGTCGAGCAGCGGTCGCAGCAGCGGCAGCGCGGCCCCCTCGACCGGCAGCAGCAGCCGCACCTCGACCGCCGCCGACACGACCACGGACGACGCTCTCGCCGACCTCGACCTGTCGGCCGGCGAGCCGGTGGACGAAGACGCTCCGGTCACGGACGCCGACATCGAGCCGTACGCCCGCGCCGCCGACGACGGGCGCCTGTCCAGCTCCGACGTCATGTCGCTGGAGATGGTCGGGCTCGACGACCCCGCGTACACCCGGTCGCGGGCCCTCCTCCTCATGAACGCCCAACGCAACGGCGACGACTCCGCCGCCAAGCGCTACCTCGACCAGCTCATGCTGCTCCCGGAGAACCAGTACAACCCGGTCTACCTGTCCGATCTGGGGCGCTACCTGGTCAACCACAAGCAGTACAGCGCAGCACTCCAGAAGGCCGATCTCGCGGAACGCTACTGGGCACGCCTGCCCTCCGAGCTGGTGTTCAGCAAGAAGGCCGAGATCTACGAGACCCAGGCGGCCGCCTGGCAGGGGCGCTTCTACCAGTCCGAAGACGACATGGAGCTGCTCGAACAGGCGATCCGCCACTGGCAGAAGTACCGCGACCACGTGCAGACGAAGTCCCGCTCGGACCTCGCCCGCCGCGCCGACACCGAGCTGGCCAAGCTCGAGGACATCCGCACCCGCCTCCACTGAGGCCCGAGGAACCCCATGGCAGCAACGTTCGTGCGCGCTCTCCGCCCGTCTGGCCTGGCCCTCGCCGCGCTGACGCTGGCGGTGTCAGGCTGCGCTGGCAAGCGCGTGATCTACGGCAGCGTCGTCGACCGCAACGGCCAGCCCATGGATCGGGTGATCGTCTCCCTGGACCCCGGCGGGGTGGAGCTGATCACCGACTCCGAGGGCAACTTCATGATCGACTACCTGCGCGACGACGAGGGCGAGCGGGTCAAGCTCGACAAGAAGACCGAGTACACGCTGGAGACCTTCCGGACCGGGTACCACGTCTCGCGCTTCGACTTCTACTTCAAGCGCGGTGAGCTGATCCTGGACCCGGTCACCATGAAGGAGGACACGATCCAGCTCCGGGCCAGCGACGACGACATCGATCCGGCGCGCTTCCCCGACCGGACCCACTCCGCGGGCACCAACTACGAGGGCGAGTAGCCCGGCATGTTCGTCCTCGCGCTGACCCTGGCCTGCAGCGGCCCCCCCGCGTCGACGGCCCCGGAAGTTCCGGGGCTGCTCGGTGACGGCTGGGTCCAGGCGCTGGTGCTGGACCCGACCGGCTTCTCGGCGGTGGTCGAGAGAGACGGTCGCGCCGGCTGGGTGGCGCTGCACGACAGCGACTGGGCGTCGGCTGCGAACATCCTGCCCACGGGCCTGCCCGCCGCTCGCGCCGAGCTGGAGCTGGCGCTGGTCGACGAAGACCTCGCGCGCCTGAGCGCCACCGCCTGGCCGATGCTGCTGGCGCGCTGGCGCCAGTCCGACAGCACCATCGACGCCAGCCTCCTGCCGCTGCTTTCTGCCATGGCACGGGCCGACGTGGGCGTCGTCGACCCAGCCGCGATCGAAGGCGACGCGCGGGCCTGGGTCGACGCCCTCGCCAACCCCTCCGCCGACACCCTGGCCGCCCTGCCGAAGCTGGCCGATGACGCGGCCAGGACCTGCCTGAGTGCGCACATCGCCCTGCGCGCCGGGGTCGACGACGTTCTGCCCGACGGCTGCCTCGGTGGCACACCCTTCGGTGGTGATGGCGCCCCCACCCTCTACGACCCGCTGGTCGCCGGCAGCCAGGCCCGCCTGCACCGGCACCGCGCCGAGCAGCTCGCCGGTGGTCCGCTGGGCCCCGCGCTGCAGCAGGGGGGGCTGGACGCCCTGCTGTTCTCGTCGTGGTGGAGCCGCGACGACCTCGACGCCGACCTGGCCGCCGACCCCGGCCTGTCCAACCCCGGGGCCTCCGGTCCGACGCTGGCGGCGCTCCACCTGCCGGACGCCGGCGACGACGACGGCCCGCAGGCCGCGCGCGAGCGGGTGCGGGCACTCACCGTGGCCCTGGACGGCTGGGTCGAGGCCCTCCGCGGGGCCAGCGGCGACGACGGCCTGGCGCTCCTCGACGATCTACAGCTCGTCCAGGCCCTCCGCAGCCGCATCCTCATCGCCTGGGCCCGCGCCGCGCTGCACGCCGACCGCCCGCACCAGGCCACGGCCTACCTCCAGCTCGCCCACGACCTCGAGTCCGCGGGAGAGGTGGGCCCCACCAACCCTCCCGCCCTGTTCGTGCTGCAGGCCGAAGCCCTGCTGCGCACCGGCCGCACCCGCCAGGCCCTCGACGCGCTCAGCGTTCTGGGCGACGACCTGCCCGGCCTGTCCGGCGCCGTCGAGACCATCGGCGACCTCGCCGTGCTCGAGGGCATGGGTCGCCACGGCGACTCCAAGGAAAACTGACCGCGCCGCAACCCACTCTGGAAAGCTCCGATGCAGACCGCAGCGCTCCCCTCCCCCGCTCTCCTCCTCGGCTTTGTCGTCGCCGGCGCCGCGACCGCACCGGCCCATGCCGGCAGCTTCCGCTACGCCGAAGACCAGGCCCCCGGCATCGTCAACCCCCTCTTCGCCACCACGATGAGCGAGGCCCGGCTCAACGAGCTGGTCTTCGAGGGGCTGTACACGGACGACAAGGAGCTGGCGACGAAGCCCCAGCTCGTCGAGCGGGACGAGGTCTCCTCGGACCGGACGAGCATGACGCTGTACCTGCGGCGCGGCGTGGAGTGGCACGACGGCACGCCGTTCACTGCGGCCGACATCGTGTTCACCATCGACGCCATGAAGGACCGGAAGACCCTGTCCACGGAGCAGGGCCGCGTCGAGTGGATCAAGAGCGCCAAGGCGCTCGACGACCACACCGTCAGCCTGGAGTTCGAGCGTCCGGAGGCCCGCCCCCAGGACAAGCTCTTCTTCAAGATCCTCCCGGCCCACCGCTTCGACAGCACGGCGGTCAAGCGGACCGACCCCTTCCGCACCGACCCCGTCGGCACCGGCCCCTTCCGGCTGCAGAGCTACAACGACGACGGCAGCATCACGTTGTCCCAGGTGGCCGGCCACCGCGACGGCCCGCAGCTCTCCGAGGTCGTGATGCGCGAGGTCTCCGACAAGAACTACCAGGCCAAGCTGCTCCTCTACGAGAGCCTGGAGGCGCTGGTGCGGGTGCTGCCGCGTGATCTCGCGGTGCTGCAGAACAATCGCGCCGTCGAGCTGTACCCCTACCAGACCAACTCGTGGTGGTACCTCGGCTTCAACCTGGACCGCGCCCCATGGGACAGCCGCGACGTGCGCGAGGCCCTCGCCCACCTCGTGGATGTCGAGGGACTGCTGGCGCCCATCGGCACGGGCGACACGCTGACCGGCCCCTTCGTCAAGTCGAGCCCCTTCTACAACCACGACGTGCGCCCGTGGGGGTACGAACCGGGGATCGCGGCTTCCCTGCTGGAGCGCGCCGGCTATGTCCGGGAGGGCGATCTCTGGACCCACAACGGAGAGCCGCTCACGCTCAAGGTCAGCGCCCACAAGTCGCTGGAGTCCGCCCAGGAGGTCGTCATCAACCTCCAGAGCCAGCTCCAGTCGCAGGGGATCACGGTCGAGGTCGACTTCCTCGACGAAGCGACGTGGCGCTCCCGTGTCTGGGGGGAGCAGGACTACGACCTCGTCCTGAGCCAGTGGAGCTTCGACCGCAACGAGGACGTGCGCGAGCAGTTCTACAGCGACGGTGCGCGCAACTTCACGGGCTACGACAACCCCGATGTCGACAAGCTGCTGGACCTCGCACGGGACACGCTGGATCCCCAGGAGAAGAAGCAGGCGCTGCGAGACGTGCACACCAAGGTCCACGACGACCTGCCGATGATCTTCTTGTGGACGCTCGACAGCTACAGCGCCATGAGCGTCGACGTGCGCGACGTCGTGATCCACCCGTTCTACTTCTTCACCTGGGCATCCGACTGGTCGATGGACTAGTCCGCCGTGTGGAGCGCTGCCCGAGCCGCCCTGGCAGCGGCGCTGTGGTTCGTCGGTGTGCTGTTGGGCGCCGTCGTCCTGGTGCAGCTCCTGCTGTGGGCGGCCCCGGGTGACCCCATCGATCTGCTGCCCAACGGCGCGGAGCTTCGACCGCAGCTCGAGGTGGAGTGGGGCCTGGACCAGCCGCTGCCCGTGCGCATCGGTCGCTACGTGGTCGACGCCGCCCAGGGACAGCTCGGCCAGAGCCTCGCCGTGCGCCCCGGCGCAGCGGTCGGACCGCTGGTCACCACCGCCGCGGCACGCTCGCTGTCGCTGCTCGTACCGGCGCTGCTGCTCTCGGTCCTGCTCGCCGTCGTGCTGGCGGTCGGGACGCGCGGGCGGCACCCCGTGGTCCGCGGAGCCGTCCAGCTCCTGACCGTGGTCCCGGTCTTCCTGATGGCCTACCTGGCCGTCGTCGGCATCAACGAGCTCACCTGGACGCTGATGCAGGCCGGACGCATCGCGCGCCCGGAGTGGTTCGCCCTGCCCGACCAGGACACGCCGGCGCGCACGGCCCTCGCCGTCGTCGTCCTCGCCATGGGATCCGGCACGCTGGGCGAGCTGCACGCCAGCGTCGAGACCGAGCTGACCACCCTGCTGCGCAGCCTGCCCGTGACGGCCACCCGGGCGCGTGGCGGATCGGTGCTCCCCGTCGTGCTCCGACAGCTCGCGCCCGGCCTGCTCGCCATCGCCGGGCGTCGCCTCCCGCTGCTCGTGGGCGGCCTGGTCGTGGTCGAGAAGGTGCTGCTGCTCAACGGCGCCGGAGCGCTGCTGTGGGATGCCTGTCTCAAGCGGGACCACCCGCTCGCCATGGGGCTTGCACTGGCCGCGGCCTTCCTGGTCGCCGCGACGCGCCTCGTCGTCGATCTCGGCCGCATCTGGCTGGATCCCCGGCTCCGGCGGCTGTCGTGAGGCGCATCGTCTCTTCGCTGGGCGGGCTGTTCCTGGCGCTTGTGGCGCTGGCCTGGGTGGTCAGCCTCGCTGTCGGCTTCGACGTGGTCGCAGATGTCGATCCAGGCCGGGCCAGTGTCGGCCCCGGCCCCGACGCCTGGCTCGGCACCGACCACCTCGGTCGCGACGTCGCGTGGCGCCTGGTCACCGGCAGCGAAGCCTTCGTGGGCCCGGGCTTCATCGCCTCCGCCGTCGCGCTGCTCCTCGGCCTGCCCGGCGGTGCACTCGCCGGCTACCTCGGAGGACGCACCGCGGGCACGGTGCGCTACCTGTTCGCCGTGATCGGCGCCCTGCCTCGCTTCGTGCTTGTGCTGCTGGCTTGCACCATCTACGGCAGCGACCCGGTCGTGCTGGCCGTCGCCGCGGGCATCGCCTTTGCGCCCGGCCTCGGCCACGCCGTCGAGGCCCGCATCGCCTCCCTCCGCAGCCGCGAGTTCGTGCTCGCCACGCGCGCCCACGGGGTCGGGGCGCTGCGCACGCTGGCCTGGCACCTGCTGTGGGTGAACTGCCGCGCCCTGGTCGCTCGCCAGATCCTGTTCCTGCTCTCCTTCGTCCTCGTCCTGGAGACGACCCTGTCCTACATCGGTGGCTTCGGTATCGAGGAACCACAGCCGAGCTGGGGCAACATGCTGGCTTTCGAGTTCGGCGTCATGGACGGCAACCCCCTGGCGTGGCTGGCGCCCGCCGCCGCGATCTGGCTGACCGTCGCCGCGTCCCTGTCGGTGGCCAGCGGCCTGCAGGAGCGCGGTCGTGGCTGAGCCCACGCCACGGCCCACCCGCCCCGACGATGGCTTGTGGCTGCGGCACCTCGAGGTGCGTGCCGGCGAGCGGGTGCTGGTCACCGACGCCAGCCTGCACCTGCAGCCCGGCCGGATCCTGGCGCTGGTGGGCGCGAGCGGCTCGGGCAAGACGCTGACCGCCCGCGCCTGCATCGGCCTGGTCGACCCCCGACCCGGCGTCGTCGCTGGCGAGCTGGAGGTCATCGCCAACGGCCAGCGCTTCACGCCCTACGCCCAGCGTGGGCGGGCACGGCGGCGCAGCCTCCGGCAACTGCGTGGGCGGTTCGTGGGCTGGCTGCCGCAGGAAGCCCGCGCGTCCCTGGATCCGCTGCGGCGGGTGGGCCGGCAGGTCGACGCCGTGCTGCGGCTCCGCGCCCGCGACGGCATCGCGCGGCCCTCCGACCGCCGTGACGTCAGCGCCTGGCTGCAGGCCGCGGGGCTCCAGGATGCCGCCGCCGTGTGCCGGCTCTACCCACATGAGCTCTCCGGGGGGATGGCGCAGCGGGTGTGCATCGCCCTGGCGCTGGCCCGGGGCTCCCGCTTCCTGCTCGCCGACGAGCCGACCACCGGCCTCGACCCGACCGTGCAGGCCGGGATCCTTCGGCAGCTCCGGGCCCTCGCCGATGCCGGCCACGGCCTGTTGCTCATCACCCATGACCTGCGCATCGTGCCGGGCGTGGCCGACGATGTGCTGGTCATGCACGAGGGGCGGGTGGTCGAGCGCCTCGCGGCCTCCCACCTCGATGCGGCCACGACGCCGTCGGCCCGCGCTCTGGTGGAGGCGACAGCGCGCGTGGCAGGGGGACGCCTGTGACCGCCCCCGCCCGCTCACCCACCCTGCGCGTGCGCGGCCTCGTCAAGCGCTACCGTCGCGGCCTGCTCGCCCAACGCGTCGCGCAGGCGGCCGTCGATGACGTCGACCTTGACCTGCTGCCGGGCGAGGTGCTCGCGCTCGTCGGCGAGAGCGGCTCCGGCAAGACGACGCTGTCGCGCTGCGCGCTCGGACTGCTCCCCTTCGAACGAGGCAGCATCGAGGTGTTCGGCACATCAATGCAGAGCCTCTCCGGCCGGCGCCTCGACCGCTTCCGCAAGCGGGTACAGCCACTGTTCCAGGATCCGAATGCCCACCTCAACCCGGGGCTGTCGGTCCGCCGCATCCTCGTCGAGACGGCACGCCTGCACCGGGCGGGCGAGCCCGAGCAGCCGCTCGTCGACGCCGTGCTGCGGCAAGTCGGGCTGGTGGAGCGCGCTGAAGCGCTGCCACACGAGCTGTCCGGCGGCGAGCGGCGGCGCGTCGGGATCGCCCGCCTGTTGCTGTGCCGTCCAGAGCTGATCATCGCCGACGAGCCCACGGCGGGCCTGGACGCCGCGCGCAAGGCCGAGGTCATGGAGCTGCTCCTCGCCGCAGGCGGCGACCAGCGCAGCATCCTGATCATCAGCCACGACCTGCCGCTCGTTGCTGCCAGCGCCGACCGGCTCGCCGTCATGGTGGCCGGCCGGATCGTCGAGCGCTGCCCGGCCTCTGGACTGGCGACGTCGGCGCACCACCCCTACACCGACGAGCTGCTCGGCGCGGCCGGGCTCTCCGCGGGCGGCAGCACGTTGAGCGACGCTCGGGACCGCGCCCTGGACCGCCCGAGCGGCTGTCCGTTCGCCACCAGGTGTCAGCTTGCCGGACCGCTCTGCCACACGCAGCGCCCCGCCGAGGTACACCTCGGCCCGGGGCACAGCGTGGCCTGCCATGCTGCCGCCGAGCTCGCTGCACCCCTCGCCGGGACCTCTTCGCCTCCCTCACCCCCTCCCCTGCATCCATGACCAGCCTCACGCTCGCACTGATGCTCGCCGCGGGGAGCGCCTACGCCCAGGAGGCGTCCTCTGCCTCCGTCGACGACCACCTCGCCCAGGCCGAGCTCTTCGCCCGCAAGCAGTGGTACGCCGACGCAGACGAGGAGCTGCGCGCCGCGCTCGCGGCCCCCGGCGGCGACGAACGCTTCGAGGTCTACTGGCTCGGCAGCCAGGTGGCCTGGGAGCTGCTCGACGTGCCCAGGGCGCTCATGTTGGCCGAGGGGGCGGTGCGCACAGCACCCGACGACTCCCGAACAGAGTCAGCCCAGGCGCTGGTCGACAGCTACAAGCAGGGCTTCGGCTTCCTCACCATCGACGCCACGCAGCCGGGCATGGTCTCGCGACTCCAGGTCGACCCCCAGACCCCCATCTTCGACGCCGACCTGAAGCGCTACGTCAACCAGCTCTCCCTGCGACTGCGGGAGCGCACGCCGCTGCCCATCGTCGTGGGCTTGCCCGTGGGCAGCTACGAGATCAACGGACAGGCGGTGACGCTTGCGCCGGCGGAAGAGCAGACCCTGCGGTTGCCCATGCGCGCCCTGGGCGCGCGTGGGATCGCCGCGCTGCAGGTCACGCGGCTGGAGATCGGGGCGGGGGTCGGCCTGTTGACCGGCGCCCGCGTCGGCAACCTGTACCCGGCCCCGACCGCCCAGCTCTCCCTGTCCCAGCCGATCGGTCCCCTCCTGCTGGGCCTGATCGCCGATGGCACCCTGGCCGGCTACTCCGCGCCCCGCGGCGACAGTGTCCACGCCCAGCCCACCTGGGACGTCGGCCTCCGCGTCGGCCACGAGCTGATCATCGGCGGCCCCCTCGCCTTCCGCCCCAGCCTGCTCTACCGCTTCGGCTTCGTGCCGGGCCTCGGCTACGCCTGCCGGCCGGACGGCGACGCCTGGCGCTGTGACGCGGCCACGTCGTCGGCAGAGCTGAGCGACGCTCCGGTGGCCGTCTACGCGACCGGTGTGGCCCATCGGCCCGGCATCGAGCTGGCGCTCGACTACCGCGAAGCCGGTCGGACGACGGCGCTGGGCACCGGGGTTCGGCTGGTGATCGATCAGGCCATCGGCACCGTGCCGGACTCTGCCACCGCCGTCACCAGCGACGACAACTCCTCCACCCTCACCTGGACGACCACCGAGCGAAGCTGGACCGCCACCGGCGTGCAGATGCTCGGCTCGATCTCCATCGCGTTCTAGGAAGCCCCCGCATGGTCCACCTGCTGCTGCTCGCCGTCGCCCTACCCTCTGCCCACGCCGGCGCGCGCGCGATCTCCCCGCCGGTCGACGGCAACTGCCAGGTGCCGGCGTGGTCGCGCAACGGCGCCCGCCTCGCCTACGAGGTCAACTTCCACGACCGCAAGCGCATCGACCTCTATGTCTACACCCCGGGTGCAGGGGCCCCACGGCAGGTCAGGCCCGTGGTCCGGGGCGGCTCCGCCTTGACCGAGGGCTTCGGCAAGGCCCCCGAAGCGGTCGCCCACGAAGCGAGCTGGGGGCCCGCCTTCGTCGACCGCTTCGTCTACAGCGCCAGCAACGCCAGCCGCGACTACGACCTCTACATCGACCAGGCCGGCGCCATCGCCGCGGCCCCCGGGGCCGACGGCACCCCGGCCTGGTCCCCCGACGGACGCTGGATCGCGTTCACCAGCGCCCGCACGGGGCAGGGCGATCTCTACCTCGTCGATGCCCACCAGATCGACGCGGCGCCGCGGCAGCTCACGGTCGCCGACGACAGCAGCGAGCTGTACGCGGCCTGGTCACCCGCCGGTGATCGGCTCGCCTACGTCGCGCACGCGAAGGACGGCGACCGCCTGTGGGTAATCGACGACCTCTCCTCCCCCACCCCCCGACAGCTCACCGACGGCGCCCACACCCAGACCCGCCCGAGCTTCAGCCCGGACGGCGCCCACGTCGCCTTCTACAGCAACCAGGAACAGCTCGACCGCTGGGACCTCTACGTGGTGGCCGCAACCGGCGGCAGCGCCCGAAAGCTGGCCGAGGGCGTGGTGATGAACGCCCGCGGCCCTGCCTGGTCGCCCGACGGCAGCTACCTCGTCGCCGTGCTCGACGACGACGACGCCTTCGACCCGGTGTGGCGCGTACCCCTCGCCGAGGGCGAAGCCTCCAGCAAGGTCCCGACCGGCACCGTCGGCAACGGCGACCTCGACGTCGGGCTGGGCACCGACGGCGCCACCTGGCTGGCCGTCGCCGCCCAGGGCCGGGAGAGCGACGAGGTCCGCAGCTTCAAGCGTATCTTCGTCATGCAGCTCTCTGACTGAAGCCCCGGTTCAGACAGGCTGCTGGTCCGCAGCGGCTGCGCCGGGCGCGGCCGGCTCGGGTCCGGAATTAGACGAAGCCCGCGGCGGCTACCGCGGGCTTCGAAGAGGGGGTGGAGGCGACCGGATTCGAACCGACGACCCCCTGCGTGCAAAGCAGGCGCTCTCCCAACTGAGCTACGCCCCCAAAGGGCTGATGCACGATGTGATGGTGGTGGGCCCGGGCTGACTTGAACAGCCGACCTCGCGCTTATCAGGCGCGCGCTCTAACCAGCTGAGCTACGAGCCCATCAGATCGGACCGTCTCGCGGCGGCCCCGCCGTTTTATTGAGCCACCCGCGCGCCGTCAAGGGCGCGGGTGACGAAGATCAGGGCGCTTCCGTGTCGAGGAAGCCGTCCGGCACACCGGTGACGGGGTTGGTGCAGTCGGGGTCGGCTGCGTCCGTCAGCTTGTCGGCGGGCTTGTCGTCGTTGATGCCGTTGTAGCAGGTCGACGACCAGCCGAACCAGTCGGCCTGACCCTCGGTGTATGCCTCCACCGAGTAGGGCGGCAGCTCGCAGTCGGGGTCGTTCTCGTCGACGTACCCGTCACCGTCATCGTTGTCGATGCCGTCGGCGCACTGCCCGCTCATCTTCTCGGGCTGCTCGCTGTCGTAGGTCGCGCCCCAGATCAGGCAGGTCAGGTCCGTGGCGTCCGGGTCGAAGTGGCCGTCATCGTCGATGCCGTTGTTGCAGGCCGTGTCGCCGAAGCCGACCTCGTCGTCGAAGCCGTACACGCAGTCCGGGTCGTCGAAGTCGATCCAGCCGTCGCCGTCGTCGTCGGCGCCGTTGTTGCACTGCCAGCTCGGGTCGTCATCGCCGACCTCGACGCCGGTGCCACCGGGGCCGCACTCGCCGTCTTCGAGGTCCGTCCAGCCGTCTTCGTCGTTGTCGATGCCGTCGCTGCAGTTGGTCTCACCGTCGAGGCCGTCTTCGCAGTCGGGGTCATCGGAGTCGATGAGACCGTCGCCGTCGTTGTCGATGCCGTCGTTGCAGGTCGTGCTGCCGTAGGCGCTGTCGTCTTCGGCCGTGCCGCCGTCGGCGCAGTCGGGATCCATCGCGTCGGCCCAGCCATCGCCGTCGTTGTCCTGGCAGTCGGAGCAGGAGTCGGCGGCGTCGGTCGGGTTGTGCCAGAAGAAGAAGCCGAAGTTGCCGGTGGCGTAGGTGAACACCAGGTCGCCGGCCAGGGTCGGCGCCTCGACCCGGTAGTCCGTCAGCCGCTCCATCGTCACGATGAGGTAGCCGGCGTCGCCCGCTTCGGGATCACCCCACACCCAGGTCTGACCGCCGAAGGGGTCGTCCTGCGGCCCGCTGGTGAAGGTCAGCGTCGGGAACTGCATCAGCACCCAGTTGGGCACCGTGACCGAGGACAGCCCCGTCTCCGGGTCGTAGTTGTTGTCGTCGGGCACCACGATGGACGCCCGCATGGGCGTGCTCTCGCCGCCGTACCAGCCCAGGTAGAAGGCCGAGAGCGCCAGGCGCACCGAGACGTTGACGTCCTTGACGCCGTCGTCCCAGTCCGTGCCCAGGTCGGCGGGGTACCACTGGAAGACCACGCCGTCTTCGTCGAGGGTGGAGGCGCCGTCGTCGTCGCCGCCGGGGCAGGCGTCGAAGTCACCCACGCCCCACAGCTCGGGGAAGCCGGAGGGGCCGGCCAGGCCGGTCGTCGGGGTGAAGGGAGCCCACGGCGGCAGGGTCAGGTTGACGCCCTGGATCTCCAACTCTGGGACGTTCAGGGCCACGCTGACGTTGCTGGCGTCGGGGTCGGTGTAGTCGTTGATGTCTTCCGACTCGGGCATGAAGAAGTACTCGCCGACCGGCCAGTCGGCGTTGTACACCCAGGTGCCCGCCCGCTCGTAGGCGGTCAGCGCCGCGTCGCGGTCGTTGTAGGCCTCGCAGAACTTCAGTTCAGACGGCCGGTAGTTGCGGTCGCGGGGGTCTTCGCAGCGGTCGCCGTCGCTGTTCGGCGGCTCGTTGACGAAGGGCACGTCGGAGTTCCACGAGTAGCCGAAGGTCTGCGCTTCGGTGCGGCCCACGACGTTGCCGGCGTCGTCCGTGATGGGGTCGCCGCCGCCGTAGTAGTAGGTCCCGAGCGCCGAGAGATCCGAGCAGAAACCCTCCGTCGATGCCAGCGCCGGGTTCTGCAAGGAGAAGGTGCTCACCGTCTTGACGCGGAGGTCTTCGACGCCGCCCTCGATGTCCAGCGAGATGTACTCGTAGCCGGGCTTGTCGACGACCCACTCGTTGCGGACGTCGGCGCCACCCCAGTAGCCGACGAACTGCCCCTGCTGGTAGGGGAAGGTGAAGCCGTCGAGGAACTCGGCGCGGCCGGTGATGCCGGTGTAGCCGTTGTAGGCGAGGTTTTCGCAGCCCGAGGGGCCGATGCCGCCGTAGCAGGAGAACCAGTCGTTGTTGACCACGATGTAGGCGGACTGGTCGTCGTAGACGGCCGGCATCGGGTACTCGAAGCCATCGGTCAGCACGGCACGCCCACCGGCCGTGCCGACGACGACGTCGACCTTGCCGCCCTGGACAGGGCCCTGGGGCACGATGACGTCGATGGAGGAATCCGTGACGTCGAGGATCGTGGCGTTGACGTCGCCGATCACCACGACCACGCCAGAGGCATCGCCACCGAAGCCCGAGCCCTGGATGGTCGCGGCCTGGCCGCCGGTGTTGCCGGTCCGGTCGCCCTGCACTGAGATCGAGCTGATCGTCGGCGCGGCGGCGGTGGCGCCGGCGTAGTAGTCCTCGAAGCCGTCGCCGACCTGACAGGCGGCGAGGGACAAGCCCAGGAGGGCGAAGAGAGCCTTGGACTGCATCATGTACTCCGAGGATCCTTAGCGGTCGTACCAGAAGCGACCGACCTGGACGGCCTTGCCCACCACCGTGACCGGGGGGATGTCGCGGCGGTTGCCGAAGTTGTCGCGAACGGCGGGGATGTCCACCATCGTGCGCTGGGTGTGGGCGACGTAGAAGACCGCGCCCGCGGCACCGTAGAGGTCCGCGAAGTCCAGGGCGCTGGAGAGCTGGTCGTTGGTCAGCGTGAACTCGCCCGCCGACGCGTCGACCGTGCAGGTCACCTCGACCATGGTGTGCAGCGGGTCGCCCTGCAGTGAGGGCAGGTAGCCGCCGTCGGCCGTGTGCAGCGCGGGGTCGAAGACCCACTGGACGTCCGCTTCATCATCGCAAGCCAGCGACTCGCGTGAGCCCTCGGGCAGCGGCGTGCCCGCCGGAATCTCGCCGTCCGAGATCGCCCGGTTCCAGTCGGTTGCGATGTCGTCGTAGCGCGGATCCGCCGACATCATGACCTTGTCTTCGATGAAGTAGTAGTCGGTCTCGTCCACCGCACCCAGAAAGCGGACCGAGACGCTGACCGTGTCGCCGTTGTCAGCTGCCGGATCCCACCGGAAGGTGACCGCGCCGTCGTCGGTCTTCCAGGGGGGCGTGTAGATCTGCCCAAAGAGCTGGCCATCGTCCGGCGGCTCCGGCAGGGTCAGGCAGCCCGAGGGGCTGATGTCGGCGTCGGCCATGCCGAGGCTGGCTTCGGAGTCTTCGAAGCGCAGGCAGGCCTGCTGGCCCGAGCCACCCTCGGACCAGGTCTGGCTGATCGGGTCGAAGCGTGGGCCGTTCCACTCCAGCACGTAGCCCTGGGGCCGGGTCGGCAGCAGGAGGCTGTTGTCGCTGTCCGGCATGGACGACATGGGCAGCGGCACGCTGCCGAAGGTCGCTTCGACCGGCGGCAGCCCACCGGGGAAGTCCATGTAGACCGTCTCGCCGAAGGGGAAGTTGGGCTTGGCCAGGGCGTCGTCGGCCATGTCGGAGAGGCTGTCGCTGGCACCGGGGACCTTGTGCGTCCACGCCTGGCTGCGCCAGCTCGCGATCTCGCTGTAGTACGGGAAGACGTACTGGATGTCGGGCGGGTAGACGTAGGGGCGCCGGCCGATGCGGAAGCCCTGCGCCCCGTCGTCCGTGAACAGCGAGACGGCGTTGCCGAGATCGGAGACGTTGCTGAGGTAGGCCTGCGGTTCGTAGACCGTCTGGCAGGTGCCCACCGTGTCCGGCGGGGCGCCGAAGCTGCCGAACTGCGCGTCCGGCCGCGGCATTGCCGTGTCGAACACGAAGCCGGTGCCGTTGACGATGGCATAGGGCGGCTTGAAGTCGGTCATCTTGGGGCCGGCTTCGTCGAAGGCGAGCAGACCGATGGACGCCAGCGAGAGCTGGCCACCGGCGAACTCGACCCAGTCGTACTCGATCAGGCCGCCGCTCTCTTCAGGCTCGGCACCGATCTCGTCGGGGTTCAGGCCGACGCCGGGCAGCTTGACGTCCGACTCGGTACCGGGGATGCCGCAGGCCGACAGAGCGAGCGCCGGCAGCAGGACCCGCAGCAGGGCGGCAGAACAGGAGGGTGCGTAGTTCATGGGTGTCACCTACCAGCCGGTACCGAGACCGATGTAGACCCGCAGGCCGGGCTTCTCCGTCTCATTGGAGAGCTCGTCGCCGAGGGCGTTGTCGCTCGTGTCGTAGATGTCGTCGCCGTTGACGTCACCGTAGCCGCGGACTTCGTTGAAGCCGTAGGCGAAGCGCAGGAAGCTGTCCCAGTAGCTGGTGTGGAACATCGTGGCGCTCAGCCGGAACTCGGCCATGGCGTCGTACAGCATGTAGTTGCCGTTCTTGTACGCTTCGTCGACGAAGGGGATCTCCCGCTTGACGTCGTTGCTGTCGTAGGCGATCCGCTCGCCGTAGCGGTTGCGGTAGAACAGGTCAGGGTCGTCGGGCGGTCGGAAGGACCACAGGTTGCCCGCTGTGCCGCCGACCTGCATGTAGAGCCCGTGCATGAACAGGGGTCCCACCTGCTTCCGGAACCAGCTGTGCAGCGGGAAGCGGTAGCTCAGGTTGAGGATGGCCATGGTCTCGCCGGACAGCGAGTACGGCGGGAAGCCGGCGAACAGCGTGTTCGGCCGAAGGTCGCCGTAGCCCCAGTAGAAGGGGTGCTGGCCACCGGCGCGGAACTCGTTGTTGCCGTCAACGTTGCGGTCGATGAAGCCCAGCCGGCTGTCGATCTGGATGCTGTGGTCGTGTTCCCGAGCCTTCTTGAGCAGGCCGCCCCAGCCCGGCACCTTGATGAATTCCGTGTAGCGCAGCTCGGCTTCGTTGTACTGGTACTTGTCGAGCAGCTCACCGTCGTCGACGAAGGCGCCGCCAAAGGGCTCATAGACGATGTCCGCCCAGTTGTGCGACAGGTCCAGCTCGACGCTGCGGCCTCGGTAGTAGTTGGCGTTGGTCCAGCCACCAGCGTTGGAGAACGAGAAGGTCGCACCGGCCCGCAGCGTCTGCAGGTACGGGACGAAGCGTTGGTCGTCCGTGCCCTTCAGGCTGAACTGCAGCCCCTGGACATAGGCGAAGGTATCGAAGCGGTAGGTCCAGGGGTACTGCACCGCCAGGGCAACGAACTGCTGCGTCTGGGACCGCCGGAACTCCCAGATCGTCTGGTCTTCGGTGGTGGTGATGTCTTCGTCGTCGTCGAGCAGGAAGCCCTGGTTGTACTTGCCCTGGTAGTGCAGGGCCGTCAGCATGAAGTTCGGGTACCACCCCTGGTAGAAGTACTGCCCGTACAGCAGCAGGTCTTCACCCAGCGAGGTGTAGAGGAAGGCCCCGTTGTGCTCGACGTAGTCCTGGATGAGGAACTGGAAGCCTGCGGACAGACCCCAGTTGGTCCGGGTGTCGTTGTCGATGCGGACGATGGGCACCAGGTAGGGTGCCATCAGCGACTTCGTCCAGTTGTACTTGCTGGTGTTGGCTTCGTAGCCGGAGAGGTCCTCCACCGTCTCCAGCGACGCCTGGACGACGGCTTCGTCATACTCGGTCTCGAAGTAGTGGTTGGCCGGCCGGTTGAAGAACTCGTCCTTGTTGAGGCCGTAGATCTTCCAGCCGTGCGCCGAGTAGTAGTTGTAGACGAGGTTGCCCTCGGGCGTGATCTGCGGCGTGATGGCGCCGCCGATGACGTTCGTGAGCTGGAGGATCTCGCCGCTCTCCGGGTCGTAGGAGAAGTTGTTCCAGACGCCATCGACGTCGGCACAGAAGTAGATCTTGCCGTCGGGCGCCCAGAGCGGATCGGCTTCTTCCCAGGAGTCCCACATGATCGGCTTCAGCTCGCCCGAGGCGACGTCGATCGTGTAGAGGTTCTGCTGGTACTGGCGGAACATGCTGACGACGAGCTGGCTGCCGTCCGGGCTCCAGTCGATGCCCTGGAACCAGGTGCCATCCTTCCAGTCGGTCAGGTAGCGCTTGTTGTTGCCATCGATGTCGATGACCACCACGTTGAGCACGCCGTCGGTGTACTCGAGGTAGGCGATCTGCTGGCCGTCCGGGCTGATGGCCGGGTTGCTTCCGCGGAAGGTGTTGGGGATCCGCGTGATGGCATCCCGGTCGATGTAGCCGCGGTTCGGCCACTTCTTGTTCCGGTCCTTGACCGTGCGGTTGCCTTCCTTCTTGTCCTGCGTGAGGACCGAGAGGTCGACGATCTGCAGCTCGTCCCAGTCGTAGCCGTCGATCTCCGGCTTGCCGCCGGTGAGCCGCCAGGCCTTCGACCGGAAGCCGTTCTCATGGCCGGTGATGACCATGGCGTCGCGGTCGGCGAAGAAGTCGTAGCCGTGCTCCCAGCTTGCAGGCACGCCGACGCTCATGCGCTGGAAGCGCTCGAGCCGCTCGCCGTCGCTGGCCGGCACGCCCGTGAGCTGCGGGAGCATGTCCTCGTCGAGGCGGGAGACCATGATGGTCCCGTAGTTGACGCTGCTCCAGTAGCGGCCGTCGGGGCTGACGCGAGGCTCCCACTGGTAGGTGCCGGTCTTCTCCTTCTTGACCTCGGTCAGGTAGTCCGCCCGCTTGCGCCCCTTCTTGTGGCCCTTGTCGTTGGCCTGGGTCAGCCAGTTGTCGCGGGCTTCGATGTCGTCGACCTGCCAGTCCGTCCACGACAGGTCGGCCATCTCCATGCCTTCAACCAGGCCGCGAGCTTCGATGCGTGACGCCTGCTTGGTGTAGCGGTCCGTGACGTAGGCGACCCAGTCGTTGTACAGGGTCTCGGCGTCCACGCCGAGCACGCTCTCGATGACGGTCTCCCACTGGGGCCGCCAGGCCTTGCCGTACTCCAGCGCGAAGCGGGCGTAGGTGTCGTCACCGAAGCGCTGCCGCAGGTACTGCCCGAAGCTGTAGCCCTGCTGGTAGTAGCGTTCGTGGTCGTTCCAGCGACCGGGACCGCGCTTGCCCGACCGGGTGTGCCACTCGTCGTAGCTCAGCAGCCGGTCTTCGAGCACGGTCATCCGGATGTTCTGGTCGCGGCTGGCCGTCCACCAGTTCCACCCGGCGTTGTCCGACCAGTACTCGGCGCCGCCCTCCGTCCAGAAGACGCTGTCGCCGTCCCCGATGAACAGCTCGACGCCGGTGTCGACGTCGTTGATGCCGTCCTGGTAGAGCCCGCCCACCGACACGCCGAGCATGGCTTCGGAGAAGGGCCCGTTGGTCTTGAGCGAGACCACGTGGGCGAACTCATGCACCATGACGTCGCTGAACCACTCCATTCGACCGCGGGAGCGCGCAAAGCTCTTGCCGGGGTTCGCGGAGATCTCGATCCAGTCGAAGTTCGGGACAGTGAAGCCCTCCAGCCCATCGGGCTGGTTGAGCAGCACGATGTGGATCTGCTCCTTGAGGAAGTAGTTGAACTGCTCGCACATCGGCGCCCACATGTCCTCGGACACCTTGGCGATCTTGCGCGCCGACCACTCGGCCGTCAGGTAGTGGTCGTTGCCGTCTTCGGCTGCCTTCTTCGACACCGGGTAGTGCACGACGAAGTGCTCGGTCTCGATGGAGTACCACTTGAGATCGGGGTGGTTGTAGAGCTGGGCGAACTTCGCTTCGGCCGGCTGGGTCGCGTCCAGGGCCATGACGGCCAGGCCTGCGGCCAGGAGGCGACCCAGCGCCGGACGCGACCGCGGACGGCGGGGCGACGACGCAGGGCGAAGCAAGCTGCGGGAGAGGGAGCGGAGGAGCGAGCGCATCTTCGTCAGCCTGGGGAGATCAGTAGCGGAGCTCGAGCGTGCCGCTGTAGGTGAAGCCGCGGGTCGGGTGCAGGTCTTCGATGGGGAAGAACATCAGGTCTTCGCCCCGGACCGGCACGTTGACGGCGAGGTCGACGTCGACCCCCCGCGTGATGTTGACGATGGCGCCGGCGGGGACATCGAGACTCCAACCGTCGCTGCCCTCGAGCGCGTCGAGGTTCTTGCCGGGGAACCACCCATCGCTGGTGGTGCCGACCTTGGTCACCTGGCGGAGCTGCAGGCGGGCCCCGCCGTGCAGGGCCACCGGCCCGAGCTGCAGCATCAGGTCGGCGTCGCCCTTGGTGATGTCGCCAGGCTTCACCCGGCCGTTGAACTGGTTGTAGGTGGTCTCGATGGCCCACATCACCGTGCCGCTGAACCGCCGGACATAGCCGAGGTCCAGGGTCAGGGCGAGGGGCCCGAGCTGCCGCTTTCCGGCCACGCCGATGGCGAGGTCCGGCGTGCCCGTCGTGTTGACGAAGCTCGTGAAGGTGCTCGGGCCACCGATGTAGTTGCCCGGCGACTCCTGGCCGGCCGGCGCCTTGTACCAGGTGTAGACGATGAGGCTGGTCACCGGCGCCATGGACCGGAAGGCCTCGACCTTCCAGCCGAAGACCGGGTCGCCCAGCGCGAACTGCGAGATGTCCGAGCCCATGGCGTCGTTGGTCAGCTTCTCGTAGTGGAAGGGGACCGTGGCGTGCACCTCTGCACGGCGGGAGATGCCGTAGCGGACGTGCATGCGCTCCGTCGTGTAGAGGAAGCGGGCGTTGTCGAAGTCGACGGCGTTGCCCTCGGCGTCCCAGTAGCCGTTGGCCAGCTTGACGTCGGCGCCGAAGCCCCACTCGGCCCAGCCCTTGCCGATCACGAGCCCTCGCTCGTACTCACGGGACGGCAGCGGGTCCCGCATGGTCTTGACCTGGAAGCCCTCGGCGTGGGCCGCGCGGCCGCCGACCGCGAGAGCCAGGCCCAGGAGCGCGGTTGTCAGCATGATCTTCCTCGGGAGAGGGCCGCCAGGGGCGGCGCGTTCATCGGCACCGGTGGTGCCCGGGGGCCCACGGTTAACGCCCGCGGGCCCCGGAGGTCGCCTCGAAGTGGAGGCATCCGGTCGCGCCTGCGGCGGGGCCGGAAGGTGGGGACCGCCACAGCGACCAGAGCGGGTCCAGCAGCCGCAGCGAAGGGAGCGGTGGTATGGCACGGCACCCCCCCGCTGTCAAGGCTTGGGGACCTTCGATTTTGCCGATGGCGCCTGAGCGTCCGCCCGTCGGCACGGCTCCTCGCGGGGGGGGCGGGTCACGGGATCTTCACCGACCCCGCGGCACCCCCTCGTTGGTGTATCGGCGCGGGCACAGTTACCCGCCGCGCCTCGCCGATCCGTCCCTGCGACAGCGTGCCTGTTCGCCGCTGCCCGGGCGCCTCCCACCAGACCGGAGCCCCCGTTGCGCCGCTTCGCCCCGCTCCTCCTCGCCCCGCTCCTGGCTTGCGCGGACATGGTGCCCATGGCGGTCGAGGGCGACGCCCCCGACCTGACCGGCCGTGACGTCCGGCTGACCATCCTGCACACCGCCGACATCCACAGCCGGCTGCTGCCCTACGACTTCGACCCCAGCTTCACCGACAACCAGCTCGGCCTGGCCGACGGCCTGGGATCCTACGGGGGCATCGCCCGCATCGGCTACATCCTCAAGCGCGAGCGGGAGAAGGCCGGGCGCGTCCTGCACCTCGACAGCGGCGACTGCTTCCAGGGCGCCATCATCTTCAACGAGTTCCAGGGCGAAGCCGAGATGCGGCTGATGTCGGCCATCGGCCTGGACGCCGCCGCCCTGGCCAACCACGAGTTCGACCTCGGCGCCCAGAACCTCGCCGACCAGTACAGCGCCTACGGCAACTTCGACATGCTGGCGGCCAACTACGACTTCGAGGATGCCGACGCCCCGTGGGCCACCGGCCTCGAGGACATGGTGCTGCCGAGCGTGATGTACCACCTCGACGGGCTGAAGGTCGGCGTCATCGGCCTCGGCAACGTCTCCTCGCTCAACAGCATCTACGACCAGAGCAATTCCATGGGTGTACGGGTGCTGGAGCCGTGGGACGTGCTTCCCCTGGAGGCCGACAAGCTGCGCACCAACGGCGCCGACATCGTGGTCGTCGTCTCCCACATGGGCCTCGACGACGACCAGGAGATGGCCCGCGACATCCCCGGCGTCGACCTGTTCATCGGCGGCCACCACCACGTCGCCATCGACCCGCCCCTGGTCGTCACGAACGAAGAGACCGGCCAGCGCGTGCCGGTCGTCCACTCCGGCGCCTTCGCCAAGTTCGTCGGCCGCGTCGACCTCGTCATCCGCGACGGCGAGATCCTCAGCTTCGACTACCAGCTCTTCCCGGTCGACGCGACGGTCCCCGAAGACCCGCACATCCTCGACATCGTGGAGGAGTACGAGGAGGGCCTGGCCGACGACTTCAACACCGGCCAGATCATCGGCTACGCCGAGGAGAAGCTCACCCGCTACGGGACCACCGGCGGCGACTCCATGCTCGGCAACTTCACGGCCGAAGCCATGCGGGCCTTCCCCGGCATCGAGACCGAGATCGCCCTGACCAACACCCTGGGCATCCGGGCCGACATCCCGCCCGGCAACATCACCCTGGACGACATCTACAACGCCATGCCCTTCGAGAACAGCATCGCCACGATGCTGCTGTCCGGCGGCGAGGTGCAGGAGCTGCTCGACTACGTCTCCTACCGGAGCACGGAGCGCGGCTGCCAGAGCCAGGCCCAGGTCGCCGGCATTCGCTTCGACATGGTCTGCGACCCCGACGATCCGCACGCCGAGAACATCATGATCAACGGCGAGCCGCTGATCGACAACAGCGTCTACGAGCTGGCGACCAACGACTACATCGCCAACGGCGGATCGGGCTTCGAGGTGCTCGAGCGCAACACGACCAAGAGCTTCACCGACATCGCCATCCGCGACGTCGTGATCGGCGAGTTCATCAAGTACCAGTCCCTGCCGCAGCCCGAAGAGGGCGTCTGCGTCGAGGACGGCCGCATCAACCCGGTGTTCTGAGATGCCGCGCTCCCCCCTGCTGTCGCCCCCCCCCATCCTGCTCGCCAGCGTCGCTGCATGCGCGCTGTCGGGCTGCTCCAAGACCGTCACCACCGAACGGATCGAGCCCACCATCATCGAGGTCTCGGTCGACGGCGAGCTGGGCAGCCCCGACGCGCCCCTGGCCTTCTCGGGCGACACCGTGTCGCGCACGATCACCGTGCAGACCCTGGACGCCGCCGGCCAGCCCTACCCCTTCGAGGGGGACCTGTCGGTCCGGGTGCGGCCCGGCAAGCTCGACCAGGCGCAGTGGATCTCCGTGACCGGCGGCCAGTGGACCGGCACCATCGACTTCCACGCCGCCTTCGGACCCACCCGCATCTGGGCGAGCGACGAGGGTGACAAGGACGGCAGCACCGGCCGCCTGCCGAGCTTCGCCACCGGCGTGACCGAGGAGCTGCACTACGCCTTTCCGACCATCGCCGAGCTGAACCGCATCGACGACCACGAGACCAACCAGCTCGCCGGTGAATTCGCGGAGCTTTCCATCGCCGAGAGGCAGGTGGTCGTCACCGAGATCGGCACCAACGGCTTCTGGTGCACCGACATCGCGGACGAGGCCGGAAGCTACAACAGCCTCTACGTCTACACCTTCAGCAAGCCCGAGGGGATCTGGCAGGGTGCCCGCCTCGTCGAGCTGACAGGCAACGACCAGGAGTACCTGGCCACCACCCAGCTCTCCTTCCCGGTGTACTCGGCCGAGGAGGGCAGCATGCTCGACGTGCCCGAGGCCATCGAGATCCCGGTGGAGGCGACCTGCGACGACGACCTCATGGAGGCGATGGAGTCATCGCTGGTCACGGTGACCGGCGCCTCGATCCCCGACGACTTCAACGAGGGCAGCGCGGACTACGCCGACTACATCGAGTACGGCCAGTGGCCCATCGAGCTGGCCGGCGGGGGCTGCCGCATCTACGTCGACAGCACGGTGAGCACCGACTTCGCCCCGACCGACATGGCGGGGCAGGAGGTCGGCGACATCACCGGCATGCTCCGCGAGATCTGGGGCAAGTGGATCATCACCGCCCGCGGTGAAGGCGACATCGGCGCCGGATCGGGCATCGACGATGTCTCCATGGAGCTGCCCGACGGCACCTGCTCGCACTCGCCGGGCAGCGACCACTTCGCCCACTACAACGGCGGCCACCCGCGCCCCCGCCCGCGGCCGGCCAGCCACTGAGCCGCTCCCCTCACCTCTCCCCCTCTTCTTCCCCGCACCCCGCTCGGGCGCGGCGCTGCCGCCCCCTCTCCGGAGCCACCATGTCCCCCCTGCTGCTGCTCTGCGGCCTCTCCGCAACCCCGGCCCACGCCGGCGACTTCATGGACGTGTGGATCAGCACGGCCTTCGAAGACACCAACGTCCTCGCCGGCCCGGAGGCCGAGAGCCCCTCGGCCAACTTCGTCGAGCGCGGCAACGCCGCTTTCTTCGAGAACTACGAGAGCCGCACCACCGACGACATCAGCCGGGCCCAGCTCGTGCTGTACAAGCGGTCGGACAGCTTCTTCTCCGGCTGGTGGACCGAGGCCGCCTTCGTCCTGCGCTACACGCCCTACCTCGACCCCGACCTGACCGACCCCGGCACCAACATCGAGGACGACGGCAGCTACGTGCGGCTGGTCCGCGACCTCCCCGGCGACGACCACACGCTGTCGCTGACCGGCTACGCCGTCGACAGCGACCGCTTCCGCCTGGGCTACTCCTACGACCTGTCGTGGGGCGGGCGGGAGCTGTTCGTCGACCAGGTCGGCGCCGCCCCGGGCGTCCGCCTGCAGTGGGAGCGCCAGGGCAGCTACGCCTTCGTCGGCGCCAAGACGGCCATCATGAACGCCGTCCCCACCGAGGACGACGGCTCCCAGACCACCGCCACCAAGCTCAACCAGACCTTCTACGCCGCCCTCGCCGGCGGGGGCGTGATGGTCGGCGATCTGCTGAAGCTGGAGGCAAACGCAGGCTCCTTCCAGCAGGGGCAGTTCACCAGCGCCGACGCCACGGGCCCACTCTACGGCACCCCCATCGTGGCCATGGGCGTGGCCGGGCAGGTGGCCTTCCGCAGCCGCCCCGAGGTCAAGTTCATCCAGTCCGGCGACCTGCGCCTGTACCGCAACGAACCCGACAGCGTGCAGGAGAGCTACATCCGGCACGCCAAGATCGACGGGGTCGGGCTGCTGGCGCAGACCGAGGTCGACCGCCTCTCCCACAACCTCATGGTGGCCGCAGACAGCGACGCCACCGAGATCGAGACCGGCTACGCCGGCGACCTGCAGTCGGTCGTCATCGCCGGGACCACGGCCTTCGAGGTCGACCTCGTCTACAAGGACCTCCGCTACATCGTGTTCGACGTCCCCGGCCTGGTCAGCCAGCAGGCCATGGGCGACGGCTACGAGACCACGCCGCAGCTCTACGGCCGCTTCGCCATCGAGCACTGGTTCGAGAAGGCCCACGTGACGCCGGGCTTCGGCATCGGCCTGATGCAGCCGGCGACCTACACGACGCAGGACGGCAAGACCGTCGTCCAGATCGACGACCGAAACAGCGAGCAGATCCCCGACGGCCAGGCGCCGACCGCGATCCTGTCGGGCGTCGCCGGCGTCAACGTCGACCTGAGCGAGTCGATGGTCGCCGTCGGTGAGCTGCTCTATACCCTCAACAACAACCTCTCGAACACCACCGAGGGCTCGTCGGAGCGCGTGCTCGCGCCGGCAAACCAACGCAACCAGCTCGGGTTCAACGTGATCCTGCGCGCGCGCTTCTGATCGCGGGACGCGGCGGGAGCGGCGGCCGATGCCAGCCGCGCCCGCGCCCGCGCCGGAGCCCGCGCCCGCGCTCGTCCCGGACCGCGATCAGCGTCGCGTGCCGATGGCCCGGAAGGTCTCGTTGTTGCGGACCCGCCCGGCCACGTGCACGTCGGCGTAGCCGCTCTCGGTGAGCCAGCGTTCGACCTCTTCGCCGGTGAACCAGTGGCGGACGGGGATGCGCAGGCGGTCGTAGACATCGGCGACGACCACGTCGAAGGGCCACTGGTGGTGGTCGTGCACCGGCAGGTGGCTGACGATCTCCGACGCCACCGGGACCTGGCCGAGGAAGCGGTAGGGGGTGTGGCTGAAGACACGCAGCCCGCGGGCGATCCAGGTGCTGAAGCGCATCAGCTCGTCGGGCTCCATGTTGGTGGTCAGCCCCCGCAGCGCGTTGCTGACGTGGCGGGTGATGCCGGCGCGCGGGCCGTAGACCCAGAGCGCGAGCCGCCCACCGGGGCGGACCAGCGTCCCCAGCGAGCGGAAGGCCGCCTGGGGGTCTTCGAGGTGGTGGAGGACGCCGAAGCTGTAGACGATGTCGAAGGTCGACGGCGCCAGCGGCGGGCGCAGCAGATCGCCCTGGACGACGTGGACGTGGGTGAGCTCGCCGCAGTTTCGCCAGACGGACTCGACCGCGTCGACGCTGTTGTCGAGGGCGACCACCTCGGCGCCGTAGCGAGCGGCGTGCAGCACGTGGCGGCCGAAGCCGCAGCCAGCATCGAGCACCAGGCGTCCCAGGAAGTCGCGCTGCTGCAGCGGGGCGGAGAGATCGCGGAAGTTTTCTTCCCAGGCGGGTTCGTGGGTGTCGATGGTGGTCAGCCGGTGGCCCGAGGGGGGACCCGCTTCCGCACCCGAGGGGAGCATCCGCGGGATCCCACCGCGGATGGGGAAGGCGAGCCTGCAGGTGTCGCAGTGCAGCGCGCCCGTGATGACCTCGGCTTCCTCTCCGGCGTCCAGGTCGACGCCGGGGATGGCGTCTTCGTCGGGCGTGAACTGCCCCGGATGCACCCGCCGGGTCTCGGACCGGGTGGTCTCCAGCCGCAGCCCCCCCTTCCCGCACTCGGGGCACACCAACCACTGGACCAGGCGAAGCTTCACGGCACCTCCAGGAGCGGAAGTGTATCCCTCTGCGCGGCGCCCCTCTCCGCACCGCTCCCCGACCGAGCCGGCTTCCCTCCAACAAAGGCATGCGCGGATCCGCCGCTGCGTGCTAGAGGGGCCCGCCCCCGCATCACCCGGTCGCGCCCGCCGGAGACGGCCTGTAAGCGCACCTGCCCGGTGCGGGAACCGCCTTCAGGAGTACCGAGATGCAGCAAGCAGCAGAGCCCGCAGACGGGGGCCGCCGTGTCGTCGACGATGTCGTCATCCGCTTTGCCGGGGACTCCGGCGATGGCATGCAGCTCACCGGTGACCAGTTCACCCGCACGACGGCCTTCCAGGGCAACGACCTGGCGACCTTCCCCGACTACCCCGCCGAGATCCGGGCCCCGGCCGGGACCATCGCCGGCGTCAGCGGCTTCCAGATCCACTTCTCCAGCCGGGACGTCCACACGCCGGGCGACCAGCCGGGCGTGCTGATCGCCATGAACCCGGCGGCCCTGGTGGTCAACCTCGACGACCTGAAGCGCGGCGGGCTCATCATCGTCAACACCGACAAGTTCGGCGCCCGCGATCTGGAGAAGGCGGAGCTGACCAGCAACCCCCTCGAAGACGGCAGCCTCAGCGCCTTCCAGGTGGTTCCCGTCCAGCTCTCGTCGCTGACCAAGGCCGCGGTCAGCGACCTCGGCCTGTCGGCGAAGGAAGCCGACCGGTGCAAGAACTTCTTCGCGCTGGGCATGGCGTACTGGCTGTTCAGCCGGGACCTGTCGCTCACGAAGAAGTGGGTCCGTGGCAAGTTCAAGCAGCCCTACGCCGACGCCAACCTCGCGGCCCTGCAGGCGGGCTTCAACTACGCCGACACGGTCGAGCTCTTCCACGAACCCTACGAAGTGCCGCCGGCCCGCGTCCAGCCCGGCACCTACCGCAACATCACCGGCAACGAAGCCACCGCGCTCGGCTTCGTCGCCGCGGCCAGCCTGTCCGGTCGCCCCCTCTTCCAGGGGGCCTACCCGATCACGCCGGCCAGCGACATCCTCCACCACCTCAGCAAGTACAAGGACTTCGGGGTGGTCGTGTTCCAGGCCGAAGACGAGATCGCCGCCATGTGCGCCACCATCGGCGCCGCCTGGGGTGGCTCCATCGCCATGACCAGCACGTCGGGTCCGGGGCTCGCGCTCAAGGGCGAGGCGCTCGGGCTGGCCATGATGGTCGAGCTGCCCATGGTCGTCGTCGACGTCCAGCGCGGCGGGCCGTCGACGGGGCTGCCCACCAAGACCGAGCAGTCCGACCTCAACATCGCGATGTACGGTCGGCACGGCGAAGCTCCGCTGCCCATCATCGCGGCCCGCACTCCGGGCGACTGCTTCGATGCCGCCATCGAAGCCGTACGCGTGGCCGTCAAGCACATGGTGCCCGTCGTCCTGCTGACCGACGGCTACCTCGCCAACGGCGCGGCCCCCTGGAAGCTGCCCGACCTCGACGCCCTCGAACCCATCGACGTCAAGTTCGCCGAGGGCAGTGACGACTACGAACCCTACAGCCGCGATCCGGACACGCTGGCGCGCCCCTGGGCCATCCCCGGCGTGCCCGGGACCGAACACCGGCTCGGCGGCCTGGAGAAGGCCAACCTGACGGGCAACGTGTCCTACAACCCCGACAACCACGAAGCCATGAGCAAGCTGCGCGCAGAGAAGGTGGCGCGCATCGCCGACAGCCTGCCCCTGTGCGACGTCCATGGTGACGACGACGGCCTGCTGCTCGTGTCCTGGGGCGGCACCTACGGCGCCTGCTTGTCCGCCACCGACGCCGCCCGGGCACAAGGCGTGCGCATGGGTCACCTGCACCTGCGCTGGCTCAACCCCTTCCCCAAGGATCTCGCCGACGTCCTGGCCCGCTACGACAGGATCCTGGTTCCAGAGCTGAACATGGGACAGCTCGCGAACCTGCTGCGGTCCACTTTCGACGTGAGGACGGTGAGCTACTCCAAGGTGCAGGGCCAGCCCTTCAAGGTCAGCGAGCTGTTGGCGCGCATCCAGGTCGAGACGGGCACCGACGCCTGACCCGGCACCGGCCTCCCCTCCTCTCCCCCCCCGTTCCACTCCGACCCCGTCCCCGCGGGGTCCCAGACCCGAGCCCACGATGAGCGACCACGAGACCGCCGTCGAAGACACCCCGTCGTACACCAAGAAGGACTTCATGTCCGACCAGACCATCCGGTGGTGTCCAGGGTGCGGTGACTACTCGATCCTCTCCCAGGTGCAGACCGTGATGGCCGGCCTCGGCCGCCCCCGGCACGAGTTCGCGGTGGTCAGCGGTATCGGCTGTAGCAGCCGCTTCCCATACTACATGAGCACCTATGGATTCCACACCATCCATGGTCGCGCGCCGGCCTTCGCCACGGGGCTGCGCCTGGCCAACCCCGACCTGTCGGTGTGGCTGATCACGGGCGATGGCGACGGGCTGAGCATCGGTGGCAACCACCTGATCCACGTGCTCCGGCGCAACATCGACCTGAACATACTGCTGTTCAACAACCGGATCTACGGCCTGACCAAGGGGCAGTACTCGCCCACCTCCGAAGCGGGCAAGAAGACGAAGTCCTCCCCCATGGGCTCCGTCGACCACCCGTTCACGCCCTGTGCGGTCGCGCTCGGGTCGGACGCCTCCTTCGTCGCCCGCACGGTCGACATCTTCGTGAAGGAACAGCGGGCCGTGCTCGAAGCCGCCGAAGCCCACCGCGGTACCTCCTTCGTGGAGATCTGGCAGAACTGCGTCATCTTCAACGGCGGGGCCTTCAGCGACTTCACCGACCGCAAGCTGCGCGCCGACGCCGTCGTCTTCGTGGAGCACGGCAAGCCGCTGATCTACGGCAGCAAGGACGCCCGCAAGGGGCTGGTGCTCGACAACCAGATGCGCCTGGACAGCATCGAGCTGCGCACCCCGGAAGACGAAGCCCGGGTGCTGATCCACGACGAGACCAACCCCATCCTGGCGATGCTGCTGGCCCGGCTGTCGCCGCCCTTCCCCGTCGCCATGGGCGTGCTGTACCGGGCGCCCCGTGCGGTCTACGAAGACGGCAAGTATGCCCAGGTCGAAGCGGCCAAGGCGCGGCCGGGTGCTGGCGACCTCGCCCGGGCCATCGCCGGTCCGAGCACGTGGACCGTCGACGCGAAGTGACCAGCCACCCACCCCGGCCCCTGTCCGAGCTGGTCGAGCTGCCGCAGCTCGACGGCATCCTCTGCGACATCGACGACACCCTGACCTGGCAGGGGCGGCTGGTCTCCTCCGCCCTGCGTGCGCTGGAGCAGGCGCGGGATGAAGGCCTTCGGGTGATCCCAGTCACCGGCAGGCCGGCAGGCTGGGTGGATCACATCGCCCGGATGTGGCCCGTCGACGGCGTCGTCGGCGAGAACGGCGGGCTGTGGTTCTGGCGGGTGGAGCCAGAACACCAGGGCGGCCACACCCGGCTGATCCGTCGCTTCCTGCAGGACGCCGCGACCCGGCGCGACAACCGCCGCACGCTGGATGCGCTGGCCACGGACATCCTGGCCGAGGTCCCCGGCTGTGCCCTCGCCAGCGACCAGCCCTACCGGGAGCTCGACCTCGCCATCGACTTCTGCGAGGACGTCCCCCGCCTCAAGGAACGCCAGGTCGACCAGATCGTCGCCGCCTTCCAGCGGGCGGGAGCCACCTGCAAGGTGTCGAGTATCCACGTCAACGGCTGGTTCGGGCACTTCGACAAGCTCGAGGGGATCCGCCGCCTGCACCAGGACCGGTGGGGCACGGCCATCGACCCGGCGCGGTGGGCCTTCTTCGGCGACTCCGCCAACGACGAGCCCATGTTCGCTGCCTTCCCCCTGTCGATCGGCGTGGCCAACGTCCGCCGCTTCCTGCCCCGCATGCAGACCGGGCCGGCCTGGATCACCCAGGCCGAGGGCGGCCACGGCTTCGTCGAGGGGCTCCAGCGCCTGCTGTCGCTGCGGCGCTGATCAACACAGGCGGTGCGGCAGCTCTGCCCCGTCCAGCCAGGCCCGGACCGTCCGGGCAATGCCCTGCCGCACCATCGTCGGCAGGCCCTGGTGGTAGCCGGCGGCGTGGGGGAGAAGCACCAGCTCCGGCCGTGAGCGCACGGCGTCGAGATGGGGCCAGGGTTCCCTCGGGAAGACGTCGACACCGAGGAAGGACAGGCGACCGTCGTCGAGGGCGCGCAGCGCCGCGCCAGGGTCCAGCACGCGGCCACGGGCGGTGTTCACCAGGGCCAGCCCGGTGGCGTCGGCGAGGAGGGAGGCGTCGACCAGGTCGCGGCTGGACTCTGTCAGGCTGCAGTGCAGGGTGAGGGCCGCGCAGTGGCGGACCAGCTCGGCCGGTGTCGCCGCGTGCACGCCTGGGGGCAGTCCGGCCGGGTCGTGGCCCCACACCTCTGCCCCAAGCGCGGTCAGCACCGAAGCCATGCGGCGGCCGATGACCCCGAGCCCCAGCACACCGATGCGGCTGCCCGCCAGGTTGCGCGGCGCCAGTGCCGGCAGCTCGGCACGCGCCCAGCGACCCTCTCCCGCTGCTGCCCGCAGCGTGCCCTGCCGGTGGAGGCCCGCGAGGATGAGCGCCAGCGCGCTCTCCACCACGGCGTCGCGGCGAACCAGGGGCAGGCGGCAGGCCGCCACCCCGTGCGCCTCCAGCGTCGGGAGATCGAGGTGGTCGTGGCCGCTGGTGGTGGTGACGACCAGGCGGGTCGAGGGCCGAACGTCCAGGGTGTCGGCCCCCACCCGACGGTTCGAGGTGGTGACCAGCACCTCTGCGTCATCCTCCGGCCCGACCAGGGTGGCCAGCGAGGCGAGGAGGCGCTCCTCGGCCGCCCGATGGGCGGGGGACTCATAGGGGCTCCAGACCATCCGACTCAGGCGGATCACCCCGACACCACGGTCATCTTCACGCTGCGGGCCAGGGCCTCGCAGGCAGCGGGCTCCAGGCGCGCGACCTCTGGCCGGGCGGCGTTGTGTGCGCCGCAAGCCATGGCGAAGGCGACCGCCTGCGCCGGGCCGCGGGGCAGGGCGTGCAGCAGGCCCGCCAGCAGGGAGTCGCCACAGCCGATGGGGTGGACCGCGCGGACCGCCAGCGGTTCGACCCGGCGGACCACGTCGCCCGACCGGAAGATGGCCGGCCCCGCTCCGTCGGTGACGACCGACCACCGCGCGCCCTGGGCGTGGAGCCGCTCCACCCCCTCGATGGCGTCGTCGATCTGGTACATGAAGCCCAGCTCCCGCAGGTTGGGCTTCGCGACCAGCACGTTGCCCACGCGCATGCACTCGTCGAAGCAGGGGTGGCAGAAGTCCAGCGCCAGCGGCGCCCCGAGGCTGGCCAGCCGCCGGTAGAGCGTCGGGTGCGTCACCGACCCTGCGATGACGATGGCGCGTGCCGGCAGCAACGAGCGCACCGTGGCGATCAGCGCTTCGGCGTCGCCGTCTTCGATCGTCGGGCCCGGACCGTAGATGGTGCTGTGGTCGCCCGCGTGGAAGATGGTCGCGCCTGCGCGGTTCTCCCCGCGGACAGGGACGACGCGGCTGCGGATCCCCTCGGCCTCCACACGCTCGACGATCTCGCGGCCGCGGCGACCACCGACGGCCATGACGGAGACGACGTCTTCGCCCAGGTCCTTGAGCGCCCGGGCGACGTTGAGGCCCTTGCCCGTGGCGAAGGTCCAGGCGCGGTCGGGCCGGTGGCGGTTGCTGGCGGAGAGGTCGGCGACCGGGAAGAGGTGCTCGACCATGGGGTTGGCGGTGACGGTGATGAACACGCCAGCGGCTCCCGGGTGGGGTCGCGGTGGAGTCGCGGTGGAGTCGCGGTGGAGTCGCGGTGGAGTCGCGGTGGCCCCGCGGTGGCCCCGTCCATGGCGAGTCGAGGCCCTCTCGATCAGGCTATCGCGTCTCCGAGGCGCTCTCAGCACCGAGCGGCCCGCGGCCGGTCGCAGGCTCTGGCTCCACGTAGCCCAGGCTCTCCAGGGCCTCGTGGAGGTCTTCACTGTAGGGGGAGGGCGCCCCACGCTCCCCCGGACTCGCCGCGACATAGCGGCCATCCGCGCGGCGGCGCGCGAAGCGGTCCGGGTCCCTGCGGACGCCTCCCACGTCGATCGCATCGCGTGCCGGAAGTCGCCCCTCCTCTCCACCCCCGAGCAGGGCGGCGAGATCAAAGGTCGCGACCTGATGCTCGAGGTGCGGCCCACCCCCGGCGGCCCCAGCGTCAGGCCAGCGGATCGCCAGGGGGACCCGCAGCTCGGTGTCGTCGAGCGCGTGCCCGTGCCCCCAGCGGCCCTGCTCGCCCAGCGCCTCGCCGTGGTCGCTGGTGACCACGACGACCCATCCCGCGGCTGCGTCGGCGAGGCGTCCCACCCGCGCCGCCGTCGCCGCGACGTTGCCCTGGTAGGCCGCCCGCAGCACGCCGTCCTCGTCCGTCCCCGCAGCCCACCCCTCCGGAGGCCTGACCGCCTGCCGGCGGTACTCGTGGGGGTCCAGGAGGTGGACCCACAACAGGCGTGGGACGTCAGCGGGCGCGGCGATCAGGTCCAGGGCCGCGGCCTCGATGCGCCCATCGCGCGTGACGCCGAGGGTGCCGCTGGCCCCGCTCCGCCGCCGGCGAAGCTCGTCGAGGGCGTGGCGGAGGATCTGCGGGTCGCGGGCATCGTCGTGGTGCAGGAACAGCGAGAATCCCCGCGCCAGGCCCTGGCTGGCCCGAAGGTGGGGGTTGCAGACGACAGCAGCCGTCGCGTAGCCGCGGGACCGGAGCTGCTCGGGAAGCCACGGCGCGTCGGACACGACCCCCGAGAAGCCGCGGCCAGCCGCCGCCGGCAGGGCGAGCCCCCCCCCGTGCTCGCGGACGGGCTGACCCGTCATCAGCGACAGCACCGCCGGCAGGGTCCACGGCGCGGCGGAGATTGCAGTGTCGTAGACCTGCCAGGGACCGGGCAGCGCCTCGACCAGGCCGGTGTCCGCCCGCACAGTGTCCACGGTCACGAGCAGGATGTCCGGGCCCGCCCCCGGGCCCCGGGGGCGCCGCCACGCCTCTGCCGCGTCCAGGCTGCCCGACAGACCGGCGACGGGACCGCGCAACGCCGAGGCCGCCGGTGAGGCGAGGGCACCCAGCAGGGTCATCGCGACACCCAGGCGTGGCACCCGCCATGCGGCGGCGCACACAGCCGCCGCGAGCAGCACCCCCGGAAGGTCGGGACGGCCCACGCCGGCAGCGCGCAGGGCCTCCGGCGCCCAGACGAGGGCCACCGTCGACAGCCCGAGCGCCGCCCCCGACCGCGGCGCGCGGCGTCGCCACAGCCAGCCGCCCGCCCAGCTCACGGTGCACAGGCACAGCGCCGTCGCGATCGCGTCGCCCGCGGAGGGCAGCGGATCGAGGGGGTGGGCCCGGAGTCGGTGGGCCGCCAGCTCGATCAGCGAGAAGCCGACCCCGCCGACCAGCCCGAGCAAGCCCACCGACCGCACCACGCGGCCTGCGCCAGTCCGTCCCGCTCGTCCTGTGGAGTGCGACATGTCGTGCCTGATAGCCCGCTCGATCACCGCGATGGCGTCGGCGTGCCATAGCAGGTGACGACGAGGTGACACGCAGCCGCGACCCGACACCGCTTGCGGGACGGGACATCCGCCGGGTAATGAATGAAGGTTCATTCAGTGCCGAGCGACGGGCTCTCGACTGCACCGTCGCGTCATGCGGCCCCCTCACCGACCCCCTCCCACCCAGAGGTCACCATGAGCGCCACCGCCTACACCCCGGATCTTCGGGACATCCGCTTCGTCCTCTTCGAACAGCTCGACATCGACACCCGCCTCAAGGACGTGGAGCGCTTCGCCGAGTTCGACCAGGGCATGTACGAAGCCATGCTCGAGGAAGCCGCCAAGCTGGCGGTCGAGGTCATCAACCCGATCAACGGCAAGGGTGATGAAGAAGGCTGCACCCTGCTCGGTGAGGGCGAGGTCAAGACCCCTCCGGGCTACAAGGAAGCCTGGGACACGCTGGCCGAGGGCGGCTGGTTCGCGCTGGCAGCACCGCCCGAATTCGGTGGCATGGGCCTGCCGCACACCATCGACGCCGCCACCAACGAGCTGTTCACCGGCGCGTCGATGGCGTTCACGATGTACCCGGGGCTGACGAAGGCCGCAGCGAACCTGCTCGTCGAGTACAGCCCCGATTGGTGCAAGGAAGTCGTCATCTCCAAGCTCTTCGCGGGCGAGTGGGCAGGCACCATGTGCCTGACCGAAGCCGGCGCCGGCACCGACGTCGGCAGCAACCGCGCCAAGGCCACCCCGACCGACACCGAGGGCATGTACACGCTCGAGGGCGAGAAGGTCTTCATCTCCTCCGGTGATCACGATCTCGCCGAGAACATCGTGCACCTCGTCCTCGCTCGGACCCCGGGCGCGCCGGCTGGCACCAAGGGGATCAGCATCTTCCTTGTGCCCAAGTACGACTTCGACGCCGACGGCACGCTCGGCGAACGCAACGGCGCGCGGGTGGAGAGCATCGAACACAAGATGGGCATCAACGGCTCGTCGACCTGTGTCATCAGCCTCGGCGCCGACCGCCCCTGCAAGGGCTGGCTCATCGGCCGCGAGAACGAGGGCATGAAGATCATGTTCCTCATGATGAACGAGGCCCGCATCGGCGTGGGCATCCAGGGGCTCGCAGCCGCCGCCGCGGCCTACGGCAACGCTGTCTCCTACGCCAAGGAGCGGGTGCAGGGCACGGCCGTCGCCGACTTCGGCAACCCCGACGCCTCCCCGGTGACCATCAACCAGCACCCCGACGTCCGGCGCATGCTGATGACCCAGAAGGTGCTCGTCGAGACCATGCGCTCGCTGGCCTACACCGTGGCGCTGGACCACGACGTCGCGCTGGTGGCCGACGACCCCGACGAAGCCGAGGCCACCCTCAAGAAGGTCGAGCTGCTCACCCCCATCGTCAAGGCCCACCTCTCCGAGATGGGGTACATCTCCTGTGGTCTCGCGGTGCAGGTCTACGGTGGCTACGGCTACACCCGCGAGTACCCGGTCGAGCAGCTCCTGCGCGACAGCAAGATCACCTCGATCTACGAGGGGACCAACGGCGTGCAGGCCATGGACCTCCTGGGCCGGAAGATGCGGCTGGATGGTGGCGGCGTCTTCATGAACTGGCTGCAGGAGTGCAGCGAAGAGGTCACCCGCAGCACCGACTACGAAGAGCTGGCGCCGCTGGGTCAGGCCCTGCAGAAGGGCCAGAACCACCTCGGCGCCGCCGCCATGTACCTCGGGCAGCTCGGCATGCAGGGCAAGCTCGACGTGGCCATGCTCAACGCCACGCCCTACCTCGAGCTGTTCGGCACCGTCGCCCTGGGTCTGCACGCGCTGCGCCAGGCCCGCCTCGCCCAGGACGCCATCGACAAGGGCGCGACCGGCGACGACCTCAAGTTCTACCGGGGCAAGGTGCTCAACGCGAAGTTCTACATGACGAACATCCTGCCGCGAGCCGTCATGCTCGGCAAGATGATCACCGCCGGTGACACGAGCTGCCTCGACGACGACCTGTTCGCCTGACGTCGCCCGGCTGTCGCGCGCCGTCGCGTCGCTGCCCCGTCGGGCAGCCTCGCGGCGGCGCGTCGTCGCTTCGCGAATGCCCGGGCCCCTGACTACAAGGCACCGATGAGCCCGCTCACCAACCGCCCCGACCTGCCGAAGCTCCCACGCCCGGGCACCGCCGGAGGTGAGGGTGGCACGGGCATCATCAAGAACGGCCGGCAGGAACCGGCGCGTCAGGGCGCTCCGAAGCCTCGGCGCGTCTTCCGACCGCTGGTCGACGCCGCCGAGCTGATCCGACTGCGCTGGGTGGCCGTCGTCGGAGAGATCCTCGCCGTCGCTCTGATGCTGGCCACCCGCAGCGTCGGGCCCTGGTGGATCCTCGCCATCGTGGTCGTCGCGAGCGCCGCCAGCAACCTGGCCCTGACCCGCAGCCAGAAGCGCGCGGGTCCCCCGGCCCTGGCCAGCCTGCTCGCCCTCGACATCCTGGTGCTCACGGCACTGCTGGCCCTGACCGGCGGGGCGCTCAGCCCGTTCACCCCGCTCTACCTCGTGTTCCCGGTCCTGGCGGCGCTGATCCTGAGCCCGGCGATGTCCTGGGGCGTCTTCGCCTTCGTGCTCGTCTGCTACGGGACGCTGGTCGTCCTGACCCTTCGGCTCGGCAGCCTGATGGTGCCCGACACCTCGGCCTTCGTGAACACCCACATGCTCGGCCTGTACGTGGCGGTGGGCATCGCCTCGCCCTTCCTGGTGTCCACGATCCTCCGCACGCGCAGCGAGCTGTCGCGCGCCGATCGGGAGCTGGCGAAGGCTCGCGAAGCGGAGTCCCGGCACGCACGCCTCGCAGCGCTGGCCACCCTCGCCGCCGGCGCGGCCCATGAACTCTCCAGCCCGCTGGGCACCATCGCCATCGCGGCGCGCGAGCTGGCCCGGCGCGTCGAGACCGCCCGGCCCGAGGCCCGCAGGGACGTGCGCCTGATCCAGGCCGAGGTCGCCCGCTGTCGACAGGTCCTCGACGAGCTGTCGGCGGACGTCGGCGCTGGCAGGGGTGAGGATCCTCGCCCCATCGAGATCGGCGACCTCGTCGACCTCTTCGTCCACGACCGTCCCCAGGTCGACGTCCTCATCCCCGAGGACGTCGACGATCAGGTCGTAGTGCTGCCCCCCCGCATGGTGAGCCAGGCCGTGCGCCGGCTGCTCGGCAACGCGCTGGACGCCGCCGAGGGCGCCGACGTGCGCCTGGACATGCGCCTGGCCGATGATCACGTGGACTTCATCGTCGACGACGACGGCCCAGGGATCCCCGCCGACATCCTCGCCCACGTCGGCGAGCCCTTCTTTTCGACCAAGCCGGCGGGCAAGGGCCGGGGCTTGGGTCTGTGGTTTGTGCGCTCGGTCGCCGCGAATCTCGGCGGCACGCTCGAGATCGACTCCGCGCCAGGACAAGGGACGGTCGCGACCTTGCGAGTTCCGCTGGGAAAGCGGCCACAAGGTGATACGGTGTCGCGCCCCCCCTGACTCTCCTCACCGGGAGCAGAAACGTGTCCGACCGGCCTACTCTCCTTCTCGTCGACGACGACGAGCGTCTGCGGGAACGCCTCGCCCTGGCCCTCTGGGACCGCGGCTACGAAGTGCGCACCGCCAAGAACACCGAGCACGCGATCCGCGTCGCCGAGAACTGGGAGCCGGAACGCGCAGTCGTCGATCTGCGCATGCCCGGCGCCAGCGGCCTCGAGCTGATCAAGGAGCTGCGCGAGCGGGTCGAGGGCATCGAGATCGTCGTGCTCACGGGCTACGGCAGCATCGCCACGGCGGTCGACGCCGTCCGCCTGGGTGCGATCGGCTATGTCAACAAGCCTGCCGACGCCGACATGGTGCTCGCCGCCTTTGACGCCGGTGAAAACGAACCGCTGACCGAAGTGACGGAAGACGGCTGGCGTACCCCCACCCTGGCCCGGGCCGAGTGGGAACACATCCAGACCGTCCTGGCAGAGACGGGCGGCAACATCAGCGAAGCCGCACGTCGCCTGGGCCTGCACCGTCGCACTCTGCAGCGCAAGCTCAAGAAGCGGCCGCCCAACGACTGATCGGGCCGGATCGAGCCGCCCGCAGGCCAGGACCCGCCCGCGGCTCATCCCGGCGGCGCCTACAACGTAAAGCTCACGCCGTCGATGAGCGCGGCTGGAAGGCGCATGCTCGAAGTCGAGCGCCGCTCGTAGGTGCTGGTGCTCGGCAGGAGCGCGAGGCTGGCGCTCAGCCCCTCGAGCCCGTCTCCCAGCAGGTGGAAGACGGTCTCATCGAAGCGCATCACCTCGGTCGGGGCCACCGCGACCCCGTCTTCGACCCACATGGTGGCGAAGCGGGTCATGCCCGTGATGCGGCCAGCGGGGCGATCCGAGTAGTTCAGGTACCACAGGTTGCTGATGTACAGGCCCGTGCCGAGCTGTTCCAGCGCAGCACGGTCGTCGAGCTCGCCGGGCTCCATCACCAGCGCTTCCGGGGACTCGTGATCTCCGGCACCGTTGGTCTCCAGGCTGTACTCGCGGGCTGACCGGGGCGAGATCATGCTGCCTGCGAGCGCGCCATCGTCGATGAGAGAGACCTGGGCCGGCTTGACGAAGCCCTTGTCCGAGAACTCGGGCCCCAGACCGTGGGCGGTGTCCTCGTAGACCGACACCAGCGGTGACAGCCGGCCACGGCCGTCGCGCAGGCGAGCGAGCGGCGACATGCGGGTGCGCAGGCCACGCTCGGAGAAGCCCCCCCAGGAGAGGATCTCCATCACCTCACCCAGCGCCGCAGGAGTGAGGAGGCAGCGGTAGCGAGCGGGCTCCAGCTTCTTGACGGGCCGCTTCAGCAGGGCGAGCTGGCTACGCGCGGCGTCCATGGCTTCGGCGACCTCGGCCGGGTCCCAGCCCGTGTTGGCGACCATCGCCTTGACGGCCTTGTCTCCCTGGTGCACGAGGCACCAGTCGAGCAGGGTGCTGTGGCGGACGTCCCAACAGCGCTGCCCGCGACTGCTCACGAAGCCCGACGCCACGGATCCCGAGACCAGGATGCCGACCAGGTCGAGATCCTGGGCCAGCTCGACGACGTCCCGGGCGATGGCCGTCGCGTCCGGGGGGCTGCCGGAGGCTTCATGGTGGGTGCTGGCGCCATCGGTGGCCCACAGCAGGTGCGGGTCGGGGGGAGACGCAGCGACCAGGGGGCCGAGTCGGGCCAGCGCGTCATCGACACGCCGGCGGTCGGCGTCCAGCGCGCCCGACAGCGACAGCTCGATGCTGGCGTGGCGCTGCCCCTCGATGAGGCGGAGCTGCAGATCGGCCTGCGCCACGCTGCCCGGCTGGCGGATCCGTCCGTGGTTGAAGCGGACGAAGTCGCTGTCTTCGGCCTGCAGCCACAGCAGCAGGTCCTGGTCGCTGCCGAGGCCGTCGAGAGCGTGAGCGGCGAGCTGGTCGAGGTGGTGCTGATCGATCACGCGGCACCTCCGAACACGTCGACACCGGCGAAGCGGCAGGCGGGCGAGGCGTGGCCGACGCGGATGACCTGGTTGGGCTCGCCCTTGCCACAGTAGGGCGTGCCGAGCAGCTCGAAGGTGGAGCGATCTCCCACCCCCGCGAGGCTGCGCCAGAAGGTGGCGGAGATCCCGCGGTAGTTGGGATTGCGCACGACGCCGCCAAGCTTGCCGTGCTCGATGCGTCTCCCGAACTCGCAGCCGAACTGGAACTTGTTTCGGCTGTCGTCGATGGACCAGCTCGTGTTGGTCTCCATGTACACGCCCTGCTCGATGGGTGCGATCAGCTCGTCGAAGCTCTTGTCGCCAGGCTCGACGTTGAGGTTGGCCATGCGGTCGATGGGTGGGCGATTCCACGAACAGGCCCGGGTGTTGGCGACACCGGACAGGTCGGGGTGGCTGCGTCGCGCCCGGTGCTGCGACACCGTCCCGCCGAGGGGTCGGACGAGGCGTCCGCCATCGATCAGCAGCGCCCGCGTGGCACGCGCGCCGTCGTCGTCGAAGGCGTAGGTGGCGTACTCCCCGGCCTGGGTGGGATCGAAGCTGACGTTGAGCAGGGGGCTGCCGTACTGGTAGCTGCCGAACATGTCGAGGGTGACGAAGCTCGTGCCTGCGTAGTTGCGTTCGTCGCCGAGGATCCGGTCGAGTTCGAGGGGGTGGCCGATGGACTCGTGGATCTGCAGCATCATCTGGTCTGGCGCCAGGACGAGATCCATCCGACCGCTGGGGCACTGGGGAGCGGCGAGCAGCTCGAGAGCCTGGTCCAGCAACCGGCTTCCGCAGCCGACGAAGCCGGTCTGGCGCAGGACTTCCAGGCCCCCCTGGCGGGAGAGCCCGCGCCCCCCCGTGGTCCGCTTCTGGGTGATCCCCTCGGCGTGCACGATGACGCCCGCGTCGGGGGCGAGCAGCTCCTGGCGCTGCTGGACCATCCCGCCATCGGCGGTCAGGTACAGGCTGTCGGCGCGGACGCGCATCAGCGACGCCGAGCGCTCGACCACCCGGCTGTCCCCTGCCATCGCGGCGACTTCTTCCTGCAGCAGGGCGAGCTTGTCGGCCAGCGGGAGCGCGTCCCACGGCTGTTCCACCGCCGTCGCGTACTCGCCCTGGGGGCTCTCGAAGGCGACCGCAGAGTAGTCGACCACCGAGAGGTCAGCGCACCGCGCCGCCCACGTGGCCGCGCGCTCGGCCGCGCGACGCAGCCCCGCCGCCGACAGATCGCTGGTCGCGGCGTAGCCCAGGCCACCGCCGCGCACGACGGTGATCATCGCACCGAGGTCGCGCCGGAGCTGCACCGGCTCGGCCACGCCGTCCCGGACGGACACGACCTCCGTCAGCTCGTCGACAAAGCGCAGCGAACAGAAGTCGGCGGACGGCGCGACGGCGCGGAAGCGCGCAGCGAGCTGCGCTGGGGTGGGATGGGGGCCGGGCATGGTGACTCCGGGGGTGGGACAGGTGTTCGCTGGGAGACCGCTGCGCCTGCGGCGTTGCGATGCGTCGGCAGCGTCCGCGTCAGTAGAGCAGACAGGGTTCGCGCCGCTCATCGAATTCAGCACGCTGGGGCGCCCAGGCGTCGAGCAGCTCGGCGGGGCGCACCCGCGCCTCCAGCCCGAGCCGCACTTCCCCGCTCCCGCAGAGGAGGTCGATGGCGATGGGATCGTCGACGAATTCGTAGGTCTCGGTGCGCCAGGCGAAGTGTTCGCGGTCGGGGTCCAGGCGCAACAGCGCTTCGAGGACCACCAGCCCCAGGCGCACGCTGTCCAGTGCTGCGCGCTCGGTGATCATCACCTCGGCGCCATGGCACACCTCTCCGGCGTGCTTCTGGAAGCGAGGCTCGAAGGTTGCGGCCCGGAAGCCGACCCCCGACAGCCCGGCGTCCTCGGCGCCCAGCCGCAGGAAGCGGAGGAGCCGGTGCTTGTCGATCCACGGTGCACCGAACAGGTGGAACGGGCGGGTCGTGCCGCGTCCCTCGCTGATCGTGGTGCCCTCCAGCAGGCACATCCCCGGGTAGATCGCCGCGGTGTCGAGCGTGGGCATGTTGGGAGAGGGCATCACCCAGGGCAGGCCGGTCTCGTCGAGCCACTGGTCGCGGCGCCAGCCGGTACAGGACACGACGTGGACCGCAGTGTCCGCCATCCCGCAATAGCGGCGGAAGAAACCCGCCAGCTCGCCCATGCTCAGCCCGTGGCGGATGGCGAGCGGGAAGGCCGACACGAAGCTCTCGTAGCCGGGCTGGACGACGTTGCCCTCAATCGAGAGGCCGTCGATGGGGTTGGGGCGATCCAGCACCATGACCGTGCAGCCCGTGCCCGCAGCAGCCTGCATCATGTAGCCGAGAGTCGCCTGGTAGGTGTAGTAGCGAGCGCCGATGTCCTGGATGTCGAAGAGGAGGACGTCCAGGTCCTGCAGCAGCGCAGGCGCGGGGTGCAGGCTGGCTTCGGTGTCCCCGTACAGCGACACGGTCTCGATGCCCGTCGTCTCTCCCCCGTCGACGCCGATCATGTCCTGGGCGGTGGCGTCGAGCCCGTGTTCGGGTCCAAACAGGCGCCGCACCTGCACGCCGGCGGTGGCCAGCAGGTCGAGGGCGTGATCGAAGCGCCGATCGACGGCGGTGTGGTTGCAGCACAGTCCGACGCGCTGGCCACGCAGGCGACCGAGCAGGGCGCTGTCGGCCAGCAGGTTCTCGAGGCCACTGCGCATGGCGTCCCCGATGGAGGGAGGTTGACGGCACCCACGTGCGGCAGCCCGCGCCGACGTGGTCTCGTGGGATGACGCCGGTCCGGTATCGCGGTCGCGCCCGGGCAACGAGGAGGGGCAGCGCGGAGGGCCGACCACCGCGTGGAGCGGTTAGCCTGACGCCCTCTCCCCTCCCCTCGCCTGCACCCCCGAGGCAGACCATGGCCGACACTCCCGACGTCACCCGGATCGATGTCACCACCGGCGACGGCAAGAGCATCGTCGCCGCCGTCCGCACGACCCCCGAGACGGTGATCGAAGACTATGCCCGCCTCCTCGACATCGCGCGGGTCAGCGAGGCACTGCGCCCCGACACCACCACGGTCCTCAAGAACAACATCTCCTGGCACATGCTGTACCCCAGCGCCAACACCACGCCCTGGCAGATCGAGGGCGTGGCCCGGAAGCTGCGCGACGAGGGCTTCGACGACCTCGTCGTGGTCGAGAACCGCACCGTCGTCACCCAGGCGAAGAAGGGCGAGAAGCTCAACAACTTCACGCCGGTCCACGACAAGTACGACCTGCCCATCCGCTACAACTTCAACCCCGCCGACATGCGCTGGGTGACCTACGAACCCAAGAGCGGCCCCTTCCTCGTCCTCGACAAGATCTTCCCCAAGGGCGTGCGCATCCCGGACTACTTCTTCGGCAAGAACGTCGTGCACCTGCCAACGGTCAAGACGCACATCTACACCGACTACACCTGCGCGCTGAAGAACGCCTTCGGGGGCCTGCTCGACAAGACGCGGCACTACACGCACTCGGTGATCCACGAGACCCTGGTCGACCTGCTGCGGGTCCAGAAGGAAATCCAGGCCGGGACCTTCGCCGTGGCCGACGCCACCACGGCAGGCAGCGGCCCCGGGCCCCGGACCATGACGCCGGTGGTCAAGAACCTGCTGCTGGCCAGCAACGACCAGGTGGCCATCGACGCCGTCGCCGCCAAGCTGATCGGCTTCGACCCCATGGACGTCAAGTGCATCCGCCTGGCCCACGAAGCGGGCCTGGGCAAGGGCCGCCTCGACGAGATCGAGGTGCTCGGCGACATCGACACGGCGTATGTCAAGAACACCAACTGGGACTTCGTCGTCGGCGACAACGCCGCCAGCAAGGTGGGCGACTTCTTCTGGTTCGGTCCCATGAAGCCGCTGGCGAAGCTGATGTTCCAGACGCCGATGGTCAACGCCTTCATCATGGGCAGCTTCGTGTACCACGACTACATCTGGTACCCGCTGCAGGGCCGCAAGGTGGTCGATCGCTGGCTGCACGACACCGAGTGGGGCAAGCTCTTCCTCAGCTACGGCGACCCCTTCGCCGATGAAGCCCGGGGCCTGTCCCGCCTGCGCCCGCGGCACGCCTGACGCGCCCGGCTGGGCGCGACGCCACCTCAGCCGGCGTCGACCTCGGAGCGGTAGCGCTGCAGGAGTGCGGCCCGGAGGCGTTCCCCGACCGGGCCACGCCCGGCTGCCGGTCGGCCGTCAAGCTCGGCCACCGGACACAGCAGCTTGAGCGAGGAGCTCAGGTACAGCTCGTCGAAGCCCCCGGCGGCCGGCAGGGGGGCCTCGCGCACGGGCACGCCGATCCGGCGCGCGGTCACCAGGAGCATGTGGCGGGTGATGCCCGGCAGGATCCGCCCGTCGTCGGGGGGCGTGCGCAGCGCGCCGTCGGCCACCGCGAAGATGTTGCTCCAGGTGCCCTCCAGCAACATCCCGTCGGCGTCGACCCAGAAGACCTCGTCCGTCCCCGCGGCGGCGACCGCGGCCACCGAGACTGCCCGGCTGCCGTGCTTGACGCGGCCGGACAGCCAGGGATGGACGGGCGCCGCACGGGTCGCCACCGACACGCTGTCGGGGGCCGGGGGCAGGGGGCGGGCGTGCACGATGCGCGTGCCGCCGGCGGTGAGCGTGATCCGGACCACGGCCTCCGCTCCCAGCTCCGCCGCTGCCCGCTGCACCTCGGCGGTGAGCACGTCGTCCGGCGGCATGGGGACGGCGAGCGCGGCGGCGCTGTCCGCCAGCCGAGCCAGGTGGAGCGGCAGGTGGTGGAGGTGGCGGCCGTGCGTCCGGAAGGTCTCAAAGACCATCACACCCCTGGAAAGGCCGAAATCATCGACGTCAAGGCAGGCGCGGCCGTCGCCACTGCGTAGCCCGTCCTGGATCACGACACGCATCGGTCACTCCGTGACGAATCGTTGACAAGACTTCATCGGTTTCTCCTGCGGCCACGGCATCGGCCGTGGCATGCTTTCCGCGGCACCGGCGAAGGGGGCGCACCTTCCCCCTGGCGCCCCCTCTCCGCAGCGACGACCTGCGCGGAGCAGGCGGGCCTGTCCTCGTTCCACCCGCCTGACCTGTTCCGTGTTGGAGTCGCCCATGACGCGCCTGTCTCCTGTCGCCCTGCTCCTGCTCGCCGCCTGCGCCACCGATGGCTCGGACGACGCCCCCGTCCTCGCCGACACCGAAGCCTACCTCGACCGCGAAGTCCTGGTGAGCATCGACGACGACGCCGACGGTGTCGCCCGCGCCCGCATCGAAGAGCAGTTCGACCTGAGCACCATCGACGACATCGCGCAGATCGGCGTGGCCCACCTGTCCATCGACGGCGGCGAACAGGTCCACGAGATGGCGGATCTGCTGGAGATGGACCCCGACGTCCAGTTCGCCGAGCCCAACTACATCATGCACGCGGCCAGCACGACGAGCCCCAACGACCCCTACATCGGGTACCAGTGGAACCTCGACCAGATCAACGTGCGCAGCGCCTGGAGCTATGGAACGGGCTCCGGTGCGGTGGTCGCAGTGCTCGACACGGGCGTGGCGAAGGGCGGCCCGGACGGCGTCGCCAACGTGCTGTCCGGCTACGACTTCTACAACGGCGACAGCGACCCGACCGATGGCAACGGACACGGCACCTTCTGTGCGGGGACGATCGCCCAGAACACGGACAACGGCACCGGCGTGGCCGGCGTGGCCCCCGGCGTGAGCATCCTGCCGGTCAAGGTCCTGTCCGACAACGGCGCCGGTGACATCAGCTCCATCGCCAACGGCATCACCTGGGCGGCGGACCAGGGCGCCAACGTCATCAGCATGAGCCTCGGCGGCGGCGGCGCGACCAGCACCATGCAGTCGGCCGTGGACTACGCCTACGGCAAGGGCGTGACCATCGTCGCCGCGTCCGGCAACGAGTACGCCAGCTCCGTCAGCTACCCGGCGGCCTACCCCAACGTGATCGCGGTCGGTGCCAGCCGCTACGACGGCGCCCGCGCCGCCTACAGCAACCGGGGCAGCGGCCTGGACCTGCTGGCTCCCGGTGGCGACACCTCGGTCGACCAGAACGGCGACGGCTACGCCGACGGCGTCCTGCAGGAGACCGTCGAGCGCGGCCAGTGGATCTACACCTTCTGGGAAGGCACCAGCATGGCGACGCCCCACGTCGCCGCCGCCGCGGGCCTGATCTACGCCCAGGGGGTCCACGACCCCGACCAGATCCGCAACATCCTGGACAGCACGGCCCGTGACGTCGGCGCCACCGGCTACGACACCGAGACCGGCTACGGCATCCTCGATGTCGGCGCCGCGGTGGCCATGGCCGCGGGCAGCGGCGGGTCGTCGGGCGGCAGCACCGGTGGCGACACCGGCGGCAGCACCGGCGGCGACAGCGGCGGCAGCACTGGCACGGACACGGGCGGCACTGGCGCCGACACCGGCAGCACCGGCGGCAGTGCCGACACGACGGCGCCCGTGATCAGCAACGTCAGCGGCTACACCCAGGGCGCCCGCTTCACCATCGAGTGGGTCACGGACGAACCGGCCGACAGCTACGTCGACTTCCGCGACTATGGTCAGTACGGAGACGCCACGCTGACCACCTCGCACACCCTGTCCTTCACCGGACAGCGCGGCAAGACCTACTACTTCGACATCGTCAGCACCGACGCCTCCGGCAACACGGCGACCGACGGGCAGTGGTACATCTCGCTCTGACCGACCTGCACTGGACCGGAGAGAGGGAGGGGCGCCCGCGCTCCTCCCTCTCCTGCGTTGGGAGGCGGAGACCCCCGTCCGCCGTGCCGTCTTGCCGCCGAGACCGGGAGCGGGAGTCAGCTCGCGACGAGCACCGGGCGCGGTCGCGGCCAGGCGGGGTTGGGCTGGAAGCTGTGGGGCGGCGAGAAGAGATGCAGCCCCATGTCGCCGTCCAGCGCGAGGGCGTGGCCCTGGGGCACCTCCTCCCAGAGGTCTTCACCGCCGATGCGCTCGCTGGCGACGAGCAGGTGGTTGCAGCGACGCGTCTCGGCGCTGTCCGGTGCGGGCATGGGCAGGGAGGTGCGCATGCAGAGCTTCTCCGCCGCACAGGTCGCGAAGTCCTTGCACGCCACCTTCTGGGAGGCGAGGTGCAGCTCGAGCCCGGCACGTTGCGCGATGAGCACGCTGCCGTTGGTGAGGATGAAGTTGCAGAGGGGAGGCTCGAGCCCTGCGTCGGCGCACCAGGTGTAGAGGTCGGCCACGGCCTGCCGGAGTGCGGGCACCGCGCGGTGGACGTCGCAGGCCCGGTGGCCGAGGCGGCACTCGCCGGCCCGGTGCAAGGCCGACAGCAGGTAGTAGAAGAAGTGCTCGGAGTCGGTGCTGCCGAAGATCAGCGGGTGCAGGTCCGGCAGGATGGCGTCGAGCACGCGCTGACGGATGCGCTCGAAGCCGAAGATGGTGCCGTTGTGGGCGAACATCCACCGCCCATGGCGGAATGGATGGCTGTTGAGCTGGTCGGTCTGGCCCACCGTCGCCTTGCGGACGTGGACGAGGAAGGTGTGGGAGGTCAGCCGACGGCTGATGCGGTGAAAGCGCTCGTCACTGGCCGCGCCCCCCTCGGCCTTCAGCACGTAGGGATCCTGGCCGAGGAACCAGCCTATCCCCCAGCCGTCCGCGTGGTTGCGCGCCTGGGCGGCCATGGCGTTCTCCGCTTCGATGAGCGAGCGGTGGGCCTGGCTGGGGACGTTGGAGCGGAAGCCGAACAGGCGGCACATGGCGGTCCTCGCGAGCAGCGCCTCGTTTCCTAGCTCGACACTGGCAGACGAGCATCCCACCCGGTCCGCCGCGACGCTGGCGCGGTCGCCGGATAGGCATGGGCGACGCTTCACCGCCAGGATGCCATGCTCAACTTCGGCTTCGGCGAGATCCTCATCGTCATGGTGCTGGCCCTCATCTTCGTGGGGCCGGAGCGCCTGCCGCACATGATCCGCTGGCTGGGACGCCAGTACGGCAAGCTGATGCGGGCCAGCGACGAGCTGCGCCGCGCCTTCGTGCTCGAAGCCGACCGCATGGACGCCGAGCAGCGCACGGCCGACCTCAAGCGGCGCCGGGACGAAGCCCGCGCCCGGGCAGAAGAAGCACGCCGCGCCCGCGAAGCCGGCGAAGCTCCCCCGGCGGACATGCCGACCCTACCCGACGACGCCGCGCCTCGTCCGCAGCCGGTGCCGGTCGCCCCCGCACCCGCCGCGGCCCCTCCCCCGGCAGAACCGGACGACGCAGGCGACGCCGCCGCTGCAGCCCTCGCTGCGCGCGGCCTCGAACCGGCGCCCGCGCCGCCAGATCCCTTGCCCCCCGACCCGGAGGGCCAGCCGTGAAGACCGCACGCACCGATATCCACGGCCAGCCGGTCCTCCCCGGCGTCGACGACGATCCGGTCGAAGCCTACCGGATGCCGCTGCTCGAACACCTCCGAGAGCTGCGGGACCGGATGATCAAGTCGCTGGCGGCGGTGCTGATCGCCTGCATCATCTGCCTGGTCTTCGTCAACGACATCTGGGAGTTCCTGGTGGCGCCCATGAACGCCGCCCTGAACGAGACCGGCCGCGGAACCATGGCCATGACCACGGCCATGGAGGGCTTCGTCACCATGCTCAAGGTGGCCGGCGTGGCCGGCCTGCTGTTCTCCAGCCCGGTGCTGTTCTACCAGGCCTGGCGCTTCATCGCGCCGGGCCTCTACGACAACGAGAAGAAGCCCGTGATCCCGTTGGTGATCGCGTCCACCGTCCTCTTCGTTGGAGGGGCGGCCTTCGGCTACTTCGTCATCTTCCGCTTCGCCTTCCCCTACTTCCTGGAGTTCGCCACCCAGGACGTGCAGGCGGTCCTGTCCATCGACAGCTACCTGGGCATGGCCACGAAGCTCCTGGTGGCCTTCGGCCTGACCTTCCAGCTCCCGGTGGTGGTGTACTTCCTGGCGCGCATCGGCCTCATCAACGCCCAGGACATGATCGGTGGCTTCAAGTACTCCGTCGTCGCCATGTTCATCATCTCGGCGATGATCACGCCGCCCGACGTCCTCTCCCAGATGCTGATGGCCGGCCCCCTCATCGTGCTCTACGGCGTCGGCATCATCATCGCCTGGCTCACCAGCACGAAGGGCAAGGGCGGCATGTTCGACGGCGTGCGGGCGGGGATGGACGAGAGCTGACCGCTCAGCGTCGAAGGAAGGCCGCGAGGATGTCGCGGGCGGCCACCGTCGGCGGCAGCGTCCCGTCCCGGACGGCGGCTTCGACCTGGTGGAGCTGCTGCTGGACGCTGGCGTCGGCGTGCAGCGCCGCCCGAAGCCCGTCGTCCAGGCGCTCCCACAGCCAGCGCAGCCGCTGGTCGGCCCGTCGCTCGGCGAAGAGCCCGGCGGCTTCCATGGCACGCCGGTGGTCTTCGATGGCCTGCCAGACCGCGTCGTGGCCCACACCCAGCAGGCTGCTCACGGTCAGCACCCGGGGCTGCCAGACGGCGTCGTGGCCGCGAAGCAGGCGCAGTGCCGAGCGGTAGGTCGCCGCAGCGCGCTCTGCCGGCAGGGCGTTGTCGCCGTCAGCCTTGTGGACGGCGAGGCAGTCGGCCAGCTCCATCAGCCCGCGCTTGATGCCCTGCAGCTCGTCCCCTGCACCGGCGAGCATCAACACGCAGAAGAAGTCCGTCATGTCGGCCACGGCCAGCTCGGACTGTCCGACCCCCACCGTCTCGACCAGCACGACGTCGTAGCCCGCAGCCTCAACGACGATCATCGCTTCGCGGGTCCGGCTGGCGACGCCCCCCAGCGTGCCGGCCGTGGGAGAGGGCCGCACGAAGGCGGCGTCGTCGACGGAGAGCCGGGTCATCCGTGTCTTGTCGCCGAGGATGCTCCCACCGCTGCGGCTGCTGCTGGGATCCACAGCGAGCACCGCGACCCGGTGCCCGGCGTCGATCAGCGCGCCGCCGAAGCGGTCGATGAAGGTGCTCTTGCCCACCCCCGGCACGCCGGTGATGCCCACCCGCCAGGCCTGCCCGCTGTGGGGCATCAGGGCGGTCAGCAGCCGGGCGGCGTCGGCGCTGTGCCGGGGGCTGCTCGACTCCACCAGCGTGATGGCCCGGCCGAGCGCCGCGCGCTCTCCGCGCAGCACGCCCGCCACCAGGTCGTCGACCGAGGGACGCCTCACGCCGTGCCGTCCTCGGCCAGGTGGCGCCGCAGCGTCTCCAGCAGCTCGGCGGCAGCCGCCGGGATGGCGGTGCCCGGCCCGAAGATGGCGACGGCGCCCGCCGCCAGCAGCGCGTCGTGGTCGTCCGGCGGCACGACCCCGCCGACGACGATGAGGATGTCGGGACGCCCCAGCGCATCGAGCGCCGCGCGCAGCGCCGGCACGAGCGTGAGGTGGCCAGCAGCCAGCGAGCTGACCCCGACGACGTGGACGTCGTTCTCGACCGCCTGCCGCGCCGACTCCTCCGGCGTCTGGAAGAGGGGGCCGATGTCGACGTCGAAGCCCATGTCAGCGAAGGCCGTCGCGATGACCTTCTGGCCGCGATCGTGACCATCCTGACCCATCTTCGCGACGAGCATGCGCGGTCGGCGGCCGTGCTCGGCCTCAAAGGCGGCGATCGCCTCGCGGATCTCCTGCATGTCCTCTCCTCCGGCGGCCAGCTCGGCCTGGTACACGCCGCGGACCGCCTGGGGCCGCGCTTCGTGGCGGCCGAAGACCCGCTCCAGCGCGCGGCTCATCTCGCCGACCGTCGCCCCGGCACGTGCGGCGTCGACGGCGAGGGCAAGCAGGTTGCCCTCGCCCGTCTCGGCGCAGCGCTGCAGGCCCGCCAGCGCGCCGTCGCAGGCCGCGGTGTCCCGCTCGGCCTTCAGCCGCGCCAGCCGGGCGAGCTGCGCCTCTCGCACGGCGCGGTTGTCGACCTGGAGCACGTCGATGTGCTCGGTGCCCTCGGGCCGGAAGCGGTTCACACCGACGACGACCTGCTCGCCGGAGTCGATCCGGGCCTGGGTGCGGGCGGCGGCCTCCTCGATGCGCAGCTTCGGGATCCCCTCCGCGATGGCGGCAGCCATGCCGCCGAGCTCTTCGACCTCATGCAGGTGGGCCCGGGCGCGCTCCACCAGCTCATGGGTGAGCCGCTCCACCGCCCAGGAGCCACCCCAGGGGTCGACCGTGTGGCAGGTGTCGGTCTCCTGCTGCAGGAAGAGCTGCGTGTTGCGGGCGATGCGGGCCGAGAAGTCGGTCGGCAGGGCGAGCGCTTCGTCGAAGGAGTTGGTGTGCAGGCTCTGGGTGTGGCCCTGCGTCGCCGCCATGGCCTCGATGCAGGTGCGCACGACGTTGACGTAGACGTCCTGGGCCGTGAGGCTCCAGCCGGAGGTCTGGCTGTGGGTGCGCAGGCTGCGTGACCGCGGGTTGTCCGGCGAGAACCGCGCCATCAGCTCGGCCCACAGCAGCCGGCCGGCCCTGAGCTTGGCGACCTCCATGAAGAAGTCCATGCCGATGGCCCAGAAGAAGCTGATTCGCGGGGCGAAGGCGTCGACCGCGAGCCCCGCGGCCACCCCGGCGCGCACGTACTCGAGCCCGTCGGCCAGCGTGTAGGCCAGCTCGAGATCCGCCGTCGCGCCGGCTTCCTGCATGTGGTAGCCCGACACGCTGATGCTGTTGAAGCGGGGCATGTGGGCGCTGGTGTAGGCGAAGATGTCGCCGACGATCCGCATCGACGGCGCGGGCGGGTAGATGTAGGTGTTCCGGACCATGAACTCCTTGAGGATGTCGTTCTGGATGGTCCCGGACAGCTTGTCGGGCGGCACCCCCTGTTCTTCGGCGGCGACGATGTAGAGCGCCATGATCGGCAGCACCGCACCGTTCATGGTCATGGACACGCTCATCCGGTCCAGCGGGATCCCCGAGAACAGGGTGCGCATGTCGAGGATGCTGTCCACGGCGACCCCCGCCATGCCGACATCGCCCCTCACCCGGGGGTGGTCGCTGTCGTAGCCGCGGTGGGTCGCCAGATCGAAGGCGATGGACAGCCCCTTCTGGCCCGCGGCGAGGTTGCGTCGGTAGAAGGCGTTGCTCTCCTCGGCGGTGGAGAAGCCGGCGTACTGGCGCACGGTCCACGGTCGGAGCGCATACATCGTCGGGTAGGGACCGCGCAGGAAGGGCGGCAGGCCGGGCAGCGTGCCGAGGTGGTCGAGGCCCCGCAGATCGGCCGGCCCGTAGACCGCGGCAACGTCGATGCCCTCGGGCGTCGAGGTCGCATCGGCGGATGCCCGCTCGGAGCTGTCGCCGGCGCTGGCCGCCGACAGTGCGGGGTCGTCGAAGGCGACGCGTGCGAAGTCGGGGATGCGCATCACTCTCCTCCCTCTGCGAGCACGGCCCAGGCCGCTCGCAGCGCTGCCAGCACGTCACAGCCAGCGAAGATGGCGCCGTCGACGAGGTCGGCGGCCACGCTCCGCGGTTCTCCCCCGGGTTCGTCGGGACGCCCCGCCAACCACACGGTCGTCGCACCCGCCGCCCTCAGCGCCGCGATGACGGCGGCGCCGTGCTCCCGGTAGCCGGCGTCGCTGGCGCAGAGCACGACCAGCGGGGCCCCGCTGTCCCGCCACGCGGCGGCGATGGCCGCGGGCTCCGTCCTCCCCTCGCCCACGGCACTGGCGATGCCCCCCGCCGCAAGCAGGTTCGCGGCGAAGCTCGCGCGGGCGTTGAAGTCCGCGAGGCCGCCGATGGTGGCCAGCCACGCGGTCGGCCGCGCACCGGTCAGGTCGATCAGGGCGTCCGACCGCGCTCGCAGGGACTCGTAGTCCCGAGCCAGCGGTGCCTCTGGCAGGCGATCGGCGGCGACGGCGAGCGCCGGCAGCTCGGCGACCTCGGTGAAGGTTGCGAGGGGGACCTGGGCGTCCGCCCCGGCCAGCCGCCCGGCAATGGCTGCGGTGAGCACTCCAGCTCCAGGGTCCGGCAGCGTCGGCAGGCCGAGCTCGGGCGCCCGGGGCACTGGCGGAGGCGAGGGCGCGGCCCTCTCTTCGAGCCGCGGTTCGTCCAGCCTGGGGTACTCGCTGACCCCGGTGATGGGCTGGCGACGTGTGGCGACCCGGTGGGCACGCTGTCGCCGCGCTTCCTCGAGCCAGCCCTGCACCAGCCCGGACTCCAGGGCCGGGATGATCCCCCCGGCGGCCTCGATCTGCTGGAAGCGATCCCACGCACGCCGGGCGAGCTGGTCGGTGCGCGCCTCGATGAACGCGCTGCCCCCCGCCGGATCGAGGGTCCGGTCGAGGTGGGACTCCAGGGAGAGCACGAGCTGCGTGTTGCGTGCCTGGCGACGTGCGGCTTCCGACGCCAGGCCGCGCGCGCTGTCGAAGGGGGCGACCGTGATCGCGTCAGCGCCGCCGCAGGCCGCCGAGAAGCACATCGCCGTGCCGCGCAGGAGGTTGACCCAGGGGTCGACCGTGGTGAGCATCCGCCGGGCCGGCAGCGCGTGCACCCACGCGCCCCCGGCACCTGTACCGGCTCCGCAGGCCGCAGAGACGCGCCCCCAGCACAGCCGCAGGGCGCGCAGCCGGGCGATCCCGGCGAGCATCATGGTGTCGAGGGTGACGCGGAAGACGAGCTGACCCAGAGCGTCGTCGATGGACAAGCCGGCGTCCGTCAGCGCCCGCAGCGCGGTCACGCCCGTGGCCAGGGCGATGGCGAGGTCGTCGACGTCGGATGCGCCGCCGAGGTGGTAGGCCGAGGTGTCGACCGCGACCGCCCGCCCACCCGGCAGGCTGTCGTGGCACCACACCGCGACATCGCCAAGCCATCCCAGCGCCCGGCTCCCCCCGGGGAGGCGCCCGGTCGCCGCGAGCACGCCGATGGGATCCGCACCGAGGTGGACCGTGAAGCCCTCGCCGAGCGAGGTCGCGCCGAGCGCCCCGGCGAGGCTGAGGAAGTGGGCGCCGGGGTCGAAGGCCAGCAGCCGCCCTTCGCCGGCGATGCCGCCGAGGAGCTGGCGCAGCGAGGAGGCCAGCGGTGTCCGAACCCCCGCGAAGCCGCCGGCCTCGACGTCGAGGGACAGGAGCACGCCGTCGGCACCATGCTCGAGTTCGTCGATGATCTGTGCCCGAGCGGCGGGCAGATCGGGCTGCAGGATCTGCTGGGCGATCCGCCAGCGTCCCCGCGAGCGGCGCCCCCGGGTCCACGGCGCCCCGCCGGGCATGCCGGACGGGGCGACCCCCGCCAGATCCGCGTCCGTGTAGAGCGGTCGGGTCTCCAACCCGTCGACGTCGCGGCGGACGAGGCTGCGGTCGAAGTCCCTGCCCTTCAGATCGCGATCGACCAGGGCACGCCACTGCGAGAGGTCGACCGGGGCGGCAACGGCGGGGTCGGCGGAGGGAGTCGGCATCGCGGTTCCTCGGTGTGCTTCGAGGCCCCGCCTATCCCGTCATCATGAGCGTCCGCTCAACCGAGCTCGATGAGGACGGTCCCCGCTTCGACGAGGTCACCGGCTGCGACGGCGACCCGCTTCACCGTGCCGTCCACCGGGGCCGGCAGCTCGTTCTCCATCTTCATGGCCTCGACGACCACGAGGGGGTCGCCCTTGCTTGCCTCGTCCCCCTCCGCGACGAGCACGCGGACGATCCGCCCAGGCATGGCCGTCTTCACGGTCCCCCCGGCCGCGCCCGCCGCCAGCCGCAGCGCCTTGCGCTTGGGGTCGACCACTTCGACGGCGTGCCGGATCCCATGGACCTCGACGTCATAGCCATCGTCGGTGTCGACAAGGCCGGCCTCCCAGGCGGCGTCCTCGATCAGCAGCGACAGCACGTCGCCGACCGGCCGGGTCGCCTCGACGAGCTGCACCGGGCCGCCCTCGATCGACACGCCGTAGCGCGATCCCTGCCCGCTCTCTGGCGTCCCGAGCCGCGCGATGAGGACCCGACGGGTCTGGTCACCAACCGTGATCTCGTAGAGGGCGCGCACCTCGGCTCGCTCCAGCAGCTTGACGTCGACGGGGGGATGGCTCATCGGAAGCTCCAGCGCCAGGCGTTGCGTCCACCACCCTCGGCACCGTCCGCCGGGCGGCGGGTCTGGTGGTCGCGCTCCAGCGCCGCGATGGCCGCTGCCACCACGGCGACCTCGTCGTTTCGAGCCGCGTCGGTGAGCCGGGCCATGCGATCCGGGTCGAGGAAGCCCGTGTGGTACACCCCCGACCGGAAGTCGGGATCGTCCAGCAGCGAGCGGAAGAAGGGGATCGAGGTCCGGATCCCCCGCACGCGGTACTCGCGCAGGGCGCGCTGGGTGCGTCGGATGCAGTCGTTGCGATCCCGGCCCCACACGACGAGCTTGGCCACCATGGGGTCGTAGAAGACCGGCACCTCGGCCCCCTGGTAGACGCTGCCGTCGACCCGCACCCACGGGCCGCCGGGCTCGCGGTAGCCGTGCACCACGCCCGGGGAGGGGGCCCAGTTGCGGCTGGCGTCTTCGGCGTAGATCCGGCACTCGATGGCGTGGCCGACCTGATGGAGGTCATCCTGGGAGAACCACAGCCGCTCGCCCCCGGCGATGCGGAGCTGGGCTTGCACGAGATCGACGCCGGTCACCAGCTCGGTGATCGGGTGTTCGACCTGCAGGCGGGTGTTCATCTCCAGGAAGTAGAAGCTGTCGGCCGCCGCGTCGTAGAGGAATTCCACGGTGCCGGCGCCGACGTAGCCCACGGCGCGCGCGGCCTGGACCGCGACCTCCGTCATTCGCCGGCGCGTGGCGTCGGGCAGCACCGGACAAGGCGTCTCCTCGAGCACCTTCTGGTTGCGACGCTGCACCGAGCAGTCGCGCTCGAACAGGTGCACGGTGGCACCGTGCGCGTCGGCGAGGATCTGCACCTCGACGTGGCGGGGGTCGACGACCCGTTTCTCGATGTAGACGGCGTCGTCACCGAAGGACGAGCGGGCCTCTCCCTGGGCGGCCCGGAAGGCGGCGGCAAGGTCTGTAGGCTTGCCCACCTCGCGCATGCCCTTTCCCCCCCCGCCGGCGCTCGCCTTGAGCATCACCGGGTAGCCGATGTCCCGCGCGATGCGGGCCAGCTCCTCGACGTCATCCACCCGCTTCGTGGTGCCCGGCACCACCGGCACGCCGGCGGCCTGCATGAGCCTGCGGCTCTGGGTCTTGCTGCCCATGGCGTCGATGGCGTCGGGCGGCGGACCGATCCACTCGAGCCCCGCCGCGGCCACGGCCCGCGCAAAGCCCGCGTTCTCCGACAGGAAGCCGTAGCCCGGGTGGATGGCGTCCGCGCCGACGTCCAGCGCCACCTCGATGATCTTGTCGCCGCGCAGGTAGCTGTCGGTCGAGGGCGCGGGGCCGATGCAGCGCGCCTCCCGAGCCGTGCGCACGTGCAGCGCGTTCCTGTCGGCGTGGCTGAACACCGCGACGGTGTCGATGCCGAGTTCATGACAGGCGCGGATCACCCGCACCGCGATCTCGCCCCGGTTGGCGATCAACACCTTCCGGGGGAGCCCGTGTGGCTGAGGAGCAGACATCGCGCGCAGCTAACGCGGCGCGCTGGCCGCTGCGCCGACGCCGGGCCGCGCCCGCACGTCGTCGCAGCGCGATCTGTCGCCGACGATCAGGCCTGCGCGGGGGCGCTGCCGGACTCTTCGACCTTGCGAGCCACCCGCCGGCCCTCGAGTTCCGCTTCGAGCTCGGCGCGACGAGCGGCGATGTTGTCCTTGCCGAGAGCGATCTCGAGCACCTGCTCCATGCGCGAGCAGAAGTGGAAGGTCAGCTCTTCCCGGATCTCGTCGGGGATCTCCGGCAGGTCCTTCCGGTTCTTCTCCGGCATGATGATCGTCTTGATCCCGGCGCGGTGCGCCGCGAGCACCTTCTCCTTGATGCCGCCAACCGGCAGGACCGCGCCGCGGAGCGTCGCTTCGCCGGTCATGGCCAGTTCGTTGTCGACGCACAGACCGGTCAGCAGGCTCACGATGGCGGTGAGCATGGTGACGCCGGCGCTGGGCCCGTCCTTGGGCACGGCCCCGGTGGGGACGTGGACGTGGATGTCGATCTTGTCGAACAGGTCTTCGTCGACGCCCAGGTCGCGGGCAGCGCTGCGCACGTAGCTGCTGGCCACGCCGACGGACTCCTTCATCACGTCACCCAGCGAGCCGGTCAGCTTCATGTGACCCTTGCCCTTCATCTTGGTGGCTTCGATGAACAGGATGTCTCCGCCGGTCGGCGTCCAGGCCAGGCCCGTGGCCACGCCGGGGACGCTGGTACGCTCGGCCACGTCGCTGAAGAAGTGGATCGGCCCGCGGATCTCCTCGACCTTTTCGGGGGTGATCAGCGCCTGGCCCTCCAGCGAGTCGCTGGCGACCTCCTTGGCCACCCAGCGCATCACCGCCGCGATCTCGCGCTTGAGCGAGCGCACCCCGGCTTCGCGGGTGTACGCCTCGATGATGAAGCGGATGGCTTCGTCGGTGAGGTCCACGTGGTCTTCGGTGATGCCGTGGGCTTCGAGCTGTTCCGGCAGGATGAAGTTCCGCGCGATCTTGAGCTTGTCCTCCATCGTGTAGCCGGGGATCTCGATGATCTCCATGCGGTCCCGCAGAGGTGCCGGGATGGGGCCCATCTGGTTGGCGGTCGCGATGAACAGCACCTTGCTCAGGTCGAAGGGGACGTCGAGGTAGTGGTCCTGGAAGGTGTCGTTCTGTTCGGGATCGAGGACCTCGAGCAGGGCGGAGCTGGGATCGCCCCGGTAGTCCATGCCGAGCTTGTCGATCTCGTCGAGGACGAACACCGGGTTGTTGGTCCCGGCCTTCTTGATGCCCTTGATGACCTTGCCGGGCAGCGACCCGATGTAGGTGCGGCGGTGGCCCCGGATCTCGGCTTCGTCACGGACGCCACCGAGGCTGATCCGCACCATCTGCCGACCGACGGCGCGCGCCACCGACTTGGCCAGCGAGGTCTTGCCGACACCCGGCGGCCCCACCAGGCAGAGGATCGGGCCCTTCATGTCCTTCTTGAGCTTGCGCACCGCGAGGTACTCGAGGATCCGCTTCTTGACCTTGTCCAGGTCGTAGTGGTCTTCGTTGAGGACCTCGCCGGCGCGGGCGATCTCGAGGATGTCCCGGCTGGACTTGCTCCACGGCAGCTCGATCAGCCAGTCCAGGTAGGTGCGGCTGACCGTGTACTCGGCCGCCCCGGGGCTCATGCGGCTCATGCGCTTGAGCTCCTTGAAGGCGACCTTCTCGACATCCTTGGGCATGCCGGCGCGCTTGATGTTCTTCTTGAGCTCTTCGAACTCTTCCTGGCGGTCGTCGACCTCGCCCAGTTCCTTCTGGATGGCCTTGAGCTGTTCCCGCAGGAAGTACTCCCGCTGGGCCTTGTCCATCTCGCCCTTGACCTCGGACTGGATCTTGTTGCTCAGCTCGAGGACCTGGATCTCCTTGTTGAGGAGCGCGACCACCTTGTCCATGCGGGCCGCGGTCTCGAAGGTGTCGAGCAGCTCCTGCTGTTCTTCCACCCCGATGCCCAGGTTGCTGGCGACGATGTCGGCGAGGACGCCCGGGTTGTCGATGCTGCGAACGAGGAAGCTGGCTTCCGCCGGGATCGTCGGCGACAGATCGATGATGCGCTGGGCAAGCTCGCGCAGGTTCGACATCTTCTGGTCGAGGTCGTCGGGGTGATCCTGCGGCTCTTCGAAGACATCGACCTCGGCCCGCAGGAACTCCTCGCCCTGCACCCAGCGCCGCACCTTGATTCGGGCCACGCCCTGGATGATGACCGACAGCTTGTTGCCCGGGATCTTGACGGACTTCAGGATCTTGACGACCGAGCCGGTCCAGTAGAGTTCATCGGTACCGGGGTCTTCGTTCTTGGCGTCCTTCTGGGCGAGGATGCCGAGGAGCTTCTCTCCGTCGAGTGCGGCTTCGACAGCCCGCAGGGACTTGTCGCGCCCGACGTTGATCGGTCGGGCCAGCACCGGGAAGATGACCGAGTTGCGGATCGCGAGGATCGGCAGGTCGAGGGTGCTCGGCAGGCTGCCTTCTTCGCTGGTGGGGTTGTCCGTGGACATGCAGTACCTCAGGGCGGTTCGTGCAGTGCTTTATACGCGGCGGGGGGCGTGGCAACCGGTGCCGCTCAGCTCTCCACCACGCCGATCCACTGCTGGAGCACCTCTGCGCGATGTACACCCAGCGGCGGTGCGCCTCGGCTGGCGGTGCAGCGTCGGCCGTCGAAGCGCCAGGGCGGCGCCACGGTCTGCACCGGTCGGCCGCCCTGGGGGTGGGGATGCTCGACCAGCGCTGCCGTCTCCAGGGCCTGCGGGACGGTCTGGACCGGCCCACAGGGCACGCCGAGGGCCTGGAGCGCAGCGCACCACGCAGCACTGCTGCGGGTGGCGATGACGGCGGAGAACTCAGCGTCGAGCTGGGCGCGGTGCGCGACGCGCGACGGGTTGGTGGCGAAGCGCGGGTCGGTCGCCATCCACGACAGGCCGAGGCCCTCACACAGGCGGGCGAAGAGCGGATCGTTGCCGACGGCCAGGCTGATCCAGCCATCGAGGGTCCGGTAGCGGTCGAGCGGGTGGACCGAGGGGTGGGCGTCGCCGCGGCGTGTGGGTGCCACCCCAGCGCCGAGCCAGCCGGTGGCGTGGTAGACGAGCATGTCGAGCATGCCGTCGAGGAGCACCACGTCGACGACGCCACCGCGGCCGGTCCGCTCGCGTCGCAGCAAGGCGGCGAGGATGGCCTGCACGGTGTTGTGGCCGCCGACCAGGTCGGCGATGGACGCGCCGCACTTCGCCGGAGGTCCCGACGGCTCCCCCGTCAGCGAGGGGATGCCGGACATGCCCTGCATGATGTTGTCGTAGCCCGGCCGGGTGTCGTCGGGCCCAAAGCCGCTGATCCGGCAGAACACCAGGCGCGGGAAGCGCTCGACCAGGGCGTCGGCGCCCAGGCCCAGGCGCTCAAGCACCCCCGGCCGGAAGTTGGCCAGGACGACATCGGCAGCGCCGGCGAGGGCCACCGTCAAGTCGCGGTCGTGCGGATCCTTGAGATCCATGCAGACCGAGCGCTTGCCCCGGTTCACCGCCAGGAAGTACGCCGAGGCCGGCCCGTCGGCACCCTGCACGAAGGGCGGCCCGAAGGCGCGTGTCTCGTCGCCGCGGGGAGGCTCGACCTTGACGACGTCGGCGCCCATGTCGGCGAGGTGCATGGTGGCGTAGGGACCGGCCAGCACGCGGCTCAGGTCGAGCACGCGCAGGCCCTGCAGGGGCGCTTCACTCACGGGGTACCTCGGGGTGTGCCGCTCGGTGATCTCCGCCAGGCGTGAGTGCTGCGGGTCCGGACAGCTCGGGGCCCGCTCCTCCGCCCGGGCCCGTCCCGTGGCCGCCCCCGGGTCCGCCGTCGGAGATCCGCCCCCGTTGTCGCAGCCAGAGCTCGTACTCGGGCATCTCCTCGCGGGGCCAGGTGCGGGTGGACAGCGACGCCGCCGTCGGCTGCAGGTCGCCGGGAACAGCCGCTCCCCCCACGAGATCCCAGGTGACCAGGCGCTCCTCGACCATGGCGGGGGGCCCCAGCTTGTCGCTGATAGCCGCCTGGACGAGGAAGGGCGCTTGCTCGATGAAGCGCGTGGACAGCCGCCGCGACAGGCTCCACTTGTGGACCTCGCTGTCGACGAGCTGGCGATCGAGCACCACCCAGCGAAAGCCCTCGTCGACGAGGGCCCGCAGCGCGTCCTCTCGATAGTCGGTGGCGTCGTCGGGGGCTCGCGTCACCTTGCGCAGGAACACGATGAAGGAGTTGGCCAGGCGGCGGCGGTAGCCGCGGGGGTGAAAGATCGGGGCGTTCTCGCCCATGCCGCCGAAGGTCGGCTGCTGGTGGATGGGCTGCCAGGCGATGGAGACGCGAGCGAGGCCGAGCGGAAGCTCGATGAGGCCGCCACCCACCTCCCCGATGACCCGGTAGGTGCGCGGCGGCGTCAGATCGCGGTGGATGAGCGGCCAGGCCAGCACGTGGTGCTGCTCGGCGAGGCCCAGCGCGATCATTGCGGCCGGCAGCAGCGCCGCGGGGACGCTTGGCCAGCGCCGGGACCGCAGCGCGTCGAGGCGGTCGACGAGCTGTCCCAGCAACAGCGTCGCCGCGAGCATGGCGATGACCACCAGGCGCATGGGGAACCACAGCCGATCGAAGAAGGGCAGGAAGCGGTAGGCCAGCATGTAGTGGGGCATGACGATGCCGTCGCCGACCGGGATCACGGGACCCACGGCGAAGGCGATGGCGACGATCCAGGCCCCCACCCAGCGCAGGCGGTCGGGCGACAGCAGCGCGGCCACGGCCAGCCCGGCTCCCCACAACAGGTAGGCGAACATCGGCTGCCCCTGCGTCTCTGCCAGCCAGTAGCCGTGCAGGGTCCGGGCGACGTTGTTGGCCAGGGCCTCCGGCTTGTCGAAGATGCCACCGCCGTGCGCGATGCCCGGGACGGCGTCGATGGCGGCGCGCTGGAACATCGAGACGGCGCCGGGAGCGACGACCGCAGCGCAGACCGCCCCCGCGAGCAGCCAGCCGACGAGCCGCCGCCCCCGCCCGCCAGGTCGCCGCAGCAGCTCGACGACGGCCAGCCACGCGAAGAGCAAGCCCATGAACCAGCCCATGAACCAGTAGGTCCACGCCTGCAGCCCCGTGTACAGGCCCGCCAGCACCGGGTCACGCCACCGCGCCGGGTGTGCACTGGCGCCGGGCAGCCGGCTGGCGGCGTCGACGCCGCCGATGTGCAGGAAGTGCCGCACGGCAAGCGGCAGGAACCACAGCAAGGCCTGCGTGATCCGCCCGGTCATCAGCTCGAAGAGCACAAACGGGCTGATCTCCCAGAGCGCGGTGGCCGTGACCACAGCCGCGCGGCTCTTCAGGAGGTCCCGGGCCAGGGGGCGGAAGGCCAGCACGTTGCCCAGCATCACGCAGAGCACGAACCAGGGCTGGTAGTCGGGGAAGCCGAACAGCTTCTGGAAGGGCCAGGACAGGGCGGCGTCGACGAAGTTGTTGCCCGTGTGGGCGAAGATGTCCTTGCCCAGCGGGTAGAACATCAGGTCGGTGAACGAGGGATCGCGCAGGTGCTCGATGCAGTCGCCGATCCACCAGTAGAACCAGAAGGTCCCGAACATGTCGACGCCGTCGCCGACGATCTCGCCGCTGCGCAGGAGCGCGGGGCCCACCGCCCCCAGGGCGATGCCCAGGTAGACCAGGGCTTCGACGAGGAGCGCGCGTCGGGCGGGGAGGGACGGCATGCGTGCCCCGGCCTATCCGGGGCTCGGCCCGGGGACCGCCGTCACTTTTCGCAGCCCCCAGCGCCGTGGTACCACACGGTCTCGCGCCGGGTGCCCCGCCCGGCCAGGGCCCGACCATGCCGCTCGATCTCGCTCCCCTCGCTCCCCTCGCCAACGCGCTCCACGCCGTCGGGATGGTGCTCTACGCCGGGCCCATGGTGGCGTTCTCGGTGCTCGTCGCCCTGCGGCGCCGTCTCCCCCACATGCAGCCCTGGGATGTCATCCGCACCTACCGCGCCTTCGGCGCCGGGCTCGGCCTGTCCATGGGGGCCTGGGTGTTCGGCCTGCTGCTCGGCTACTACATCGACCACGGCGCCTTCGCGTGGAGCTTCGACAGCCCCGCCGCCCGCTGGACCAGCGCTCGCTTCCTCGTCTTCCTTGCGCTGTGGGCGTGGAACCTGCGGGTCGAGGTGTGGAGCCTCGAACCGCTGCGAAAGCTCGACCAGCGCGGTGTCGTCGCCGACCCGGCCGCCTACGGCGCCGCCGCGGGTCGGCTGCTCCGTGACATGGGCCTGCAGAGCGTGCTGTGCCTGGCCTACGTGGTGCTGACCGCCACCGCGCCTTGATCAGCGCTTGCGCAGATCGCGCAGCAGCCGGGGGCCGAGGATCGCCAGGATGATGGCGTTGGCCAGCACGAAGGCCGCCCAGGTCATCGGCGTAAACGACAACGGCGGTGGATCGACCTGGGCCAGCACGGCGCCCGCGCCCACTGCGGACGAGAGCGAGAGTGCGCAGGGCGGGATCATGACAGCTCCGGGGCGGTGACGCCGAATTCCGCCAGTATCCGCTCCGTGTCCTGTCCGGGGGTCGGCGGCGCCAGCGCCGCTTCGCGCGCCGCCCCGGGGAACGGAGGACGGACGCGTCGGGCCGATCCCTCGCCGACGATGGACCCTCGTGCGCGGTGCAGGGGATGGTCGAGCACCTCTGCCGGCTCGAGCACCGCGGTGACGCAGGCATCCGCCAGCAGCGCCGCCCACTCGTCCCGCGTCCGGGTCGCCAGGGCGGCGCTGAGATCGGCCACGGTCAGGTCGACGTCCCGGCCCAGCGCTTCGCGGAGGCCCGCCCGCAGCGCGTCCTGGAACTTGGGTTCGAGCGCGGCAACGGCGACGATGCCGCCGTCTGCGCAGCGGTACATCCGGTAGAAGGGCAGGCCGCCGGTGAGCGCTTCGCGTCCGGGCGTCGGCGGGCTGCCGCTGGCCGTCGCCGCGAGGTGCGGGCCCATCAGCGCGAGGAGCCCGTCGGTGAGCGACACGTCGAGCCACCGTCCCCGGCCGGTCCGCTCCCGCGCGACCAGCGCAGCAGCGATGGAGAGCGCCCCGGTCAGTGCTCCGCCCGCGACATCGGCGAGCTGCAGGGCGGGTGGGTCGGGGACACCGTCGTGGCGTGTGGCCAGCGCGAGCGCCCCGGTCAAGCCGGCGTAGCCCAGGTCATGACCCGGCTGGTCTCGCAGCGGCCCGTCCTGGCCGAAGCCGGAGAGGCTCGCGACGACGAGGCGTGGAAAGCGGTCGACGAGCTGCCCGGGGGCGAGGCCGAGCCGGGCCATGACACCAGGACGGAAGCCCTCGACCAGCACGTCGACATGGGCGAGCAGGGAGAGCAGCGCCAGCCGCCCCGGCTTATGCGAGAGGTCGAGGGCGATGGACTCCTTGCCCCCGTTGAGCGCCGCGTACCACGCGCCCACACCCTGTACGGTGTACGGCGGCATGTTCCGCGACCAGTCCCCTCCGCCCGGCCGGGGGTCCTCGACCCGGATGACGCGGGCGCCGAGACCCTGGAGGTACCAGGTGCACAGCGGGCCGGGCAGCAGGCGGGAGAGGTCGAATACGACCACGCCCTGCAGCGAGCGGGAGCCTTCCATGGCGCGGCCGATGTCAGGCAGCTTCGGACAGGATGCCCTGCAAGCGCAGGGCGAGACCGATGTCGCCCGTCAGGCGGAGCCGCCCGTCGAGGAAGGCGTCACGCGTGTCGATGGTGCCGCGCACGATGCCCATGAACACGGGGGCGCTGCATCGCACGGTGCAGTCCTTGGGACCCGGAGCGACCGGCCCGACCGCTGGGGTCCGACCGGTCCGCGCGACCTGCCAGTCACCGCCCCCCGGACCGCTGATGAAGAAGGCCACGGTGACGTCGGTGGGCAGGGCATCGGCCACGCGGTGCAGCATGCGGCGGCCCATCGCCTGCTCGAAGAACTGCTGCGGCGTCGCCTCGGCGCCCCCAATGTGTCCTTCTTCGGCGAGGGTACGCAGGGGCATGGTCTTGCCTCCGAGCTACGGCGGGCATGCAGGAACGATCGCCAGCGCCGCTGGCATCCCCGCGACTCTCCGGGCTGGGAATGGCCCCGGCGGCCCGACGGGTCCCGTCAGGATAGCGGTGCGACCGCCCATAGTCAACGACCACCGGAAGGCACCGATGCCCGAGACCCTGCCGCAGGACATCCGCCTGCCCCGCCCGATCTTCGTGGTCTCCGACGGCACCGGCGAGACCGTCGAGAAGCTGGTGCGGGCCGCCCTGCTGCAGTTCAACGACGTGCTGGTCCACGTCCGCACCTTCCCCAACGTGACGGCCGTCGGCCAGCTCGCGCGGCTCTTCCGCCTCGCCGCGCGCGAACACGCCATCGTCGTGACGACCCTGGTTCGGGCCGACATGCGGCAGCACGCCGCGGCCCTCGCGACCGAACACCGAGTCACCACGGTCGACGCCATCGGCAGCCTGCTCGGCCAGCTCTCGGACTTCCTGCACGCCACCCCCGAGGGCGTGCCCGGCCGCATGCACCAGGCCGACGAGGCCTACTTCAACCGCGTGGCTGCGGTCGAGTTCACGGTGAAGGCCGACGACGGCAAGGAACCACGCCTCCTGCCCGACGCCGACATCATCCTCGTCGGTGTCAGCCGGACGTCCAAGACCCCGCTCTCCGTCTTCCTCGCCCACAAGGGCTACAAGGTCAGCAACGTCCCCGTCGTGCTGGGCCACCCCGTGCCCGAGTCCTTGTTCCAGGTCGATCAGCGCCGGGTCTTCGCGCTGACGATCGCGCCCGAGAGCCTCCAGGAGATCCGCAAGCAGCGGCTGCGGGCCATGCGCATGCCGGGCCGGAGCAACTACGGCGAGTTCGACTACATCCTCGCCGAGCTCGAGTTCAGCGACGAGCTCTTCCGGCGCAACCCCGCGTGGCCTGTCATCGACGTGACCCGCAAGGCGGTCGAGGAGACCGCCGCGGCGATCATCGAGATCCTCCAGGAGCGCGGTCTGCACTCCGACGCCCGCGAACCGGGCCAGCTCTGATGGAGGGTCTGCCCTCGCCTGCTCTCCTCGGCGACCGGGCGGTCCGGGCAGCCCACCGCTGCAGGGCCCCGTGGGGCGCGCTAAGCTCGGGGGTGCTTGCTCCGCCACGTCATCGGAGCCCACGCCAGGGAGCGGCGGCGCATTGATCGGGACCGTCCTCGACAAGTACGAGATCCTCCAGAAGATCGGCGAAGGCGGAATGGCCTCCGTCTACCGGGGTCGCCACGTGACCCTGGGGCGGGACGTGGCGATCAAGATCCTCCACCCGCACCTGTCGTCGGCGGAGCGGAACCGCCAGCGCTTCGCCCGCGAAGCCCGTGCGATCGAGCACCTCCATCACGACAACATCCTGCGGATCTTCGACTACTCGGGGGCCGAAGCCGAAGACTGCTACATCGTCACGGAATTCGTCGACGGCCGCACCCTGCAGGAGCTGCTCGTAGACCACGGCCCGCTCCGCAGCGAAGTCGTGGCCATGCTGGGCATGAAGCTCGCCGACGCCCTGCAGTACGCACACGATCTCGGGATCATCCACCGGGATCTGAAGCCCGAGAACGTCATGCTCCGCCGCGACGGCACGGTGAAGCTGATGGACTTCGGGATCGCTCGCTTCCTCGACGAGATGCACCTGACCTTGACCGGCGCGCTTGTGGGCTCCCCGGCCTACATGAGCCCCGAACAGGCGATGGAGCGCGTGCTCGACCCGCGGTCGGACCTCTTCAGCCTGGGCACCCTGCTCTTCCACCTGTCGACGGGTCAGCTCCCCTTCGCGGGCAACAACCCCAGCATCGTGCTGCGCAACATCATCGAGGGTCGACGGCCCGGCGTGTCGGACCTCGCCCCGGGGGTCTCGGGGGCGCTGGCGGACCTCATCAACGCGCTGCTGCAGACCGACCCCGGCGACCGCCCGCGTACAGCAGCGGATGTCCGGGACCGGCTGGCTCTGGTCCTCGACGAGGTCGACATCGACCCCACCGACAGCAACTGGGCGCTGCAGACCTGGCTGCTCGACCCCGACGGCTACAGGGAGCGCCTGGACGCCCGCCTCCGAGATGTCCTGCTGGAGAAGGGCAAGCAGCACCTCGAGCAGCGTGATCACCTGGGAGCGCTCCAGCTCTTCAACCGCCTGCTGTCCATCGACGAAGACAACGAAGAGGTGCTCGCGCTGGTCCAGGGCATGCACAGCCCGCCCACCTCGACCCGCCGTGCCGGGCGCTGGTGGGCAGGCGGGCTCGCGCTGGTGGTCGTCGCAGCAGGGCTGAGCTGGGCGCTGTGGCCCCGGCCGCAGGCTCCCGCCGACTCCCCCCCCGCCCACACCCCCACGCCCCTGGAAGCGGCGGATGGCTCCACCGCGAGCACAGCCCATCCGGCCGGCACAACGGGCGCAGCGGACGGCGACGGCGCACTCGAGCGCGCCAACACATCCGGAGCGGCGGCGCCCGACGATGCAGCCCCACCGGGCGCAACCCCGCCGGTCGAGGGCGCACCCGCCGCCCCGGCAGGCAGCATGGGCGCCGACGAGACCGCCGCTGGGGCCGCCACCGGGCAGTCCGCCGGCCAGGACCCGGAGCCTCCGGGGGCAAGCGCAGCCCCCGCCGACGCCGATGCGCTCCGGGGCTCGCCGTCGGCGACCGCCGCGCGGACCCCGGCTCCGACGCCTCGCCGCCTGGTCGCTCTCCCCCAGCCTCGCAGCGGCCGCGCCCCCGCCGACCTCCCCAAGCCGGGGTCCACACAGGACGACGCCGCGGTCCCGTCCGACGGCAGCCCCGCCGACGCCGCCGCCGGCACGGCCAGCGGCGATGCTCCGGCGCACGTCTCTGTCTACGTCCCCGAGTCGTGGGGCCACATCTACATCGACGGAGTGTACGAGGGCCGCACGGGGGCGCGCCGGGAGCCCATCTCGGTCACGCCGGGCACCCACACGCTCACCGTCAAGAACGACCTCGCCTTCCCTCACGAAGAGCGCTTCACCGTCGCTCCTGGCGAAGTCCTCGACATCACGACACCGGCGCTCCAGCGTCGGCCCGCGACCGTGGTCCTCAGCGATACCCTCGACGCGAGCTGTGTGATCACGCTCGATGGTGCCGAGCTCGGCACCGTGAGCAGCCTCGGCGGGGCGTTCAGCCTCGACGCCCCCGACCAGCCCCACGCCGTCCACATCCTCTGTCCCGACGGAGCACAGGATCTGACCGTGGGCCCGCTGCTGGGCGGAGAGTCGGCCCGCATCCCGTGAGGCCGTGACACCGATGTCGCGATCCCAGCTCCCCCCCCCACGCCGTGGCGGTCGGCGATGGCGTCGCAGCCTGCGTCTGTCGGTATGGTCCGGGTCTTGCATCCTCGCTGGGTTGAACCTGACGGGCTGCCCCTTCGTGCTGCCCTTCATCGAGGTCGACCTCAACGTGCCGCCCACCATCGAGCACAGCAGCCCCGGCGAAGGCGAGACCCTCGTCATCGACACGCCGCAGTACACCGCCTTCGTGATCGCCCGGGACCCCGACGACACCGAGCTGTCCTTCTTCTGGGAGATCTCCGACCTCGGGGTGCAGCCCAACGCCACGCCGCTGCAAGATGGGACGCTGCTGGGCAGCCAGCTCACGGTCGAAGCCAAGGCCGACTACGATGGGCACACGCTCACGGTCTTCGTCATCGACCCCCAGGGGGCGACGACGCAGCGTTCCTGGCCGATCACCGTGACGGCGGATCCATGAAGCACCCCACCCTCGCGCTGCTCGTCGCCATCGCCACCGCGGGCGGAGCCACGGGTTGCTCGGACATGAAGCTCTCGGCGGGGGCCGAGGACGGCACTGGCGCCGCCGATGGCCAGAGCCTGTCCGACGACAGCCTGCGCCTCGACATCTTTCCCAGCGACGCCACTCCGGGTCTGAAGCCGCAGTCGGTGCACCTCGATGGCGGCGGCGAGTGGACAGGGCTCGATGTCGAGATCTCCCCCTCGGTCACGCTGTCCGGCCAGGTGCTCGGCTTCCTGGCCACCCCCTACTCCGGGGACCCGACGGTCCCGGGGCAGGACGACCAGGCCATCGCCGCCCGGATCGACGTGGTGATGGAGGACTCGGTCGCCGGGGGGTCGACGATGACCACCGATGACGGCTACTTCGAGCTCGAGGTTCCTCCGGGGAAGAGCTACCGCGTGGACGTCGTCCCGGACCAGACCGACCAGGTTCCCTTCGACTCGACCACGATCCCCGTGCTCGCCAGCGACCTCGACCTCGGGGTCTGGTATCTCGACTACGGCGTCCCGGTGTGGGGGCGGGTGGCCTACTCCGACGACGGTGTGCCCCGCGGAGCGACGGTCCACCTGGTGGACACCAGCTCCGGCACACCGGGTCCCACCACGGCGATCGACGGAGATGGCTGGTACATGCTGCGCGCCTACCCGGGCAGCTTCGACGTCGTCGTCGAGGGTCGGACCGGCGGCAGCGACCCGACCCTGACCCGATCCATCACCCTGGACCAGACCGACGAGGAGCTGCGCGCCGACCTGGACGTGGGGCCATCGGAGCGGGCGACCTTGATCGGTACCCTCGTGGACAGCCAGGGCTACGGTCTGGCGTCGGATCGCAGCAACGAGTACCGCGTCCGCGCCACCTCCACCCACCTCCGAGATGTGACGGGATCGCTCACCGTGGAGCGTACGACGGCCGCCGGCGGCGCCTTCGAGCTGAGCCTGCTCGCCGGCGACTGGCTCGTCGAGCTGATCCCACCCTACGACGCCGGCCTGTCCCCGGCCTCGCTCAGCCTGACCATGTCCGATGCCGATCTCGACGTGGGCGAGCTGGTGATGCCGACCAGCACCGGCATCGACGTGCTGGTTGTCTCAACCACCGGAGACCCGGCCCCCGACGTGCTGGTGGTTGCGCAAGAGCTGGGCTTCGACGGCTACACCTACTCGGGCACGACCGACGTCGACGGCATCGCCAGCTTCGATGTCCCTCGCGTCCCCGTCGAGCTGACCGCCACTCCTCCGACGGACGCCGCGGCCATCCACCGCTCCGTCATCGATGCCGCCGAGACCCAGGACCCGACCATCGAGCTGACCACCGGCGTCCCGGTCAGCGGTGCGGTCTCGGCCGACGGTGAGCCCGTGGCCTTTGCACTGGTCGAGGTCCGGACCGCCGACGGCCAGCTCTACGGGACCGCGATCACGGACAGCGCCGGCGGCTTCTCGATGCGCGTCCCCGAGTCGCCCAGCGGGGTCGCCCCCTGACAGTGTGCCCGGTCCAGACGGCATTGCCTGACACAACACTGCCCGCATCGCCCCGTGAGGGTCGATGCGGGCAGTCGTGGACCCGGCCCCGGGTGGGGCGCGATGGTCAGCCGCCGATGGCGCGGCCGAGCACTTCGATGCGGGAGACCTCGCCCCGGCCGGCGTCGAGCGCGCGACGAGCGGCTTCGGCGATGTCGGAAGCGACGACCACGAACTCCTGGTCACCGATCGTCACCTTGTAGCCGAAGCCCGCGCCGCTGGCGGCCTTCTTCGGCGCGGGGGCCGGCTCTTCGGCGACCGCGACGGGCGCGGGAGCTTCCACGGGGGTGGGAGCGGGGGCGGCGACGGGCGCCGGCGCGGGTGCCGGCGCGGCGGCCGGAACGTTGCCGCCGCTGCGCGCCGAGGGGATCCCATGACGCTTGCGGTAGTTGGTGACCGCGCTGACGGAGACACCCGCCTTCTCGGCGATGACGCGGTCGATCTCCACACCGAGCAGGTCGGCGTAGGCGGCGATGCGCGACTTGCCACGGCGCCCACCGGACGCCTTCTTCGGCGCGGCCTTCTTCGGCGCGGCCTTCTTCGGCGCGGCCTTCTTCG
>CAZRFD010000005.1:0-53594 GCA_964599085.1 uncultured Enterobacterales bacterium | reverse complement strand
GCCTTCTTCGGCGCGGCCTTCTTCGGCGCGGCCTTCTTCGGCGCGGCCTTCTTCGCGGCCTTCTTCGGCGCGGCCTTCTTCGCGGCCTTCTTCGGCGCGGCCTTGCTGCTCGTCTTGCCCTCGAGGGCTTCGACGGCGGCCTGGGCGGCCTCCTTGAGCGCGCTGTCCCGCTTGTCACGCGGCCCCGGCGGGGCGGGGTTGCGCTTCAGGCCGTTGCGCTTCAGGGCGTTCGAGATTGCGGCGGGCGCGGCGCCGAAGCGAGCAGACAGCTCCCGCAGCGACATCACATCCTTGAGGGCGACCAGCTCCGGCCACCACTCACGATCTTCCAGCTTCCTCATGGTCTACTCCGTCTGTTCGGTGAGCGACTCCGACCGTTCCACACCGACTTCGCCAGTCGGCTCGCGTTCTTGCGACAGTGGCAACGGCCTCGCCTCCTCAACAATAACACTTCTTACGCTGTCATCAAGCGGCATGATCTGACACTTCTGCAACCGGACGCGCCGCACGGCTGAACAAATGCGCCCGACCACAGCCCGAGGCGCGCTGCTTGCTGCTCCGCCTGGGTCCCGCTACCCTCCGCGCGATGTCGGCACTCGTCGCGACCCTCTCCCTCCTGCTGCTGTGCGCGACCCCTGGTCGCGCCGACGACAATGAAGCCGAGCAGCCGGTCGACGAGGCTGGGCAGCGGGTCGACGACGCCCCCACCGCCGCCCCCTCCATTCCCGCGGACAGCGCGCCGCAGCAGCACGCGCCGCCGCCCCCCCCCGTCCAGCTCACCCCGCCCGACCGCCTCGCCGCGGCGGTACGGAGCTACCACCTCGGCCAGCATGATCTCGCGCTGTCACGGCTGACGGCGTTGACCCGCGAGCTGCCCGATGACTCCACCATCAGCCGGGACGCGCGCCTGTACATCGGCGAGATCTTCTTTGTCCAGGGCAACGAGTCCGGTGCGCGCGAGGCCTTCGAGGCCGTGGTTCGGAGCTGGCCCGACCACGTGCTCGACCCCTTCCGGCACCCGCCCGACGTCTGTGCCTTCTTCGAGCTGGTCAAGGAGGACGAGCTGCGCCGCATCGCCGTGGAGGCCGTGCTGCCCGACCCAGCCGCCGAGCGTCCGCCCCCCTCTCCCTTCCTGCCCCTCGGTGTGGCGCAGTTCCGACAGCGGCGCGTGCTCCCGGGGATCCTGTTCAGCATCGGCCAGACCGCAAGCTGTGGGCTGTCGATCGGGCTCGGGACCTGGCTGCTGCTGGACCGCCACTACGATCCCACGCCCAGTGACGAGGCCACGGCCCAGTCCGACGGGTCCACGGTCTGGGACAGGGAGACCCTGGTTGCACGTCGCAGCGCCCAGTGGGCGGCGACGGGTGTCTGCTACGGAAGCTATGCGCTGGGGGTCACCGACGCCTGGCTCGCCGGCCGCCGACAGGCGCGGCGTTCCGAGCAGGCGGCGCTGCCGCGGCAGGCGCCGATGGTCGTGTTCACCCGGCGCTTCTGACCCCTCCCCCCTCCCTGCCAGGCACGACCCGTGCTTCCGATCGCCCGCGGTCGGCGTCCCGCTCGCTCGGACCGCGGGCGCGCAGGCGGCTATACTCCGCAGCCCCGAGGGATCCGGCCGGCACCCGCCGCCTCGGCGCTCGCTCCGCCCGCACGCCGAGGCCGCGCTCGCTCGTCCTCCGAGCCCCTCCGGCAGGCAAGGGCCCCTCCCTCTCCTACCTCCCCTGCCCCCGTTCCAAGCCCCAGAGTGTCCCGATGGCCTGGCTTCGTTGTCACGACCCCATCCGCGGAACCACGACCAACGTGGCCCTCCGGAAGCCGCTCGTCACCATCGGCCGACGTCCCGGCAACGACATCGTCCTCGACGATCCCACGGTCGCGTCCACCCACGCCAACCTGCTCCGCCAGGGGTCCAAGCTGAGCCTCTCGGTCGTCGACCGCAGCCACGAGCTGTACGTCAACGGCCGCGTCGTCAAGCAGGCGGCGCTGTCCACGGGTGACCGAGTCCTCATCGGGCGCTTCGAGCTGGAGCTTCGCGACGGAGAGCCGCCACGGCCGGGTGCCGCGGACGTCAGCGCGGCGGTGGGCCGTGGCGACCGCCTGGCACAGCTCGTCGACTTCTCCGCCGAGCTGATGCGGGAGACCTCCCCCGAGAAGCTGTTCAAGAAGCTCCTGCACGCCGTCGTCGAGCTGACCGGTGCCGAGAAGGGCTTCGTCATCGTCTTCCAGGACGGGGAGCGACACCTCGCGGCCTCCCACAACGTCGGCGACGAGACCCTCGATCTCAGCAGGATCAGTGACACCATCGTCGAGCAGGTCGTGCGCAACCGCCAGCCGCTCATCGTCAGCGACGCCATGAGCGACCGGACCTTCGGCCGGTCCCGGTCGGTCGTCGATCTCAAGCTGTCCAGCGTCATGTGTGTGCCGCTGCTGTACCGCAACGATCTCCTCGGGGTCCTGTACCTCGGCAACGACGCAGTCACCGGCCTGTTCACCGACACGGACCTGGCGATGCTCCAGGTGTGGGCCACGCAGGCTTCGATGGTGGTACACGCAGCGCTGCTCCTCAACGAGCTCAAGATCAGCAACCGGAACCTCCGCGCCCAGCTCCGTCGCAGCAGCCAGGGCGACATCGTCGGCACCAGTGCCACGATGAAGAAGGTGTTCCGGATGGTCCGCAAGCTCGCGCCGACCGACCTCTCGGTGCTCATCCTCGGAGAGACCGGCACGGGCAAGGAGCTGGTGGCGCGCGAGATCCACCGCCTCAGCGACCGCTCGGGCCAGCCCTTCGTCAGCATCAACTGTGGGGCCATCCCGGAAAACCTGCTGGAGAGCGAGCTGTTCGGCCACAAGAAGGGTGCGTTCACCGGCGCGGTCAGCGACAAGATCGGCAAGTTCGAGTCGGCCAACGGCGGCACGCTCTTCCTCGACGAGATCGGCGAGATGCCGATGAACCTCCAGGTCAAGCTGCTGCGGGTCCTCCAGGAGCGGGTGATCGAGCGGGTCGGCGATCTCCGCCCCCGGCCGGTGGACATCCGCGTCGTCTCGGCCACCAACAAGGACCTCGAAGCCGAGATCGCCGAGGGTCGATTCCGCGAAGACCTGTTCTATCGGCTCAACGAGGTGACGGTGGCGCTGCCCCCGCTGCGCGAGCGCGGTGAGGACATCCACCAGCTCGCCCGCTTCTTCTTGGCCCGCTACGCCGACCAGTACGACAGCCGGGCGCGGGGCTTCACCAACGAGTGCGTCCGCGCGCTGATGAACTACTACTGGCCAGGAAACGTCCGCCAGCTCGAGAACCGCGTGAAGAAGGCGGTGATCATGAGCGATCGCGCGCTGCTCAACCCCGACGATGTCGGACTGTCGGGAGGCACGAAGCGCGCGCTGCAGGACCTCGACGCTGCGACGGAGAGCTTCAAGAAGCGCTACATCCGGGAGGCGCTCGAGCTCAACAATTGGAACAAGGCGCAGACCGCGCGAGACCTCGGCGTCGATCCCCGGACGATCTTCCGCTACATCGAGAAGATGGATGACTGAGGTCACGCGCGTCCGTCGCCTCGTGCCCTGGCTGGTCGCGCTGGGCGTCGCGGCAGCACCGGGGCCGGCGGCGGCTGTGGGCGACGTCAAGCGGCCCGGCACACGACCCGACAGCTTCGCGGGCCTGGTGGCAGACCTCCAGCAGGGTGGCCAGCCCGACCGGCGCTTCGCCGCCCGCTCGCTGCGCGGGATGATCCGGACATGGGTGCGGCAGTCCTCCCGCCTCGGCGGGGACGCCACGGTCCGGGACGAGGCCCGGGGGCAGCTCGAAGCCTGCGATGAAGAGGTGGCGCCCGTCTGCCTCCGCAGCCTGGGACGCCCCGAGATGACGCGCGCCTGTGCCGACATCCTCGTGATGCTGGAGACCCCAGGGGCCGACGAGGCGCTCACAGAGGCCCTCGAGACCGAGGAGCGCGCGGGGGCCCGGCGACACCTGGAGCGGGCGCGCGGCCGCCTGCAGGCGCTCAACCCGTGAAGCGCATCGGCCTCACCGGCGGCATCGCCAGCGGGAAGTCCACGGTGGCCGCCATGCTCGCGGCACGTGGGCTCCCGGTCATCGACGCCGACCAGGTGGCGCGTGACATCGTGGCACCCGGCACGGAGGGGCTGGCCGCGGTCGTCGACGCCTTCGGCCCCGGCGTGCAGCACAGCGACGGCAGCCTCGACCGGGAGGCGCTCGGCGCCATCGTCATGGCCGACAGCGCGGCGCGCGCGCGGCTCAACGCCCTCACCCATCCACGGATCCGGGCAGAGATCCGGCGCCGGCTGGATGCGCTGCAGTCAGCGGGAGCCGGCGCGGCGGTGATCGAGGCGGCGCTGATGGTCGAGACAGGCAGCTTCTCGGACTACGACACCGTGGTGCTGGTGGCATGCAGCCCCGACACCCAGCTCTCGCGGCTCCAGGCGCGGCAGGGCTGGACGGCCGAGCGAGCGAGGCGCTGGCTGGCCGCCCAGCTCTCCGTGGACGCCAGGCGGGCCCGTCTCCAGGCGGCCGAAGCCGCCGGGGGCCCGTCGTGCGTCGTCGTCGACAACGACGGGGACCGCACAGCACTGGAGCACGCGGTCGGCGCCGCGTGGCGACGACTGTCCGAGCTGCTGGTGGACGCGGCCCTCAGTAGGTGATGATGCTGTGGACGTCGATGTCGGGCAGCTTGGCGCGGCCCGGCAGGAAGCCCAGCTCGATCACGAAGCAGCAGCCGACCACGTCGCCACCGAGCTTGCGCGCGAGGTCCACGGTCGCACCGGCGGTCCCGCCGGTCGCCAGCAGGTCGTCGACGATGAGCACCTTGTCGCCGGGCTTGACCGCGTCCTGGTGCAGCTCGAGCGTGGCGGTGCCGTACTCCAGGCTGTACTCCAGCGCGACGGTGTCGTAGGGCAGCTTTCCCGGCTTGCGAGCCGGAGCGAAGGCCGCCGACAGTTCCATGGCCAGGGGCGCCCCGAAGATGAAGCCCCGTGACTCCATTCCGATGACGACGTCGACGTGTTCACCGGCGTAGATCTCGGCGAAGTAGTCGATGGTCGACCGCAGCAGCTTGGGGTCGGCCAGCACCGGCGTGATGTCCTTGAACAGGATGCCCGGCTTGGGGAAGTCCGGGATGTCGCGGATGGTGGTCTTCAGGCGATCGACGAGGTCCTGCATGGGGGCTCCACGGAGAGAGGCGAGCTTAACGGGTGCGGCGAGGTCAGAGGTCCCAGCCTGCCACGCGTGGCAGGGACGCGCGGTGCGTGAGGTCGGGATGCAGCGGCGTCAGGGTGGCGTAGCCGCGGGAGAACCAGAAGCCGTCGGTGTCCTCCGTCGGGTCCAGGTCCATCGGTTCGCCGCCGACCCAGTAGTAGTCGCGGCCGCGCGGGTCGACGTTGCGCGCGACGAGCGGGCGGTACTCCCGCCGTCCCAGGCTGGCGGCCTTGATGCCGGCGAGGTCGGCCAGCGGCCGGTCCGGGACGTTGAGGTTGAGGAAGACCCGGGGAGCCAGGGGGTCGGCGAGCATGGCCCGCGCGACCCGGAGTGCGAGGGCCGCCGCCGTGTCCCAGTGGTGGTCGGGGGCCTGGCTGCGATCGGTGAACAGGCTGACCGCCAGGGCCGGGATCCCCATGAGGGCGGCTTCCTCGGCGGCCCCCACGGTGCCGGAGTAGTGGACGTCGTCGCCGATGTTCGGGCCGCGGTTGATCCCCGAGAGCACGAGCCCCGGGCGCTCCGCCGCGAGGTGATGCACCCCGATGTAGACACAGTCGGCGGGCTGGCCGGTGCAGGCGTGCACGCCGGGCCCGCGCTGTGACACCCGCAGCGGCTCGTGCATGGTCAGGGCGTGCGACTGAGCGCTGCGCTCGACGTGGGGCGCCACGACGAGCAGGTCGCCGAGCGCCCCGGCGACGCCGCGGAGCGCGTGGAGACCGGGGGCGTCGACCCCGTCGTCGTTGGACAGCAGCACGAGCATCGCGGCCACGGCTAACCGGCTGCGGTCGCCCGCGCGGTGTGCCGGGGCGGCGGCCGGGTGGCGCTCCTGCGTGTCGACCCGGTGAGTCGTAGTCGCTGCGTGTTGCCAGCGGCACGATGGTTGTTTAGGCGGGGTGCGGACGATGGGTCCGTCCACCCGCTGCACACCCGGCACCTGTTCGCTGCACACTCCTCACCTGCCGCCGCCCCGCCTCCTCACGCTCTGCTCAGACGGACCCACGTCGGCCCCCCTCCCCGGCCTCCCCTGCCGTCTTCGCGCGCCCTCCTCCTCCCTCCTCGGCGCGCCCCCGATCCCTCGTCCAGCCCACGAGCAGCGATGCGTCCGCGCTACAAGGACCTCTTCGAGGCGCTCAAGGATCCCGATCCTGCACGCGCCGACCAGGCATTCGACGCCATCCTCTTCGACCGCGGGGAAGCGCTCCCCGACCTCGTCGAGTGCTACAAGCACGCCGACCGGGACGCGCTGCTGCGCTTCTACACGGTCCAGTTGATGGGCTTCTCCGGGGACCGACGGGCCATCGGCCCCGTGCTCGAAGCCCTCGACGATCCGGCCGCCGACGTGCGGGCCGAAGCCTGCCGCGCGCTGGAAGACCTCCGGGCACGCGACGCCAAGGAAGCCCTCGAGGCGCGCACACGGGACGTCGACGTCGACGTGCGCCGGGCCGCGCGGGAAGCGCTGGCCCAGCTCGGCCTCCGCTGACCCCGACGGCCCGGGCGGCGGCCTCGCCACACCGCACACTCGCGCCCTGCGCCCCAAACCGTCCCACCGGCCGACCACGATGCAGACAGCGCCTGAACACGATCCCGCCCGCCCCCGGGCCGGCCGCCTCCAGCTCTCGACCCTGGTGTTCGTCAGCGGCATGTCGGTGATGGCCGTCGAGATGACGGGCCTGCGCCTGCTCGCGCCCTACTTCGGGACCTCGCTGGTCGTCACCACCGTCCTCATCGGTTCCATGATGACCTTCCTCAGCGTGGGCTACTGGCTCGGCGGGCGCTGGGGTGACCGCCACCCGCGCCTGTCCCGGCTGTGTGCGACGACCGCCGTCGCCGCCCTGTTCGTGCTGGCAATTCCCTTCATCGCCCAGCCGATCCTGAGCGCCGCGGCCGAAGTGCTGCGCCCGCTGGTCCAAGGCCAGCACCTCGAAGAGACCTCGCTGGCCGTCGCCAGCCTGGTCGGCGGGCTGCTCGGCACCCTGGCCCTGCTCGCCATCCCTGTCACGCTGATGGGCACCGTCAGCCCATGGGCGGTCCGCCTCGCCGTCGTCCGCGTCGAAGAAGCGGGCAAGGCCGCCGGCAGACTCTACGCCCTGTCCACGGTCGGCAGCATCCTCGGGTCCTTCCTGCCCGCGCTCGTCCTCATCCCACTGCTCGGCGTGCGCAACACCTTCATCTTCGTCGGCAGCGCGCTGCTGCTGGTGTCGGCGACCGGCTTCTGGTCGAGGGGGCGGGCGCTCGGCGCCGGCGCCGCGGCGGCAGCCTTGCTGCTGGTGCCAGCGGGCACCATCCGCCCCATGGAGGGACTGGTCTACGAGGGCGAGAGCCTGTACCACTTCATCCAGGTGGTCCAGGAACCCTACGGCGACTGCCCCGACGCCTACCACCTCTACCTCAACGAGGGGATCGGCGTGCACTCGGTGAAGTGCCCCGACGCCAGCAAGGAGATCCGCGGCTACTGGACCTACCTGGCCGCCGCGCCCCTGTGGATGTCAGACGTCACCGACGACCCCGACGTGCTCATCGTCGGCCTCGCGGGCGGCACCGTTGCCCGCCAGTTCCTCGAAGCCTTCCCGCGGGCCAAGGTCACGGGCGTCGAGATCGACGGCGACGTCGTGGAAGCCGGGCGCCGCTGGCTGGACGACGACGATCCGCGCATCCAGCCGGTCATCGCCGACGGCCGCGTGTTCCTGCAGGCGACCGATCAGCGCTACGACGTCATCCTCCTCGACGCCTACCGACAGCCCTACATCCCCTTCCACCTGGTCACGCACGAGTTCTTCGAGCTGGTCTCGCAGCACCTCGACGACGGCGGCGTGGTCGCGGTGAACGTGGCCAGCGTCCGCGGCGTGGATCGCGCGCTGGCGGCGATGATCTTCCGGACGCTCAAGGAGAGCTTCACCGACGTCATCTGGGTCGACGCCACCCAGGCCAACGACGTGATCTACGCCATGAAGCGGCCGACGGATCGCTACCTCGCGGCCACCCGCCTGGAGTCGGGCTTCCACACCACCGCCTACAACCGCATCCGCCGCGGCTACCGCAAGCGCACCCGCGGCGACGTCCCCGGCTGGCAGGACGCACGCCTGCTCACCGACGACCAGGCGCCCGTCGAGATGGCCTGGGACCTGATGACGCTGGAGTACGCCCGGTAGCCCCACACCACGTGCCGGGGCTGCCGGGTGCCGCGAGGCACAGGCCAGAGCCGCCCCTCCATGACACCGGCGCCCCATCCGCATAGGGGCGGAGGCCCCCAACCGGAGGATCGATGCTGCGGGCCATTCTCTTCCTGATCGTGCTGACCTTCGTGCCGGCCCTCGAGCTTCGCGCCTCGATCCCCGTCGGCATCTTCTCGATGCAGGAAGACCTCGGCTGGCCCGCCGTGGTCGCTATCTGTGCCGTCGCGAACATCCTGCTCGGCTGGCTGGTCTTCGCGCTGCTCAACCCCGCCTTCGGCATCGTCCGCCGCTGGAACTGGTTCGAGAAGCACATCTGGCCGCGCCTGGAGAAGACCCAGCACCGGCTGCACCCCTACGTCGAGAAGTACGGCGAGCTCGGTGTGGCCCTGTTCATCGGCGTGCCCCTGCCGGGGTCGGGTGTCTACAGCGGAGCGCTGGGCTCCTACCTGCTGGGCCTGGACCGGCGGAAATTCGCCATCGCCAACGTGCTGGGCGTGGTGATCGCCGCCACCGCCGTCACCGCCCTCTGCCTGCTCGTGCTGCACGGCGTGGTGGGGGAAGACAGCTGGATGGTGCGCCTCTTCCTGAAGATGCGGTCCGCCTGAGCGCGCGCCTCGCGCGGCGGGGCACGTGCCACGCAGCGCGGGCCGCCCTCCTCGACCAGCGCCTCAGGCCGCCCGGGCGGCGCTGATCTCGGCGAAGACCTCGCGCAGCAGGTCCATCATCAGGTGCACCTCTCCGTCGGTGATCCCGAAGCGCGGCGTGAAGCGCAGCGCGTTCTTGCCCCCGTGGATCACCCCGAGTCCCGCCATGCGGCAGCGTTCCTCGGCCGCGCCGAAGCCGACGCAGGGGATCGAGGGGTGCAGCTCGGCACAGAACAGCAGCCCGGTGCCGGTGATCGAGGTGATCATGCCGGGGAACTCGGCGCTCACGGCCTTCAGCTCCTCGATGAACTGCCGCCCGCGTGCGCGGATGTTGTCGCGCAGTTCCGGGGTGACGTGGTCGAGGACCGCGCAGGCCACGTCCAGCGCCCGCGGGTTGGTCGTCATCGTGTTGCCGTAGACGCCGTGCACGTAGAGGCTGGCGGCGCGTTCCGAGAGTCCGACGACGGAGAGCGGGTACTGGCCCGCGGTGAGCGCCTTCGACCAGCTCTCGATGTCGGGGGGCACGCAGTCTTCGAAGCCCGGGTAGTCGACGATGCTGAGCACGCCCTGGGCGCGCAGGCCGGCCTGGATGCTGTCGACCACCACCAGGGAGCCGTGCTTCTGAGCGAGGCGAACGGCCGCGTCATAGAAGGCACGGGTGACGGCCCGCCCCGGCGCCCCCTCGCCCTGGACGGGCTCCATGAAGATGGCGTCGATGAACACCTGGTCCCTGTCGGCCGCCGCGAACGCGGCCTCCAGCGCCGCGATGTCGTTCTGGGGCACGGTGACGAGGTCGCTGTGGTCGCGGAAGGAGGCGAGGTTCTCTTCGTAGGCCTTGCGGCAGGAGTCCGAGATCCGGGCGGGCCGGAAGGTGCGGCCGTGGAAGCTGCCCTGGATCGAGAGCTGGCGGATGCGCCGGCCGTGCATGGCGCTGCCACCGCCCGTCTGGCGGGCGGCGTTGATGTCGGCGAGGCGGGTCGCGATGGACATGGCCTCGGAGCCCGAGTTCAGGCAGATGAACCGGGAGAAGGGGCAGCCGTCGGCGCGTGCGTGGCCCAGCTCGGCGCGCATCCGCTGGTCGAAGCGGAGCTGGCTGAGGCTGGGCGTCATGACGTTGGCCATCACCTGCGGCCGGCCCATGGCTTCGAGCACGAAGTCGGGGTTGTGGCCGTGTCCCAGCATCCCGTAGCCGCCGCTGTCGTGCACGACCGCGCCGTGCAGCGTGACCACCCAGGGACCGCGGGCTGCGAGGCCGACGTAGGGCTGGACCGCCTGGGGCTCATAGAAGTTGGTGTAGCCCTGCTGGACGAGATCGCAGAGGTCGGCTTCGGCCATGGAGAGCAGCTCGGCGTCGGTCTGCCGCAGCCCCTGATGCAGAGCCAGGGCTTCGTCGACGGCGGCCACGAGATCGGGATGTTCGTCGGCGAGGGCGGCGAGGCGATCGTCGGGGATGCCCCGGGTGCGGCGGGGGCCCGAGTGGCGGCGGATGTCGTCGAGGCTCTGCAGGACGGTCATGCAAACTCCGAGGCAGGGGCGGGCAGCGGCCGGGCCGGCCCGATGAAGGGGGCGAGGTCAGGGCCCCGGCGCGGGGCTCCGGGGTCCGCCGCAACCTACCCCGGGCGCCCCCCCTCCGCCTGCCGTGCGAGGACGACATGGCGGCGCCGTGACGCGGTCTTCACCACCGCCCAACCCCGCCGCTCGAGGGGGCCCCGCCGCGTTGCCCCCGTCGCGGGGTCGGGCTAGGCCGCCCGCCTCGGGACAGCCACGGAAAGCTGCCCTGTCGCGTCGACGTCGTCGCGCCCCCCAAACACCTGGAAGGTCCGCCATGGCCCGCTACGAAGGTCTCGACTTCTACGCCATCGACAAGCAACTCACCGACGAGGAGCGGATGGTCCGCGACCTGGTCCGGGACTGGGTCGAGGACAAGATCATCCCGATCATCGAGCAGCACTGCCGGGAGGGCAGCTTCCCGATGCACCTGGTGCCCGAGATCGGCGAGCTCGGGCTGCTGGGCATGAACCTCGAGGGCTACGGCTGCGCGGGCATGAGCAACGTCGCCTACGGCCTGGCCTGCCAGGAGCTGGAGCGCGGCGACTCCGGCCTTCGCTCCTTCGTCAGCGTCCAGGGCAGCCTCTGCATGCACCCCATCCACGCCTTCGGCAGTGAAGCGCACCGGCAGAAGTACCTTCCCGAGATGGCGCAGGGCAAGCTCATCGGCTGCTTCGGCCTGACCGAGCCCGACTACGGCAGCAACCCCGGCGGGATGGTGACCAAGGCCGTCGACGACGGCGACAGCTACGTGCTCAACGGCGCCAAGATGTGGATCACCAACGGCACCATCGCCGACCTCGCCATCGTCTGGGCCAAGCTCGTGCCGCCGGGTGGCACGCTGGCCGACGGTCGGATCCACGGCTTCATCGTCGAAAAGGACGATCCGGGCTTCTCGGCCCCGGAGATGCACGGCAAGCACAGCCTGAAGGCCTCCGTGACCTCCGAGCTGGTCTTCGAAGACTGCCGCATCCCCAAGGACCGCATCCTGCCGGGCGTGTCGGGCCTGCGCGGACCGTTCTCCTGCCTCAACAACGCCCGCTACGGCATCGCCTGGGGCGCGCTGGGTGCTGCCCAGGCCTGCTACTGGTCGGCCCGCGACTACGCCCTGTCCCGCACACAGTTCGGCAAGCCCATCGCCAGCTTCCAGCTCGTCCAGAACAAGCTGGCCTGGATGCTCCGCGAGATCACCAAGGGCCAGCTCCTGGCGCTGCACCTCGGCCGGATGAAGGACGACGGCACGATGATCTCGCAGCAGATCAGCCTCGCCAAGATGAACAACGTCGACATCGCGCTGCAGATCGCGCGGGTCGCCCGCGACATCCATGGCGCCAACGGGATCCTCGACGAGTACCCCGTGATGCGCCACATGGCGAACCTCGAGAGTGTCTTCACCTACGAGGGCACCCACGACATCCACAACCTCATCCTGGGGCGGTGGATCACGGGGATCCCGGCGTTCGAGTAGTCGAGTCGAGATCCCGGCGTCGCCAGCCGGCGTCCGTCCACTGAAGCGTCCAGGTCGGCCACCACGTCAGGTCGAGCTCGATGGTCGACACCTCGCGTCGGCCGTCGAGGTCCTCGGTGAGGACGCGCGCGGCCCCACCGTCCTGGATGCCGGCGACGGCCGCCAGGAAGGCGTCGAGATCGGGCGTCTCGACCCCGTTGACCTCCAGGATCCGCCGGGTGGCCCGCAGCCCGAAGCGGGCCGCCGGAGAGCCATACCAGTACCAGGCGATGTAGACGCCGTCGGGCTCGATGCCACGCTGCTCGGAGATGGCGGCCGGGGGGGCATGCAGCAGCAGCCCTCCCCAGGACGCGAAGCGCCGGATCCCCTCGCCGTCGCGCTCCAGCGTGTCGAGGGTCAGGTGCAGTTCCTGCCCCTGTCGGCTGACCAGGACCTCGACGCTGTTGGCCTGGCTCAGCTCCTCGATGCGTCGCAGGTCGACGGCCGGCTCCCCCTCGACGGTCACCAGGATGTCGCCTTCCTGGAGCACACCGCGGGCCGGCGCGTCCGCCGCGACCCGCTCCACCTCGAAGGCCCGGCGGTCCGTGCCCCCGGCGTCTTCCAGCAGGCGGGCCGACGCGTCGGGCAGGCCGCGGGCTCGCGCATCCACCAGCCCCAGCTCGCCAAGGGTCGCGCCCAGGCTGCGGTGCGTCGGCGTCCGCCCCGCCCGCAGCGGGTCGACGACGTCGCGCAGGTAGGAGACGGGCAGGCCGAGGAAGAAGGCGTCGGGTTCGTCCTGTGAGAGGTCCACGAAGCTCGCCCACAGCGCGCCGACCCGCCCCTGGCGATCGACCAGGACACCGCCGCTGCTGCGGGCCGCCTGCCCCACGTCGATAGTCAGCAGGTTGCGGTCGCTGAAGAAGGGGGGGCTGGGCAGCGGCAGCGACAGCGGCTGGATCTGCTCGACGCGCGTCTTCTGACTGACCACCCGCGACCGCCGGTCGAGCCCCACGTGCCACACGCGATCCCCGACCTGCAGCGGCTCGTCGCGCAGCCTGGCCGAGGCCACGGGCGTGTCACCGAGCAGCGCCGGATCGTACTGGATTACGGCGATGTCGTGGAAGGGGTGCAGGTGGACGACCCTCCCGGGCACCTCCACCGAGCCCGCGAAGGTCAGGCGGATGTCTCCGAGCGCGATGGGGACGGTGTCGCGATCGGCCACGACAAGGCCGCGCTCGGCGTCCACCACGAGCCCCGCACCGACATAGCGGGTGCCGTAGACCCCCTCGGCGCGCAGCGGGATCTCGTCAGTGATCAGCACCATGCTGGGCGCGAGCCGCTCCTCGATGCGGTTCTCTTCTCTGGGGAAGGTGGTCGAGGCCGGCCGGGCCGCGGGCGCAGGAGGCGGCTGCGGGCTCTTGGTACAGGGCCAGCCGCCGGTCGCCGGGTCCCAGGTGCAGCGCTGCATCGGGAACCAGCGCCGGTCCATGGTGACGACGGCGACCTGTTCGGCATTTGGCTCTGCGAGGTCGAAGAAGCGCACCGGCACCCGCGCGCCGTCCGGCAGCGCCTCGAAGGCGGCCTGGGCGTCATCGAGGGAGAAGACCGGCTGGCCGCCGATGGCGGTGATCACCGTCCGCGAGGGGACACCGCCGGCCGCGAGCATGTAGCCACTGCTCGCCACGTAGGGGCTGCCGGGCGCGACGAGGGCGTGGCGCGCCTGCTGGTAGGACAGCTCGTTGAGCACGGCGTCGCCGACCTCCAGGTAGCTGTCCGGCGTGATCTCGTGCAGATCCTGGACGGGCACGACCAGCTCGACCCGCTGTCCCCCGCGCTCCACGACCACGGCCAGCTCGTCGTCCACCGCACCATCCAGCGCCTCCTCCAGGCCGACAAAGTCGGTGGTCAGCCGTCCTGCGATCTCGACGACGACATCCCCCAGCTCGAGGATCCCGTAGGAAGGTCCCCCAGGCACCACCCCGTCCACCACCAGCATGCCGGTGCCATCGGGGCGTGCGCCGCGCACCCGCTCCTCAGTCTCGGCGCTGAGGCCCAGCCGGCGCAGCTCGTCGAAGGGGCGATGCAGCAGCGTCGCCTGCCAGCTCCCTCGGGGCACCGGCTCGCCGCGGCGGATGTAGTCGACCGCGCGGACCACGCGGTCCAGCGGCAGGAAGAAGCTGCTCGATGCCTTGCGGCTGCTGCCTGCATTGAGCGCGATGACGGCGCCGCTGTCGTCGATCACGGGCGAGCCCGAGGAACCGCCCGAGGTCCCGCTCGCCGCCTGGATGTAGAAGGTGTTGAAGTCGTTGAACCGGAAGCGCCCGTACACCGGAGCGTCCCGGTCCAGCCGGGCGACCGTGCCGCTGAGGATGCTGATCTTCTCGCCGGCGTCGTTGCCGATGATGCGCACCTCGCTCCCGACCCGCACCCGCTCTGGGGCGAGCGGCAGCTCGACGACGTCCATGAAGCGCACGTCGGAAGGATCGAAGCGGAAGATCCCGAAGTCGTGGACCGGGTCCCGGTAGACCGGCTGCAGCGCCACCTCTTCGTTGTCGAGGAAGACGGCGTGGGCCACGACGGGTCCGGGCTCGATGACATGGCGGTTCGTCAGGATCAACCCCTGGTCGGCGTCGATGACGAAGCCCGTCGCGATCGAGGAACTGGCGGACTCGGTGTCGAAGGCCCGCGTGGCCACGACCCGGATCGAGACGACCGCCGGCACCACGGAGTCCAGCACGGACTCCCACTGCCGCGGTGAGGACTGCCGCGGTGAGGACTGCCGCAGTGACGACAGGGTGGTGTCTGGCGTGTCCCGATCAGCAGCGTGGGCGGTCGAGGACAGCCCCGGGAGCTGGAGGAGGAGAGCGATGAGAGCGGCGAGGAACAGTGACGACATCGGCATCTTCACGAGGGTGAGGGCCCGCCCTATCCGCTCTGCCGACCACAATTGTGGATCGAAAAGCAGACCCGCCCGAATGAAGTCACCCGCTCGCCGTCAGACCTTGCGAGCCCGGCCGGCAAGCCCGCCGCCCCCGACTCACCCACCCGGCCCCCGCGACGGGGCACCCGCGCGCCACCCCGGCGTGCTGGGACACCTGCAAGGACGCAACCATGAAGCGCATCCTCAGCCTGGTCCTCCCCGCCCTCGCCCTCGGCTTCACCACGCTGCAGAGCCCCACCGCCGAAGCGAGCTCCCGGTCCGTCCGCGCCCACACCGCCCCGGTCGTGACCCACGCCGCCCCCGCCCCGGCGCCTCGCGCCAAGAAGGTCTGGGTGCCCGGCCACTTCGAGCTCACCCTGCACGGGCTCTCCTGGGTCAGCGGCCACTACGCCGTCGCTCCCGCCGGCCGCAGCGTCTACGTCGCCGGCCACTGGGAGGTCAAGCGGGGCCACCGCGTCTGGGTGAAGGGCTACTGGCGCTGACGCTGTCACCATCACCACAGAGACAGAACCCCCGGTCATCCGACCGGGGGTTCGCTGCGTCCGGGCGCGGCCCCCTCAGGGGCGCAGCTCGCTGACGTCCTGGACGTCGAGCATCGCGATCAGGGCGGCGTAGACCCGGACCACCCGCTCTACCTCGGCCGCTGGCAGCAGCACGCCCGCCCGGCGCACGCCCCGCTGCACCTCGGGGAACAGGTGCACGGCGTCCCAGTCCTGGTCACGACCCACGAGGTCCCGGGTCACCTGCAGCGTGGCCTTGACGACGTAGGGGGACAGCGACGCCCCATCCGCCCGCACCCAGGCCACCACTTCGTGGACGAGGTCGTCCAGCGTCATCCAGCCGCGCACGTTGGTGCGGAAGCTGGGTTCGGCGCAGCCGGGCAGGCCGGGGATCGGTGCCACCTCAGACCTCCACCCGCAGGAGGGCGCCGATCGACGAAGGCGACGCTGCCTGCACCAACAGAGCCATGGGTCAGTACCTCAGGCTGGACCAGAGGCGGATTGTATCGTTGGAATAGCGCGACCCGCCACGCTCGATGCGCATCACGTAGCCGGCCCCCACCCGGGCGCGGTCGTCGAGGAGGTGACCCGTCAGTCCCATGTCGAGGGCTGCGACGTCGCCGGCGTCGTCGCTGTCGGTGTCGTCGTCGAAGATCGAGAAGCGGACCGCCGGTTCGACGGGGCCGATGCCGTAGCCGAGCTGGGCCAGCGCGCCCCACCGCGTGGTCTTGGCGAAGACCCCGGGGACGTCGACGTCGGTGTTGACCGGCTTGAGCTGGGCGAAGCGACCCTCGGCCATGAACGACAGACCAGCCACCCGCACCATGAGATCGCCGCCCGCCGACGCCGTCGTCGTCGAGATGTCCGCGTCGTAGTAGCCGTCGGCCCCGACCCCGAAGGTGAAGCCCTTCTCCGGGCCCCAGGTACGGTAGGTCCGGGCCGGCCCCACCGCCAGCTCGGCCCGGGCGGCGAGCAGCTTGCCGGTGTTGTCGTCGCCGAAGATGCCGCCGTTGCCGTTGTAGCCGCCTCCGCGCAGGCGGACCCGCGTGTCACCGGTCGTGGACCAGTCGACGGAGACCCCCGCTTCGCGGCCGGGGACCAGCCACTCGCTGAGTACGGCACGCTCGGCGAGGGCGAGCTGGCTGCTGCTGGTCAGCGCTTCCCGGCCGACCGGCGGCTTCATCACACCGGCGTCGATCCACAGCCGTCCCCCTGGGGAGAAGCCCAGGGATCCGTCGACGAGCTGGATGTCCTCGTCGTCCTGCGTCAGCGCGTCGTAGGCCGGGCTGGCGCCGACCACGACGACGTAGCGCAGCGTGTCGTTGGCGCCCTCCAGCCCGATGCGGGCGCGGCGGATCTTGACGCCGACGTCGTCTTCGGGGTCACCGTAGCTGGCCGGGTCCGACTGGGGCTGCTCGTCCATGTCGTAGGCGGTGACCCACACCTGCACGAGCGCCGTCGGCTTCGGCGCCGGGACAGGGGAGTCGGCGGTGCCACCCCCGTCCGGATCCGCAGCGCGAGCGCCGCTCGACAGCAGCGAGAGAGACAGCAGGAAGGTCGACAGCATGGGCATCCTCTCAGTGCACCCGGCCCGCGGGGGCGCTACTATAGCCCGCGATGCTTCCCCGCTCGTCGACCCGTTGTCTGCTCCTGCTGACGCCAGCCCTCCTGCCGCTCGCGGGCGGCTGCGCCAGCGACGAACCCTTTGCCTCCGCTCGCACCGTCGCCCGCCTCGACGACACCATCGGCGGGCCCAAGGCCCTGCTGCGGCCGGGCGACTTCCTGCTGGAGAACGACCGGGTGCGCATCGGCGTGCTCGGCAACCGACCCAGCCTCGGACCGCACACCTCCGGCGGCAGCATCGCCGACGCCGATCTGCAGCGCAACGACGACCGCTACTCCCACGGCCACGGCAACGACCGCCTCGCCGAGCTGTTCGCCACGGTCAACATGACGGTGGCCCGCGTCCACGACGACCGCGGCACCGTCGCCGTCGTCGCCGACGGCAGCGACGGCGGCCCCGCCGAGATCTGCACCGAGGGACCCTACGAGTCCTTCATCACCCTGCTCGACGGCCTGTGGCCGCTCGTCAAGAGCCCCCACTACCGCATCCGCACCGACTACATCCTGGAACCGGGCAGCGCCGCGGTGCTGATCCGCTCGGTGGCCACGGTGGTCGACGTCGAAGACCTCGACACGACCGTCGGCTGCGTGGGCACGCTGGGGACCGACGTCGACGAAGCCCCCGGCGCCGAGGACAGCCTGCCGATCATCGAATTCGCCATGGAGACGGGCTTCGCCTTCGGCGACTTCTACCTGCAGGGCGGCGACGTGGACGTCTTCGCCCCCGACATCGGCTTCGACGAAGAGGGCTACGTCTACGACCTGTCCAAGGACGGCGCCAACACCTTCCAGGACCCCATCCCCGTCGACTTCCTCGCCGGTACCGCAGAAGACGTCTCCTACGGCCTGATGGCCACCTCGGGCAAGCTCTTCGTGCCCATGTTCACCAGCAGCCAGACCGTCGCCGTGGGCGGCGGGGTCGCCGGTGACCCCGACGAGACCCTGCGCTTCCCCGTCGGCACGCAGTACCGCTACGACCGCTGGTTCGCTGTCGGTGACGGCGACGTCGGCAGCGTGGTCGACGCCCTGCTGGAAGCCCGCGGCGACGCCGTCGGTAGCGTCCATGGCTACGTGGTCGAGGGCAGCACCGGACTGGCCCTGCCCGACGTCCACGTCTTCGTGTTCCGCCCGGGTGCCAACGCCCCCTGGTCGGAGTGGACCACCGACGTCGGCGCCGACGACCAGATCGACGACGGCAGCTTCGGCGGCACCCTCCCCGTCGGCGACTGGGAGCTGATGACCTATGCCGAAGGGCGCCCGGTGGGCGAGCGAGTCCCCGTCACGGTCACCGCTGGCGGCGACTTCTCCGTGGTCCTGGAGTCTCCGCAGCCGGGCAGCGTGGACTTCGAGGTCCGAGACGGCGAGGGACGCCTGCTGCCGGCCAAGGTCACCTTCGTCTCCGCCGACGGCGTCGACGTCCGCCACCCCGTCCTCGGCGACAGCTTCATCGGCGGCACCCCCGCGGCGGTGAAGTTCGCACCCTACGGCAGCGGCCACGTCGCCCTGCCGCCGGGTCGCTACCAGGCCATCGCCAGCCGCGGCGTCGAGTACGAGCTCGACGTCTCCGACCCGTTCAGCGTCGGCGCCACCACCAACGTCGACCTCGACCTGACGGTCGTCCAGACCGTCGACACCTCGGGCTTCATCTCCGCCGACTTCCACGTCCACGCGGCCCCCTCCCACGACTCGGGCGTGCAGCTCTCCGACCGGGTCACGACCATGGCCACGGAGGGGGTGGACTACTTCACCAGCAGCGACCACGACGCGATCACCGACTACCGCCCGGTGATCGAGGACATGGGGCTCGAAGAGTGGATCGGCTCTGCGGTCGGGCTGGAGGTCACCACCATCGAGGTCGGCCACTTCCTCGGCTTCCCGCTGCTGCACGACTACCTGAAGGACCAGGGCGGGGCGGTCGACTGGACCGACCTGGCCCCGCAGGAGATCATGGACGACATCCGCGCCCTGGGTGATCCCCAGGGGGTGGAGCCGGTCGTCTTCGTCGGGCACCCCCGCGACGGCATCCTCGGCTACTTCGACCAGTACGGCCTCGACCACTACGCAGCACCCGATGGCGTCCCGGTCGCCGACCCTTCGCTGGCCGTGCAGCTCACCAACCCGGTCATCGCCGGCGGCGACACCTTCAGCCTCGACTTCGACGCGCTGGAGCTGCTCAACGGCAAGCGCTTCGAGGTGCTGCGCACGCCCACCACCTCCGAGCTGCAGGACTACGCCGCCGACCCCGATAGCGTCGCGATCTACGACATGATCGAGCGCACCAGCGACGAACAGCAGGCGCTCATCGACGGGACCGAGACCCTCGGCGGCGGCGGTCACGAGGGTCCCATCGACGACTGGTTCAACCTGCTGAACCTCGGCTACCGCTACACCGCCCTCGGCAACAGCGACACCCACGGCAAGACCAAGGTCGAAGCCGGCTGCCCGCGCAACTTCGTCGTCTCGCCGACCGACGATCCCGCGCTCATCTCGTCGGCCGACGTCGCTCGCGCCGTCCGAGAGGGCAAGGTCGTCGCCAGCTACGGGCCCTTCATCCGCTTCTGGGCCGACACCCCCGACCAGGGCATCGGCAGCACAGTGGTGTCCTCGGGCGAGGTGATGCTCAACATCGAGGTCCAGTCGCCGGACTGGTTCGACGTCGACCGGGTCGAGGTCTACGGCAACGGCGAGCTGGTCGCCGAGTACGACATCCCCTCCCCCAACAGCGACGTGCTCAACCTCTCCGAGCAGCTCCCCGTCAGCCCCGACCGGGACACCTGGTATGTCGTCATCGCGCTGGGCAGCGGCGACATGGGGCCGGTCTTCACGCCGGTGGAGATCCCGCCGGTGCAGCTCCAGGACGTGGTCGTCGACGCCCTCGATGGCGTGCCCGGGGTGAGCACCCTCCTCGACGAAGCCTGGCCCATCCCCCGTGCCTTCCCCGTCCACCCCTACGCCGTCACCAACCCCATCTGGATCGACCGGGACGGCGATGGCTTCGATCCGCCTGGCCTCCCCTCCTGGCTCGCGGCCCCGGAACAGTAGCCGCCGGCATGCCCGATCTCCTGAGGACCCCCGCCGATCTCGCCCGGACCGTGGTCATCGACCTGGAGACCACGGGTCTGGACCCGGACGGCGGCGACCGGGTCATCGAGATCGCCGCGGTCGAAGTGACCCCCGCCGGCCTGCGCGAGCGCAGCTCGCTGGTCGACCCGGGCATGGCCATCCCGCCCGACGGCATGGCCATCCACGGCATCGACGACGCGATGGTGGCAGGGCAGCCCTCCTTCGCAGACGTCTGGCCGCGCCTCGCGCCCATGGTGAATGACGCCGTCCTCGTCGGCCACCACATCGGCTTCGATCTCGCCTTCCTCGAGATGGAGTGCAAACGCGCAGGGCTCGAGGGCCCGGCCCCCGCGATCGTCGTGGACACGCTGGACCTCGCCCGAAACGTCTTCCACCTGGTCCACTGCAGCCTGCAGGCCGTCGCCGAGCGCATCGGCATCGATCACACAGACGCGCACCGGGCGCTCCCCGACGCCCGGGCCACGCTGGCGGTCTACCACGCCATGCTGGGGGCGATCCGGCCGCCCGGCGTGCCGACGGTGGGCCAGCTCCAGCGCATCGTCGAGAGCCTCGGCCAGGGCGGTGACGGGCGCAGCCACATCAAGCGTGCCCTGCGCACCGCGATGCAGCGAGGGCAGAACGTGGTGATCGACTACACCAGCGGCGCGGGCGGTGCCCTGACCACCCGTCGCGAGATCACGATCACGCGAATCCGCCCGCCCTACCTCGAAGCGCAGTGCCACCTGCGCGACGCGCCGCGGGTCTTCAAGCTCGACCGGATCCGCAGGGTGATGCAGGCGCCAGGCGCCGACGAAGACGTCACCGACGCCTTCAACGCGCCGCCCTCGATCACCCTGGACGACACCTCGGTGGGCTGAGGGGCCTGCGCCCCCCGGCCACCGGTCGAGATCATCCCTCGGCGGCCTTGGCTTCCAGCCAGCGCTCGGCTTCCAGCGCCGCCATGCACCCCGTGCCGGCCGCGGTGATCGCCTGCCGGAAGGTGTGGTCCTGGACATCGCCGCAGGCGAACACGCCCGGCAGGTTGGTCGCCGTCGAGTCGGGCCTGGTCAGGATGTAGCCGGTCTCGTCGTGGTCGAGGTGGTCGACGAAGGGGCCGGAGTTCGGCCGGTGCCCGATGGCGAGGAAGAGCCCCTTGACGTGCGTCCAGTCGGTCTCTGCGCCAGTGTCGGAGTGCCGCACGCGGATCCCCTCGACCTCCTTGTCCCCGAGCACGTCGGCGACCTGGGTCTTCCAGTGGACCTCGATCTTGTCGTTGTCGAAGACCCGCTGCTGCATGATCTTGCTCGCCCGCAGCACGTCGCGACGCACCAGCAGGTGGACCTTGCTGGCGAAGCGCGCCAGGAAGCTGGCCTCTTCACAGGCGCTGTCGCCTCCGCCCACGACCGCGATCTCGACGCCGCGGAAGAAGAAGCCGTCGCAGGTCGCGCAGGCCGAGACGCCGTGGCCACGCAGCCGCAGCTCGTTGTCGAGGCCGAGGTACCTGGCGCTGGCGCCGGTCGCGATGATGATGGTGCGGGCGCGGCCGCCGCCCTGGGAGGTGGTGTAGCGGTACGGCCACTGCGAGAAGTCCACGCCGGTGCACTCGTCGAGCACGAAGCGGGTGCCGAAGCGGGCCACCTGCTTGCGCATGACATCCATCAGCTCGGGGCCCATGATGCCGTTCTCGTGGCCGGGGAAGTTCTCGACCTCCGTCGTGGTCATCAGCTGCCCACCGGGCTCGATGCCCTCGTAGACCACGGGCTCGAGGTTGGCCCGTGCGGCGTACAGCGCCGCGGTCAGGCCGGCGGGGCCGGATCCGAAGATCACGACGTCTTCGATGCGTTCTTCATCAGCGGACATGACAGCTCCTGGTGTCGTTAGAGCGTGCTCGCCGCGCCGCGAGCGTGCGGCGCCCGGGCGAACCGTGAGGGGACCCCTATACACCTCGATCCCCGCGACGACCCCCCGTGACCGACGGCCCCCTGGCGATCATTCGACAACGTGCCTCTGCCCTCGGGTTCTCACGCCTGCGCGTCGCCGCCACGTCGCCCGCCCCGGGGGTACCGGCCTACGACGCCTTCCTCGCCTCCGGGCACCACGGCCAGATGCAGTGGATGCAGCGGGGACGCGATGCCCGCGCGGAGCCCGAACGCCTCCTGCCCGGCGTGCGCAGCGCCGTGGTCCTCGGCGTCGACCACGCCTGGCCCCGCCCGCCCGACCCCGGCGGGCTGACCGGCAAGGTCGCGTCCTACGCATGGGGACGCGACTACCACAACCTCGTCGGGAAGCGGCTGCGCAAGCTCACCCGCCACCTCCGCGAGGCGCTCCCCGGCGTCGGCATCTACTGGGGGGTCGACAGCCGGCCGCTGATCGAGCGCGCCTGGGCCGAGCGCGCCGGCCTGGGCTACCTCGGCCGCAACTGCTGCCTCATCGTCCCCGGCCAGGGCAGCTTCCTGTTCCTCGCCGTGCTGTTGCTCGACATCGAGCTGCCTGCAGACCCGCCACTGCCGGGGGCCGACCGGCACTGTGGAGGCTGCCGGCGCTGCCTCGACGTCTGCCCGACCGACGCCTTCGTCGACAGTCACCAGCTCGACGCCCGCCGCTGCATCTCCTACCTGACCATCGAGCACCGAGGCGCCATTCCCGAAGCGCTGCGCCCCGGGCTGGGGCGATGGGTCTTCGGCTGCGACCTCTGCCAGGAAGTCTGTCCCCACAACCACCACCCGCCGACCTCGTCGCACGCCGACCTCGCGCCCCGTCCAGGCCACGCCTGGCTGGATCTGGCGTGGGTGCTGCGCACCGACGACGGCGAGCTGGACCGCGCGCTGTCGGGCTCCCCCCTGCGCCGGCCGGGCCCCGCGGGGCTCAAGCGCAACGCCGCCATCGTGCTCGGCAACCTCGGCGACCCCGCCGCCGAGCCGGCCCTGCTGCACGCCCGCGCCCACGCCAACCCGGTCGTCGTCGACGCCGCGACCTGGGCGCTGGATCGCCTGCCGCTGCGCTGACTACCGCTGCGCTGAGGACCGCTGCGCTGAGGACCGCTGCGCTGAGGACCGCTGCGCTGCGCGGCGCTGCGCTGCGGGGCACTGCGGGGCGCTCAGGCGGTGATGAAGCTGGCGTCGAAAGCCAGCGAGCGGGCCGCCTCCAGCTCAGCCACCGAGAGGATCTCGGCTTCCTGCAGCAGCGAGAACTCGCGCTGGAGGTTGGTGGAGCACAGGTAGGTGCCGTCAGTGTTCACGGTGAAACGCACGCCGCGCTCGACGAAGGTGCCGAGGATGAAGCGGAACTCCTCGAGGTGGCGGACCGCCCGGGTGTGCAGGTTGCTGGTCGGGCAGATCTCCAGCACCGTCCCCCGTTCTGCGAGCAGGTCCAGCGCCCGCTCGTTGTAGGCGGCACGCACGCCGTGGCCGATCCGATCGGGCCGAAGCTTGTCGATGACCGCGATGACGCCCTCGCCCGACGTCGCTGCCGTCTCGCCGGTGTGCACCGTGGTGCCCAGGCCAGCGTCGCGGGCCTGCTCGAACAGCCGCGCGTAGCGACCCACAGTCTCCGACAGCTCCAGCGGGTCCTTCTCGGTGCCGGCCAGGTCGATGCCGACCACCCCGCGGGAGCGGTACATGATGGCCTTCTCGACCAGGATCTCGTTGAGCTCTGCGTCGAACTCCCGGGCGAGGCAGAACAGCAGGCCAGCCTTGATGCCGTACTCCAGGCAGGCCCGGTCCATGCCGCGGATGGCGGCGTGGATGATGTGGTCGAGGTCGCGGGCGCCACGTTCGTTGCGCTTCATCGGGTTGAAGCGCAGCTCGATCTGCTCGACGCGGCTGCTGCGGTACTCCTTGCCGATGATCTCGTAGACGCTGCGTTCGATCGCCGAGGGGCTGCTCTGGATCTTCTCGGTCCACTCGTGGAGGATCCGCAGGTAGTCGTCGAGGCTGCGGTCGCGACGCGGGTTCACGGTGACGAGGTCGACGAACTCCCAGTAGTCCTTGACCGGCAGCTTGAAGCCCGCGCGGTGGGCGATGGACCACAGGATGTGCGGAGCGACGCTGCTGCCGACGTGGATGTGCAGGTCGCAGAGGGGCTGGGCGGCCATCGTCAACTCCGGGAACAGACGCTGGGACGAGGGCTGTTAGCCCGTCCGCGACAACGCGGCGGGGGCCGGAGCAGTCGAGCCCGATAGGAGGTACGGACTCTCAGGAGGGAGCATGACCGCGCTGCTCATCCCGATCCTCATCTCGACACTCGGCGCGCACCCCGCCATGGCCCAGGACGACGACGGCGGCAGCAGCAGCGGCGGGCTCGGCGACATCGACGATCTCCTCGACGAGATCGATCTCGGCGGGGCCGGTTCCGGGCCCTCCTCCGCCGAGCTCATCAGCTACAGCGGCGGGCTCGACCAGTCGGCCCCCGACTTCGCCGCCGGCAAGACGGTGTCCATCACGCACACCACCGGCGACGTGACCGTGTACTGCCAGGACCGGCAGGGCATCAGCGCCCGGATCCGCTACGACCTGCGCGGCACCGACGGCCCGGCGCTGGAGCGGCTCGGCAAGGGCATCGGGATGCGCACCTGGGGCAGCAGCAGCTCGGGGGGAGTGACCACCCGGGTCCCCGGCGCGTCGAGCACGGTCAAGGAGAAGGACATCGATCTCACCGTCAACCTGCCGCCCCAGGCCAACGTGAAGGTGAGCGCCAGCCGCGGGCGAGTCGAGGTCGTGGGCTGCGAGGGGCAGGTCACCATCACCGCCGGCGACGGTGTCTTCGTCAGCGGCGTCCTTGCAAGGCTGACCGCCACGACCAGCAGGGGCGACGCCAAGGTCGAGCTGAGCCCGGCCAGCGCGCTGACCAGCACCAACAAGGTCAGCGCGGCCCGGGGCAGGGTGTCGCTGGAGCTGCCGAGCGACTACGCCGGACGCATCTACGCCAAGGCCGAAGACGTCAGCGTCTGGCACCGGGTCGACGGCACCAACAGCCCCGGCCTGGTCCAGGGCACCGTCGGCGGCGGCGGGTCTGCGTCGCTGACCGTCACGGCCGCCAGCAGCGTCGACATCGGCACGCCCTGAGCAGCCGGTCGCACTTCAGTCCGTGCCGCGGACGCTCTCGTAGTCGAACAGCTCGAAGACGCGCACCTTGGCACCGGCGCCCTCGACGCGTGCGTGGCAGGCCAGCCGCTTGCTGCCGTCGAACTCCTTGTGCCACTTCTCGAACACCTTGCGCTCACTGTCGGTGGCAGCGGCGATGCCCCGGCCGTCGATGACCTCGACGATGCAGTTGCCGCACTGCCCGTCGGGGCAGCCCGTCGCGATGGGGGCTGGCAGGAACTGGCTGGCCATGGCCAGCGTGTAGCGTTCCTCGGCCTTCACCGTCTGCTCGGTGCCATCGGGCAGGACGAAGGTGATGTCGTAGCGGACGATCTCGGCGCGGCCGTCTGCGCGCCCGACGATCCCCCTGAGCTTCTTTCGGATTCCGAACGGAGTCATGTCACTCCCGGTGGTTGACAGGCGTGGGGGGCGTGGTCGGCGGCGAGCGCCGTTCGTGCTCGGAGCGCTCCAGCGCCGCGACGAGGTAGTCGAAGGCGTCGTCGACCGAGTCGGAGCGGTGGAACATCAACAGGTCGCGTTCCGATATGGTGCCCCAGTCGACCAGCGACTGGATGTCCGTCACCTGGCGCCAGAACTCGGCGCCGTAGAGCACCGTCGGAAGCGGCTTGAGGATCTTGCGGGTCTGACGGAGGGTCAGCATCTCGAAGAGCTCGTCCATGGTACCGAAGCCGCCGGGGAAGACGACGAGCGCCTTGGCCAGGTAGGCGAACCAGTACTTCCGCATGAAGAAGTAGTGGAACTCGAAGCCCAGCTCGGGCGTGACGTAGGGGTTGAGCTTCTCTTCGAAGGGCAGGCTGATGCCCATGCCGACACTGCGCCCACCCTTGGCCATGCTCGCGCCGCGGTTGGCGGCCTCCATGATGCCGGGGCCGCCGCCCGTCGCGACCAGGTAGCCGCCCTTGCGCTTCTGCAGGCTCCACAGCGTCAGGCGATGGGCCAGCTCCTGGGCGTCTTCGTAGAAGCGGGACAGCCGCACCCGCCGCTGGGCGAGGCGCACCTGGTGTTCGAGGCGGCGATGCTCTTCGTCGTCCTTGGCGCCGCGCAGCTCGCGCTCTGCTTCGCCGAGCTGGCCCACGGCCTGTTCGCGCGGGATGGCGCGGGCTGAGCCATAGAACACGACCGTGTCCTTGACCCGCGCCTGCCGGAAACGGCGGCGGGGCTCCTCGTACTCGCAGAGGATCCGGATCGTGCGCCCCTCGGGGCTGTTGAGGAAGTCGAGGTTCTTGTACGCCTTCTCGACGTCCGTGATGTCGTTCTGCTTGCTCATTCACTCGCTCGGGGATGGGGCGGGCCGCGGGGACCCCTGAGGCTAACCGCCAGCACGGGTCCTGGATGCAGCGGACCCGTCGGTCGCTTCAGCGGCACAGACTGCCACGCGCGGGACCCGCTTCAGGAATTCGTCGGCACACGGTAGCGCTCGCGGACGCCTCCGGGGTCGAAGAAGCGGACCCGAGAGCCCCCCGGCAGGGCACGAGCCCGTGAACCTCTGCCGCTCCCTCCCCCGCGGCACCGCCGCGACCCACCCACCTGGAGGACACCATGAACCGCACCCTGATGCTCGCCCTCTCCCTGGCCGCCCTGAGCGGCTGCGTCGTCTACGACACCCCCTGCGGCGACGACGGGATGTGGACCGACGACGGCGACCAGAGCGGAGGACAGGGCGGAGGACAGGACGACAACGGCCAGGACGGGGTCGGCGACACCGGGGACGATGCGCAGGCCGACCTGTCGCTGACCATGGTGCCCGACACCCTGACCCAGGGCGAGACCGCCATCGTCAGCCTGGTCGCCGACCGCGACTTCGACTGGAGTGTCGTCACCGACGTCCAGCTCTACGGGGATGTGACGCCCTGCGCGATGCAGGCGCGGGACGACGAGCTGCTGTTGACGCTGTCCGTGGACCCGACGGCAGCGCTCGGCGGCGTCGACCTCGTGGTCGAGACCGAGGACGGCGACGCCATCTGGGCGCAGGACGCGCTGTTCATCGTCGAGGCCGGCACCGGCGACTCCAGCGGCAGCGGCGCCGGGGACGGCAGCGCTGACGGGAGCGGCACGGGCACGGACGGCAGCGGCAGCGGCACCAGCAGCACCAGCGGCTGCGGATGAAGCTGCTCGCCGGTGCGTGGGCACCCGCCGGGAGCGCCTCCGGGCGCCCGGCGGCGCTCGCCGTGGAGCGCTCCGCCACGATAGCCCGACAGCGGTCGACCGCCCGCGACAGGAGCACCGTGGCCAGCGCCCCACCTCGCATCGACGTCGCCCAGCTGTACCGGCGCTACGGCGACATGGTCTATGGCCGCTGCCTGTCCCTCCTCCGCAACGAAGCCGACGCCATCGACGCCGTGCAGGAGGTCTTCCTCAAGGCCCACCGCTACGCCGACCGCTTCGAGGGCCGCAGCAAGGCCAGCACCTGGCTGTACCGGATCACGACGAACCACTGCCTCAACGTCATCCGGTCGCGCAAGCGGCGGCCGGAGGACCCCGTCGAAGACGTCGCCGAGCTGGTCCCGCTCCCCGTCGGCGACAGCGTCCTGGACCGGGTCGCCGGCGCACAGCTCGTCGATCGGCTCCTGGAAGGCTTCGACGAGCGCACCCAGCAGTGCGTCGTCTACCACTACCTCGACGGCATGACCCACGACGAGGTGGGCGCGCTGCTCGGCATCTCCGGCGCCGCCGTCCGCAAGCGCCTCGCCCGCTTCCGACGTGACTGCCAGGCCCGCTTCCCGCACTGGGCCGGCTGGGCCAGCGGCAGCGACAAGTGACCCGCTCTCCTCCCCCCCCTTCGGACTCCCTCAGCGGAGGCCCCCGATGACCACACCGCCCCCCTCCCCGCACCTGAGCACGCTCACCCTGCACCAGCTCCGCTACGGCGAGCTGGGCGCCGGCGACGCCCGCACAGCCCGGGCTCACGTCGACGCCTGCGAGGCGTGCCGGCAGCGGCTGAACGCCCAGCAGAGCTTCCGCGCCGCCTTCGAGCTGAAGGCGCCGGAGATCACACTGCCGTCGACGTCGACGCCATCGGTGTGGGAGCGGCTGGGCGGATGGCTGCGGCCGGCTCCCCTCGGCGCGGTCCTCGTCGCCGCCGCCGCCGTGATCGCCGTCGCGGTCCTGCCCGGCGACCCGGCCGACGGCACCCGCGTCAAGGGCTCGGCAGACGTCCAGGTCATCGTGGAGGGCCACGGCGCACTCGACGACGGCGAGCACATCGCCCCCGGGGACCGCCTGCAGATCCGCGTCCCGGCCGGCAGCGGTGCCGAGGCCTGGGTCGGCGACGGCGACGCCATCATCGGCCACTTCGATCTCCAGCCGGGGGCCCCCACCCTCTCCCCCTTTGCGCTCACCGTCGACGCCGAGGCCGGCGACGAGGAGCTGATCCTCGTGCTCTCCGACACCCCCCTCACCGAAGCCGACGCCCGCGACGCGATGTCCGGCCATCGAATGGATGGCGTCGAGATCCGTCGCCTGTGGTTGCCCAAGGAGCGCTGAGCTGACCTGCGCTCGACACAAGGGAGGGGCGCCTCCCCGGCGCCTTCGAGCAGGGGGGGCCCTCCCTCCCTCGCACCCCCACGAGCACCCCACGAGACACCAGAGGTCCCCGATGTCACGCGCGACACCGACAAGGGCTCGGGTAGCCTGTGTGCTGAGGAGTTGCGGACGGAGGAACAGGCGATGACCCTGCCCGGGCTGATGCTGCTGGTGCTCACGGCACGGGATGCTCGCGCCGAGGTGCTGCGCCACGCCGTCGTCGTGGGCAGCAACGCCGCGCCAGCCGAGCTGGCCCCGCTGCTCTACGCCGAAGACGACGCCGACCGCTTCGCCGACCTGCTCGTCGAGCTCGGCGGCTTCACCGCCGACGAGGTCACCGTCCTGCACAGCCCGTCGCGGGCTGCCTTGACGGAAGCCATCGCCACCCACGCCGACGTCGCCGCCACCGCCGACGAAGACCTGTTCCTGTTCTACTACTCGGGCCACGCCGACCAGCAGGGGCTGCGGCTGGGCGACGAGCGGGAGCCCTTCGACGCGCTGCGCCAGGCCATCCGCGACGTGCCGGCCGAGGTGCGTCTCGGCGTGCTCGACGCCTGTCGATCCGGCGAGATCACCCGGCTCAAGGGCCTGTCGCTGGCAGAACCCTTCCTCGGCGAGGACGAGCTGTCGGCCGAGGGCGAAGCCTGGCTCACCGCCGCCAGCGCCGACGAGAGCGCCCAGGAGAGCGACCGCCTGCGGGGCAGCTTCTTCACCCACTACCTGCTCAGCGGCCTGCGCGGCGCCGCCGACAGCGGCGACGGCGTCGTCAGCCTCGACGAAGCCTACGCCTACGCCTACGACCGCACCGTGGCCCGCACCGGGGGGACCTCGGGCGGCACCCAACACCCCTCCTACGACTACCGGATCCAGGGCAACGGCGACCTGCCGCTGACCGACGTCTCCCGGGCCAGCGCCCGCCTGCGGCTGCCCGAAGAGCTGGCCGGCGTGGTCACCGTGCTCCGCTCCCCCGACGAGCTTCCCGTCGCCGAGGTCGCCAAGAGTGCGGGCAGCGAAGCGGTCCTCGCGCTGCCGGCCGGGACCTATCGCCTGCAGATCCGCACGGCCGGCCGCATCCAGGAGGCGAGCTTCGGCCTGGGAGAGGGGGCCGAACACCTCGTCCGGCCCGACGCCTTCCTGTCGCTGGACGGCGCCGTCGCCGCCAAGGGCGAGGGTGAAGAGGCCGCGCCGGCGGTCGAGGGCTGGCGGCGCATCGACGCCCCCGAGGAGCGCCCCACCGCGCTGCAGCGCGCCGCCGGGCTGCTGTCGACGGCGTCCGACCAGCTCGGCCACGCCGTGGCAAGCGGCGTCGAGGGGCTCCACCACAGCCTCGCGCCGGGCAGCGCCGCCGAGGATCAGCCGGGGGGAGGCGGAGACGACGCGGACACCGACGCGGCCGCGCCCGAGGTGGCCAGCGACGGCGGTGGGACCGCGCCGCGCTCCGAAGCGCCCGAGGGTGCCGGGACCGCGCCGCCCACGACAGCGAGCGTCGCCCAGGTGACGGTCGACAGCGCGACGGTCGACAGCGCGACGGTCGACAGCGCGACGGTCGACAGCGCGACGGTGGATAGCGAGACCTCCATCGACCACCTCGACCTGCGCCACAGCCCGGTCATCGCCAGCAGCGCCAGCTTCGTCATCCCCGGGGCCGGCCAGTTCTACAACGGCCAGTGGGCCAAGGGGGCGGCGTTCCTCGGGAGCTGGGCGGTCACCACCGGCGGTGCGTTCGGCGTCCACGCCGCGAGCAACGACCAGATGGGCGCGTGGGGCGGCATGCTGTGGACCGGCCCGACGCCGTGGCTGATGGGCGCCCAGATCGTTCGCGGCTGGGCCGCGGCCGACGCCTGGCAGTTCCACAAGCAGGAGTCCGTCCGCCCCGTGACCGGCGTGACCGTGTCCTACAGCACCCTGTGGGCGCTGGGCAAGGACTCGCCGGCCGCCACCGCCACCGTCGACGGCGTCGCCATCGGCGCGACCGGCCTGGCCGTGGACTGGGTCATGGACCCCGGCTTCTCGCTGGGGCTGGACCGCACCGGCTACCTGCGCCGCCCCGACGGCACCGTCGTGGTCGACACCGGCCTCCGCATGATGTTCGGCTTCTTCGAGCGCAGCCGGGTCCGTCCGGGCCTGCTGCTCTACGCCGGGCTCGAGGTCGACGGCCAGCGCGACAGCCTCGTGCCCGTCCAGGGCCTCGCCGGCGGGGGCGCCAACCTGCGCTGGTACCTCACCCCCCGCTACTTCGTCGAAGCCGAGGGGCGCCTGGGCACCCAGGGCGACCAGCTCACCCAGGCCGCCGGCCTGGGCTTCGGCGTGCACCTCGCCCGCCCGGGGCAGGGCCGCCCCGACAGCCGCGCCGAGCGCCGCGAGCGGGAGCAGCGCGACGCGGACATGGAGACGACTGGTGGAGATGGGGCGGAGACCGAGGGGCCGGCACGCTAGCGTCGTTAGCTCGTTCTGGAAACGCTAACACCGTTAGTCAAAGACTTCAGTGTTGCCGCCGGGCTTCACGCCAGCAAGCGCCGGGCGATCACCCCAGCGCCGTACAGCGCGACGTCATCGTCGAGGACCAGCAGCCGCGGGATCCCCCGGGCGATGTCGGCGTAGCGGCCCCGGCGGGTCACGAAGGCGCGCGAGAACGCGCCCTCCGGGTCTTCCAGCCACGGCCGCAGCCGGGGCACCATGCCGCCGATGAGCCACACGCCCCCCAACGCGAGGTGCCGCAGGCCGGCGTTTCCGGCTTCGGTCCCGAGCGCGCTCAGCATGAGTCGCAGGGCCAGGGCACAGGCCGGGTGGTCGTCGGCGAGGTCGAGGACGACGGCTTCCACCGGTTCACCGAGGGCCCGAGCCCGGTCCAGCACCGCACCCACCCCGTCGGTACAGCCGAGGCGCTCACAGGCGAAGTCCAGCAGCAGGCGCAGCGAGGTGCCCGCTGCGACGTCTTCCCACTCTGTCGTCCCGTGACGGCGGAGCAGCCAGGCATGCAGCGCCGCCCCGTCAGCGTCCACGGGGGCGTAGGCGCCGTGCCCACCCTCGCCCGGGATCACGCGGTCTCGGATCCGCAGCGCTTCGCCGAGGCCTGTGCCCACACCGAGCACGGCCATGGGCCCCAGGCGGTCGGGCACACCGCCGCCGAGCTGCACGACCCGGTCCGGGGGGACGTGCTCGAGCCCCATGGCCGCCCCGTGCAGGTCGTTGACGAGGACGGTGGGCAGTGGCAGATCGGCGGCCCGCAGGTGGACGCCCGCGTTGGTCATGCGCACGCAGCCAGCCCGAACCGGACCGGCCGCGGCCACGCAAGCGGCTGCGGGCAGCGACGGCAGCGACGCCAGCCACTCCCGCAGCCACAGGGAGGCGTCGGCGGGGAGCGCGTCGGTGGCGACGCGATCCTTGTGCAGCAAGGCGCCGTCCGTGAGCACACCGACGCGTAGCGAGGTGCCGCCGAGGTCGGCGACCATGACAGGGGGCTGTCCCATGCCGCACCCCTATCGGCTCGACCGGCACTGGACCGCCCAGCATCTGTCGCGGCTCGTGCTACCCTGCCGCGCCGGGAGGTCCCATGCGGTTCGAGGTCGCCGGAGCGTCGCTGACAGGTGTTCGGGACAACAACGAAGACGCCTTCCGGGTGCTGCCCGACCAGGGCGTGTTCGCCCTGGCCGACGGCATGGGCGGCCTCGAGCACGGCGAGGTGATGAGCGCCGCGGCCGCGGAAGCCGTGATCGTTGCCGCCGCCGACCTCGCCCAGCTCGCCCGCGCCATCGGCGGGGACCAGGTCGCCAACGCCCGTCGGGCGCTCTTCGACCGGATCGAGGCCCTGTTCATCGAAGCCAGCGGGCGCCTCTACTCCCAGGCCGCGGACGCCGGCCTGCGCATGGGCACCACGCTGACCACCGCCGTGCTGGCGGCCGACCGCATGGTCATCGGCCACGTCGGCGACTGCCGGGTGCTTCGGGTCCGCGACGGCCAGGTCAGCCGCCTGACCTCCGACCACTCGGTCGCCGCCGCCCAGCTTCGCCGCGGCCACATCACGGAAGCGGAGTACAACCGCAGCCCCAAGCGGGCCCTGCTCTACCAGAGCCTCGGCCCCATCCCGGAGGTCGAACCCGACCTCGTCGAAGCCGAGCTGTCGCGCGGCGACGTCTACGTCATGGCCACCGACGGCGTGTGGGCCTACGTCAGCGACACCGAGCTCGTCGAGCTCTGCGGGGCAGAGGATCTCGACGCTGCTGCCGCCGCCATCTGCCAGCGCGCCGTCGACAACGGCAGCGACGACAACTGCACGGCCGTCGTCATCCGGGTCTTCGACCTCGGCAGCCACCAGCCCGCCGGCCTGCTGCGCTCCCTGACGGTGTCGCCGCTGTTCAAGGACTTCGACGAGCGGGATCTGCGCCTGCTCGCCCCCTTCCTGGCGACCCGTGATCTTCTGGAGGGCGACGTCGTCATGCGCGAGTCCGAGTACGGCAGCGACATGTTCGTCATCGTGTCGGGGGCGGTCGAGATCAGCCGCCAGGGGATCCCGCTCGCCCAGCTCGGCCCCGGCGCCCACTTCGGCCAGCTCTCGCTGGTCGGTGACGTCCCCCGGTCGGCCTCGGCCCAGGTCAGCTTCCCGACGCGGCTGCTGGTGCTCCAGCGCGAGGGCATCGACGCCATGTGCCAGCGCCGCCCGGAGCTGGCCACACGCCTGCTGCGCACCCTGCTGGCCGACACCGCCGAACGCCTCGTCGACTTCACGCGGCGCATCGGCCGGGCAGAGACGGCGCTCTGGCAGGAGTAGGCCGCTCGCTCAGCGCACGACCGCCGTCCCGACCAGAGCCTCCACCTCTTCGATCGCCTTGGGCACGCCCGCGGTCAGCACCCGGGGATCGTCCTGCGTGCAGAGCACGTCGTCTTCGATGCGGATGCCGATGCCGCGGAAGGCCGCCGGCGCGTCCTCGTCGTCGGTGGGGATGTAGATCCCGGGCTCGATGGTGGTGAGCATGCCGGGCCTCAGCGCCCGGCTGTCGCCGTCTTCGACGTAGGCGCCGACGTCGTGGACGTCGATGCCCAGCCAGTGCCCGGTGCCGTGCATGTAGTAGCGCTTGAAGCGCTCGGTCTCGATGAGGCGGTCGACCAGCTCTTCTTCGGTGGCGTCCTCGGGCAGCTCTTCCGGCAGCTCCTGGCCCTGCTCCTCGCACCACGAGACCTCGGCTTCACGGTCATAGGACAGCAGGCCGAGTCGGACCATGCCCTCGGTGAGGATGCGCACGCTGACGTCGTGGATCTCCTTCGCAGTGACGCCCGGGCGGACCCTGTCGATGCTGGCGAGCTGGGCGTCGAGGACGAGCTGGTAGAGCGCCCGCTGGGCGTCGTCGAAGCGGCCGGACACCGGCCAGGTGCGGGTGACGTCGGCGGTGTAGAAGTCGAATTCGCAGCCGGCGTCGACGCAGACGAGGTCGCCGTCCTGCAGCGCGTCGCGGTTCTCGACGTAGTGCAGGATGGTCGCGTTGGCGCCGCCGCCGACGATGGTCGTGTAGCCGGGCCCGTTGCCGCCACGGGAGCGGAAGATGTGCTCGATCTGCGCTTCGAGCTGGTACTCGAAGACGCCGGGGGCGGTCATGGCCATGGCCGCGCGGTGGGCGTCGGCCGTGATGTCGGCGGCGACCTGGAGCAGCTCCAGCTCTGCGGGGGACTTGAACAGGCGCAGCTCGTGCAGCAGGCGGCTGGGGTCGATGAAGGCGCTCGGCAGGCAGAGGCCGAGCTTGCGCGCCTTGCGCCGGGCCTTGGCGATGGCGCCGACCACGAGCTGGTCTTGTTCGGCGTCCACGGCGATGGCGTAGTGCAGGTCCCGATAGCCCATGAGCAGGTCGGAGAGCTTGCCCGGCAGGTCCGCGTAGGGGAAGGCGGCGTCGACGCCGTAGTCGGCTTCTGCACCCTCCGGGCCCGGCCGGCGGCCGGTCCAGGTCTCCTGGGAGGGGTCGCGCGCCTGGACGAAAAGGATCACCGGCTGCTCGGCGTCCTTGCGCAGCAGCAGCGCCGCGTCCGGCTGCTCCCAGCCCGTCAGGTACCAGAGATCACTGTTCTGCCGGTAGCGGAACTCGGTGTCGTTGCTGCGGGTGGACAGCGGGTTGGCGAAGAGGAGCACCGCCTGGCCGGGTTCGAGGGCGTCGAGGACGGCCTGGCGGTGGGCGGCGTGGAGGTCGAGATGTCGAGGTCCGGTCATGCGGTCGCCTAACCCGGGCGCCGATCGTCAGGGGCGATCGGTGGACCATGGGGCACAGGGCAGCTCCCCCCGTGCCATGGCGCCCCAACGGTGGTAGAAAGCGGCTGCCCCCGCGCCTGGAGCCCGGATCCGCCTCGCCTCGCCCGCCTCGCCCGTCATGGGCGACCAGCCCTCGGTGCTCGACGCGCCGGTCGTCGTCGTGGGTGCGGGCGTCGCTGGCCTCGTGACCGCGCACCTGCTCGCCGAAGCCGGCGCTGACGTGACCGTCATCGAGAAGCAGGACGTCATCGGCGGCCTGGCGCGCTCCTGGATCTACGACGACGAGTACGTCTTCGACTGCGGCCCCCACCGCTTCGACACCAGCAACGACAACGTCGCCGCCTACCTCGACCGCGTCATGACCGAGGGCGGGACCTACTTCCCGCGCAAGTCGGAGGTCTTCTTCAAGGGTCGCTACTACTCCTGGCCCATCAAGCCGCAGAACCTCGTCCAGCTCCCCAAGGACATCGCGGCGCGCGCCCTCGTCGACCTCGCGACCAACGGCAGCAGGGAGTACGGCAGCGACACCTTCGAGCAGTACGTCCTGCGCCAGTACGGGCCGACCCTCTACGAGCACTTCTTCCTCGGCTACTCCCAGAAGTTCCTCGGCATCCACCCCCGAGACACCCACAGCGACTGGGCAAAGGTCGGCATCAACCGGGCGATCATCGACGACAACGCCCAGATGCAGAACCTCTTCCAGCTCCTGAAGTCGACCCTGCTCCAGTTCGACAAGAAGCCCCAGAGTTTTTTGTACCCGACGCGCGGCATGCACGAAGCCTGGACCCAGGTGGCGGCGCGCATCCGGGCGCACGGCGGCCGCGTCGTCACCGGCCGGGGCGCGCGCCTGGTGGGGCGGGACGCACGGGTGGAAGCAGTCTACGCCGGCGACGAGCGCTTCGACGCCGGCACGGTGATCTGGACGGCTCCCCTCACCCTGGCCTGCGATCAGCTCGGCCTGCCGGTCCCCGACCTGGACTACCTGGGCCTGCTGCTGTTCAACGTCATGATCAGCGAAGACTGCCCTCGCGACTTCCAGTGGTGCTACTACGGCGCCCGCGACCTGCTGCTGAACCGGGTCAGCATCCCGCGCTTCTTCAGCCCGCAGACCTGTCCGCTGGGGACCGTAGGCTACTGCTGCGAGGTGAGCTGCCGAGTGGGCGACGAACGCTGGCAGCACGCCGAACGGCTGACCGACTGGATCATCGACGACCTCGTGAAGGTCGGGCTGATCAGCGGCCGCCACAAGGTGGTCGACGTCCGGGTCGAGCGGGTGCCGGAGAGCTACCCCATCTACCGCAAGGACTACCCCCAGCAGCTCGACGCCGCGCGCCGTGCGCTGGGTGGCTTCGGCAACCTGCACCTCGCCGGCCGGACCGGGCTGTTCTGGTACAACAACATGGACCACAGCATCGAGAACGCCGTGCAGCTCAGCAGCCGCCTGCTGCGGGCCGCCGGGCGCAGCGACGTGGCCGAAGAGCGGCTGGCCAAGGGGGCCTGAGCCCCTCGAAGGGGCGGGTCAGCGCCGCCGCGGTCTGTGCGCGCCGCCCCCCCGCGGCGGGCGCTTGCCGTGGCTGTCGCCCTGGTCGCACATGGCCCGCCAGGCTGTGGCCGCCAGGGGTGCGCCGGCGTCGGTCCACGCCGGCAGGCCGAGGGCCACGACCCGGTCCAGGTCCACGCCCTCGCGGCAGACCTCGTCGACCGCGGCCCGTCCGGGGGGCACACCCGGTGGCCGCTCCCCGTCGCGGGCGAGGATGAGCAGCTCCCGGTAGACCTGGACGCAGACGGTCTCGGGCGCCGTCCCGCAGCCCGCCGGGTCGAAGGGGGCGCGCTCGAAGCGGGCCGCCAGCGCCTTGACGAGGTTCTTCCGCGCCCGGACCGGGCCCTTGACGTCGCCGAGGATCTTCCGCGCCCGCTCCACCATCTCGGCGAGGGCGCGGGCCTCCTGCCCCGGCTCGCTGCCGTCGAGCACCTCGCGGCACTCCCGGTTCACGGCGTGGCTCAGGCAGTTGAGCTCGAAGCGGCCGGCGTGGGCGCACAGCTCCTCGAGCGCCGTACCCCGGGCCCGGGTCACGTCGGCCAGCGAGAACCAGCACTCGTCCCGCCACGGGCCCTCGTCGATGGCCGCGCAGCGCTCCTCGGCCAGGGGCAGATCCCCCGCGCGGGCGGCGTCGGCCGCCGCGAACACCCTGCACTCGCTGCGCAGGTCGAGGTCGTCGATGGCCGCGCAGTCGGCGGCGGGATCTGCCGCGGCGGCGAGGTACCGGTCGGCGTCGGAGGTTGGGGTGCTGCATGCCGAGAGCAGGAGCGCTGCCACGGCGCCCAGAACGGGCTCCCGGCGAGCGCGACGGCGACCGCCCCCGCTGCCACGCCCCGGGAGGCGATGACGACGCCGGCGACGGCGCGGCGGTGCTGGCGCCGCACCCGGGGCGCGGGGAGCCCGTCCCGGCGCCAGCGGTCCCCCGGGGCCGCGCCCGTCCGCACAGAGGCGCTCCCAGGCGTCGGCGACCAGCGCGGCGCTGGCATCGGTCCAGCCGGGCAGGCCCTGCGCCACGACGGCGTCACGCCCCAGCGGCCCGGAGCAGACAGCCCCGATGCGCCCTGCGTGGACGCCGGTGCTGGCCTCGCCGTCCAGGCCGCTGCGCTCGACGACGAGCTGGACATAGGCGTCACGACAGAGGTGTTCCGGCGCCGCCCCGCAGCGGGTGACGTCGAAGTCGCTGCCCTCGGGGAAGCGGGCCGCCAGGGACTTGCGGAGGATCCCGTCGGCGCGGCTGCGACCGCGTCGCGGCCCTACCCAGGCCGTCGCCACGTCGAGCACGGCGGCAAAGGCCGCTTCCTCGTCGCCGATCTCGCTGCTGGCGAGGATGGCCTGGCTCTCACGGCCGATCCCGTGCCCGATGCAGTGCCCCTCGTAGCCCCCGGCCTGGGCGCAGAGCGCCCGGGCGCGCTCCCCGGTGGCGGCGATGACGTCGGCGAGCTGGAAGAAGCACTCGTCGCGCCAGGTCCCCGCCGGCAGCGACGCACAGGTTGCCTCGGCGCCGTGCTCGTCGCCGCGCCGCGCCAGCTCCCAGGCGGCGAAGGCCCGACACTCGGCCGCCAGCGCCGCGTCGGCGAGGGCGGCGCAGCCCTCGGGGTCGGCGTGGCCCGCCAGCGCCGCGTAGCGATGAGCGGGGCCGGGGTCTGGCGCGCGGCCACAACCAAGGGCCAGGACCGCCAGCGCACTCCTCGCCCACCGGCGCCGGTGCGACACGAGCGCTGGCCGGTGACCCGTCAGAACGACAGCGAGACGGAGAGGGTGTGGTAGCTGCGCAGCTTGCCGTCATCCCAGCCCGCCGGAGGATCCCCGGCGTGGCCGACGACGAGCTCGGCGGCGTAGTCGATGGACATCTGGTCGGACCGCGCGCCGATCCCCATGGTGACGACGTCGCTGCGGCGGTCCGGGTCGCGGCGCAGGCCCGCGCGGACGGCCACGACCTCGGCGGCCACGCCCTCCACCCCCAGGCCCAGGCCCAGGTCGACCGGCCGGTCGAAGGCGCCGGTGACGGCGTCAACCTGCCCGAACACGCCGAAGGCCGGCACCGGGCGCGTCGACGCCCCGAAGCCGAAGGTCAGGGGGGAGTCGTCCCGCCCCGGCGTCAGCATGTTGTCGGCGGCGAGGCTGACGACCAGCTGTTCTTCTTCGCCGAAGCGACCAGCCAGGCTGAGCCCCCCCGTCAGCCACTGCTGCAGGTCGCCGAAGCGGGATGCGGCGTTGTTCCACATCAGGCTGAGGCCGAGGCCCACCCGCCGCTCGGCGAAGGAGGTGGCCAGCCCGCCCCCGAAGGTGGTGCGCCCCTGCTCGTTGCTGAGGTCGTCGTCGGGGAGAACCCATCCGGGCAGGTCGGCGTCTTCGGTCTGGGGGACCCAGTGGTCGTAGTGGTAGCTCAGCCCGAGGGCGACGGGGCCGGTGCTGGAGTCCATGGCGTAGGCGCGGACGCCGACGAGCTTGTCGGGGCCGAGCAGGCCGGCGGCCTGGATCTCGTAGCGGGACGACAGCGGCAGGGTCGCCGCAGCGGTCAACATTCCGGCCGGAGAAGACAGGTTCGCCCGAGATGTGCCCCCCAGCGCCACCACGTCGGCGCCACCCGGCGAGGCGCTTGCCCGGGCAGCACGGGCCCACGGCAGCGTGGCCACGGTGGCCAGCAGCGTCGCCGCCACCACGGGGAGGCCCGGCGAGCGCCGCGGCGTGGCATCATGGAGTCCGGGCATGCAAGCTCCTGTCGACGGCCCGCCGGCCACCGAACCGAGCTTGGTTAAAGCGAGCCCCCGCCCAGGGCAAGCCAGCCGGGCTCCAGCAGGTCGCGGCCCCTGTTCCTTTCCACCGACCGCAGCGCTCGCCACGGTCGGCACCCCGCCTCGCCGGACCTGTTCGCTCCCCTCCCCCACCGCCGCCTGGAGATCGCCTTGTCCACCTCGCCCCGCACCGTCGTGCGCACCGCCGTCCTGCCGGTCGCTGGCCTCGGCACCCGCTTCCTGCCGGTGACCAAGGCCGTGCCCAAGGAGATGCTGCCGCTGGTGGACCGACCCTGCATCGACTACGCCATCGCCGAAGCCGTGGCCGCCGGAATCGAGCGGGTCGTGCTCGTCACGTCGCCGGCCAAGGCCGCGCTCTCCCGCTACTACGAACCCAGCCCCGACCTGGAAGCGCACCTGCGCGCCAACGGCAAGGACGACCTGCTCGCCCGGGTGCAGGCCATCGGCAAGGACGTGGAAGTCATCACGGTGATCCAGGAACACGCCCTCGGCCTGGGGCACGCCGTGCTCACCGCGAAGGACGTGGTCGACGACGACGCCTTCGCCGTGCTGCTCGCCGACGATGTCGTGGACGCCGACACCCCCGCCATCGGGCAGCTCATCGACGACTGGGAGGAACGCCACGCCGTCGTCGCGCTCATGGAGGTGCCCCCGGCGGACACGCAGAAGTACGGGGTCTGCGCGGGGCTGTGGCGGGAACCGGACCTGATGGAGGTCCACGCCATGGTCGAGAAGCCCGCACCGGAAGACGCCCCCAGCAACCATGCCATCGTCGGGCGCTACGTCCTCCCCACCGAGATCTTCAGCATCCTGGAGCGCACGGGAGAGGGCAGCGGCGGCGAGATCCAGCTCACCGACGCCCTGGCGACGCTGGCGGCCCGTGGGCTGGTCTTCGGCAAGGTCTTCGACGGGCGCCGCTTCGACACCGGCAACGTACTCGGCTTCCTCGAAGCGACCCTCCACTACACGCGCAAGCGTCCGGACCTCCGCGCCGGCCTCGACGAGATCCTCGCCCGGCTGTGACCGCCACTGTCCGACAGCCGCGGCCCCGGGTCCAGCTCGCGCTGGCCCTGCCGGTCCGCGACAGCTTCACCTATGCGGTGCCGGCCGGGACTGAGCTGACGCTGGGCCACGCCGTGCTCGCGCCCTTCGGCCGCCGCCGGGTGACCGGCTACGTCGTCGGCCCCGGCGATCCGGCCGTCCCCGAAGCCCGCCTCAAGCCCGTCACCCGCCTGCTCGATCCGCTGCCGGCCTTCGACGCGGACCAGCTGGCCTTCTTCCGGTGGATCGCCCGCTACTACCAGGCCGGCCTCGGCGAGGTCATCGCCACGGCCCTGCCCGCCGGCATGAAGGCCCGCTCCCGCCGCGTGGTGATGCCGCTGGACGCCGGCATCCAGGCGCTGGCCCGACCGGGGCTGGTCGAGGAGGAGCGCCTGCAGGTCCTCCGCGAGGTGGTCGCCCGGCCGGGCCTGACGGCCGGCGGCCTGGCCCGCCGGCTCCACGACGAGCTGCCGTCGGACCGGGTCAAGCGGCAGCTCGACCTGCTCGTGCGCGACCGCCTCGTGCAGCTCGAGGACCGCGAGGTGCAGGGGCCCCGTGCCACGCTCAAGGTCGTCCGACGGGTCCAGGGCGCCGACCCCAAGGGGGTACGCGGGGCGCAGATGAAGGCGGTGCTCGCCCTGCTGGAAGACGCCGGCGCCGACCTGCCGCTGCGGCAGCTCGTCGAGCGGCTCGGCAGCGGCGCGCGGCCGGCGGTGAAGCGGCTCGCCGACCGCGGGCTGGTCGAGGTGGTCGAGGTGGAGGATCGCCGGGCGCTGGCGCTGCGCCGGGCCGTGGGTCCCGTCGCGCCCCCGGCGCTCAACGCCGACCAGCAGGCGGCCGTCGACGCCATCACCGCTTCGCTGGGCGAAGACGCCCCCGCCCCGCTGCTGCTGCACGGCGTCACCGGCTCGGGCAAGACCGAGGTCTACCTGCACGCCGCGGCTGCGGCGCTGGGCCGGGGCCGCCAGGTGCTCCTCCTCGTCCCGGAGATCTCGCTGACGCCGCAGCTCACGGGCCGGGTCCGCGCCCGCTTCGGCGACGACGTGGCGGTCCTGCACTCCGGGCTCACCGCAGCCGGGCGCCAGCAGCAGTGGCAGCGCATCCGGGCGGGCGACGCGCGCGTGGCCGTCGGCGCCCGCTCCGCCCTGTTCGCGCCCTTCCAGCAGCTCGGCCTCATCATCGTCGACGAGGAGCACGACGACTCCTACAAGCAGGACGAGGGGGTGCGCTACCACGCCCGCGACTGCGCCGTCGTCCGCGGACGCCTGGCTGGCTGCCCGGTCGTGCTCGGCACGGCGACCCCCAGCGCCGAGAGCTGGCACAACGCCCGCCTCGGCAGGTACCGGCACCTGCGGCTGCCGACCCGGGCCACGGCGCGGACCGTCCCCGCGGTCGAGCTGGTCGACCAGCGCGGGCGCGAGCCGGCCGAGGTCCTCTCCCCCGAGCTGTCCGCGGCGCTGGAACAGACCCTGGCCGCCGGGGGCAAGGCCATCGTCCTGTTCAACCGCCGCGGCTACGCGCCTGTGGTCGAGTGCCCCGGCTGCGGAGGGCACTTCGACTGCCCGAGCTGCGGCGTCGGCCTGGTCCACCATCGCGGGCACACGCCACGAATGCTGTGCCACTACTGCGGCTACAGCCAGGTCTTCGAGCCCGCCTGTCCAGCCTGCGGCACCGACCTGCAGATCATCGGCCACGGCACGGCACGGGTCGAGGAAGCCCTGGCCGAGGCCTTCCCCGAAGCCGGCCTGCTGCGCATGGACGCCGACACCACCCGCAGCCGCGGCAGCCACCAGGAGATCCTCGACCGCTTCCGCGACGGCGACGCCCGCATCCTGGTGGGGACCCAGATGGTGGCCAAGGGGCACGACTTCCCCGATGTCCACCTCGCCGCCGTCGTCGGGGTCGACCACCTGCTGATGTTGCCCGACTTCCGCAGCGCCGAGCGGGTGCACGCCCTGGTCACCCAGCTCGCGGGGCGGGCGGGCCGCGGCGACGTCGCCGGCCGGGTGCTGGTCCAGACCCGCCAGCCCGATCACTACGTCTTCCGGCACCTCGTCGACGAACCCCGCCTGCCCTCGGCCACCGATCCGGGGCCGTTCTCGCTGGTCCCCGCCATGGACGCCTTCCTCGTCGCCGAGCACGCCCAGCGGCAGCGCCTCGCCCACCCGCCGTGGACGGCGCTGGTGCTGGTGCGCGTGGAGGGCGCAGAGCGAGACGCGACCCGGACGGCCGCTCGGGCCCTCGCCGACGCGCTGCCGGCCGCCGCCGACGTCCGCCTGCGGGGTCCCATCGCCGCCCCCCTCTCCCGCCTGGTCGGCCGGTGGCGCTTCCAGATCGTCGTGCGCGGCGGGTCCCGGGCCGTGCTCCAGCGGTGGCTGTCCCGCGCCGGACCGGTGCTGTCGCGGCCGCCCCGGGGGGGCGTGCGGGTGCGCATCGACGTGGATCCGCGCAGCCTTCTCTAACAGCGCTAGCGTGTATTCGCCGAGCTAGCGCTGTTCCCTTCCACGGGTCGCCTCGCTCATGGATCGGCGACGGCCAGGGTCGCGCAGGCGGTCGACGCCGTGACCCAGCAGCGGTCCGGCACGGCCACCACGAAGCCGGCAGCCGCGGCCGTGAGTTCCTGCAGGGTGCGGCCGTCCAGGCTGCGGACGCGACCGATGACGTCACCGCGGGAGAAGCGCACGCCGGGGTCGGGGATCACCTCGAGCACGCCGGGGTGCGAGGTGCGCGGGCCGCTCTCGCGGCGCCAGGGGCCGCCGGGGACCCGCGTGTGGTGCACGGGAGCTACAGCCTGCACCAGGGCCGCGGCGGTCAGCACGCCCAGCGCTGCGTTCGTGGCGACGTCGACGGCTTCGGGGAATAGCGCCTTGCGCGGCCCGACCTCGAGCGTCACGGCGGGGATCCCCGGTCCGTTGACCAGGGCGCCCGGCAGGCTGTGGTCGAGGCCGTAGCGGAGGTAGCGGGTGCGCGGGTACTCCCGCAGGACGGTCAGGCCGCTGGCTTCGGCCAGCTCCTGGCAGCGCAGATCGATGCGCTGGCGGGCCGAGCCCCGCACGACGCGGTCGAGGATGGCGTAGGGGATGGCCCGCACGGCGTCGGTGTGCAGGTCGACGAGGAGGTCCGGGCTCAGCGACAGCACGTGGTGCCAGATGGCCGCCGCGAGGCGTTCGGCGGGGCTGCCGTCGGCGTCGCCGGGGAAGCAGCGGTTGGGATCCCGGGCGTCGCCGGAGAGCTGGCGGCTGCCCTCGCGCAGGCCCGGGGGGTTCAGGCTGGGGAAGAGGTGGACGGTGCCGCGCAGGAGCAGCTCGGGGAGCTGGTGGCGCAGCCGGTGGACGACACCGACGCCGGTGCACTCGTCGCCGTGGAGGTTGGCGGTGACGACCGCCACGGGCCCGGGCCGCGCGGCGTCGACGGTGACCACGGGAAGCTCGGCCACACCGGGGACGGCGATGCTGTGACGCTGGATGCGGGCGCGGGGTCCGGACACCGGCGCCTCCTAATGCACTCGACCGTCGGCGGGGACCAGGGCCGGGCGCGACCGTTGGGCCGCGCCGGTCCACCTGACGCAGCTTGCGCGCGATGTCTCCTGCCCTCGGCAGGTCCGCGATCATCACCACCGCCAGCGCCTCGGCCGCCGAGCCCCGCACGACCTCGTAGTGCTTCGTCCGCGACCTTCCGCATCGCCGGCTGCCTTCGGCGATGTTCCGGGCGCGTGCCCACGGCCGGCCAGGTAGCCCGGCCGCACCGGAAGGCCGAGAGGGGGCGCGAGGCGACCGGCCCTCACCCGCAACGGGGGCGTCCCCCTCTCCCCTTCGAGCGGGTCGCAGGAGCGGGTGCAGCAGGGACACGCGCTTGTTGCCCACGGGGTCTCGCGGATCGCTGCCACGCCGCTCGCGGAGTCGCGCCTTCGCGCAGCCGTGGGCCGCCTTCACGAGGGCACGAGACCACGAGCGCACGAGACCACGAGCCATGAGTCGCGTGACCTCGCCGTTGGAGCCGATCCTGACCGGCGAGCGGTCAGGATCGCGGGGTTGAGCCGTCGCCCCTCCGATCCTGACCGGATATCGGTCAAGATTGAGTGGGCGAGGCCTCTTTGAGGTGATCCTGACCGGAGAGCGGTCAGGATCGCGTGGTTGAGCCGTCGCCCCTCGGATCCTGACCGCACGCCCGCCAGCGATGCCGCCGGCGCCACGAGACCGCTGCCAACTGCGCCACGGAGCTCCCCGAGCGGTGGGCCCCGAGCCTTCGAGACCGTGGCTGAGCCGGAGCCGGTGTCGCGTTCCGGTCGTGCCCGCACTTCGCCAGTGCCGTGGGCCGACGGGCCTGCACCGAGCAGCGGCCCTCACCCGCAACGGGGGCCTCCCCCTCTCCCCTTCGAGCGGGTCGCAGGAGCGGGTGCAGCAGGGACACGTGCTTGTCGCCCACGGGGTCTCGCGGATCGCAGCCACGCCGCTCGCGGAGTCGCACCTTCGCGCAGCCGTGGGCCGACTTCACGAGGGCACGAGACCACGAGCGCACGCGCCCTCGGGCCATGAGTCCAAATCTCCTGACATGGCATTCCCCGCCGGCGACGCGCAAGCCTGAACGCGGATCGAGAGTGGGCGAGGGCGTGAGCCGCGGGGGCGTGAGCCGCGAGGGCGTGAGCTGCGAGGGCGTGAGCCGCGGGGGCGCGAGCCGCGGGGGCGTGAGCCGCGAGGGCGTGAGCCGCGGGGGCGTGAGGGCGCGTGTAGGGGAGGCGCGAGGGTCGGAGCGGCAGGGCGTGAGCACGCACGTGGCGCTCACAACCCGGGCAAGGTCGCGGACCTCCACCCACATATGAGCGCCCGTCCGGCTCAGGCTCCCCTGCGGCGCTCACAACCGGGGCAAGGTCGCGGACCTCCACCCACTTACGAGCGCCCGCCCGGCTCAGGCTCCCCTGCGGCGCTCACAACCCGGGCAAGGTCGCGGACCTCCACCCACTTATGAGCGCCCGTCCGGCTCAGGCTCCCCTGCGGCGGCGCTGTCCGGCGCTCAAACGCCAGGCGACCTCGGCGATGTCGGACGAGTCCGCGACTCCCCGAAGCCGCGAGCCGCGAGCCGCGAGCCGCGAGCCGCGAGCTGCGAGCCGGTGCGGCGTGCGTCACAGGCCCATGATCGGCGAATCCGGCGGCGGCTCGGATGCGAAGCAACCATCGTCGTGGTCATCCCAGACCCTTGTCAGCAGTTCTGGAGTCGCGTGACCTCGGAGCCACGAACCGCGGGAGTGCTGAGGCACGCACGGCAGGGTTCAAGTACGGACCGTTGCTCAGCCCTCGAGCACCCAGCACTTCAGGTAGCGGGCCTCGGGGAAGCTGAGGACCGCTGGGAAGTCCACCGGGGTGCTGCCCTCGTGGAGCAGCCGCAGGGGGCGGCCCGCCTTGAGCGCGCCCTGCTGGACCAGCCGGCCGAAGTCCCGCGGCGACAGGCCACCGTGGTTGCTGGCGACCAGCAGCCAGCCGCCCGGGGCGAGGACGCGGCAGCAGGCGGCGACCAGGCGCCCGAGGTCGGCCGTCACCGACCAGTCGCCCCGGGGGCCGTGCGAGAACGACGGCGGGTCGGCGACGACGAGGTCGAAGCGTTCGCCCTTGCGCCGCAGGCGGTCGAGCGCGGCCAGGCTGTCGTCGGCGACGAAGGCGTGGGCGTCGGCATCGAGGCCGTTGCGGGCGAAGTTGTCGCGGGCCCGGTCGAGGTAGCGCTGGGAGAGGTCGACGGTGACGAGCTCGGCGGCGCCGCAGGCGGCGGCGTGCACGGAGAAGGCGCCAGTGTGGGCGAAGAGGTTGAGGACACGGCGGCCGCTGAGGTGGGGAGCGAGCCACGCGCGGACGTCGCGCATGTCGCAGTACAGGCCTACGTCGTGGGTGCGACCGGGCAGGACGAGGTAGCGCAGCCCGCGCTCGCAGACCTCGACGCCCCCGTCGGCCGGCGATCCCCAGAGCAGTCCGGAGCCCGCGGCGGCGGCGCCGCCCTCGTCGGGTCGGTCCACCTGCCAGATGGCCGAGGTCTCCGGCCGGTCCGCACGCAGGGCGGCGACCAGCTGCGGCAGCAGGCCCTCCAGCGAGGGGCTGTCGAGCGCCACCGACAGCTCGGTGCCCCACACGTCGACGCGGATCCCCGGGAGATCGTCGTTCTCGCCGTGGACCCAGCGCCAGGCCGTCGTGTCCGGCGGCAGGAGGCGTCGGCTGCGGGCGGCCGCGAGGCGCGCGGCCAGCAACGCCTGGTCGACCGGTCCGGCATCGGTCCGGAAGCGCCGCACGGCGACCCGCCCGTCCTGGGCCCAGATCCCGGCTCCCTGACAGCGGCCGTCGGCGCCGAGGATCTCCACGACCTCGCCCGCGCGCCGCCTCTGCTCCCCCTCCTCCACCTCGTCCCGGTACACCCAGGGGAATCCACGCGACAGCCACTGGGTGGAGTAGCCGTTGACGGCGATCTGCGTCGGCGAGAGCGTCCGGGCGCGCCGCCGGCCGCCCTTCGCGCCTCCGCCCTTCGCCTCGCCGTCGCGCCCACCGCCGGGACCACCGCCTCCACCGCCGCGACGGCGCTTCCGACCGCTGCCCTGCCCCTGGGAGCGACCGCCTCTCCTCTTGTCGCCTCGCTCACGGTAGCCTGACGCCATGGACTCCTCGACCGATCAGGGTGCGCCCGGCACGCAACCGGGTCCGGCAGCCGACAACGGGCCACAGGTCGGCATGGTGCCGGAGTACTTCCAGCTCGTCCAGGCCGCCGTCTACCACGCCGACGGCCTGTGGGGGGACGCGACCTTCGACCTGTACGTCAAGGATGCCCCGCCGGGCTGGGGCTTCATGGTCGCCGCCGGCATCGAGCCGGCCATCGACGCGCTGCTGCACACTCGCATCGATCCCTCGACCCTGAGCTGGCTGAAGCAGCAGCCGCAGTTCTCGCAGGTGGGGCCGGTCTTCTTCGAGGAGCTGGCCGACCTGTGCTTCGACGCCGACGTGCTGGCCGTACCCGAGGGCACGGTCATCTTCCCCGGGGAACCCATCCTCCGCCTGACGGCGCCGCTGCCATGGGCCGGGCTCTACGAAGCCGGCCTCATCCAGCTCATCAGCCAGGCCACGGGGGTAGCCACCCGGGCCGCCCGACTGGCCATCGCCGCCCGCGGTCGCCCGGTGCTCGACTTCGGCAGCCGGCGGACGGCGGGCGCGGACGCATCCTGGCACGCCGCCCGCTCCGCCTGGATCGGAGGCATCGCCGGCACCACCAACACCCAGACCGCTGCCAGCCTGGGGATCCCCGTCGTCGGCGTGGCCAGCGACACCATGACCGCGGCCTATGGCGACGCGGCCGCAGCACACGCCGCCCTCCGCCAGCACGCGGCCGCGGCCTGCGAGCTGAACCTGCCCGACGGCCCCGTCGCCGACGCGCTGGACGCCCTCGCCGGCGCCGGCGACGACCTGCGCTCCGTCCGGGTCGACGCCGACGACCTCGTCAGCCGGGCCACGACCCTGCGCCGCCTGCTGGACCAGCGGGGGCTGCGGCGCGCGCGCATCATGGGCAGCGGCGGCCTCGACGAGATCATGGTCGAGCAGCTCCTGCGCGCGGGCGCCCCCGTCGACGAGATCGGCGTCGGCGGCTTCCTGTCCGCCGGCAAGCCTCCCCCGACCAGCTACCGCATCGCCGAGCTGGTGCGCGGGTTGGACCGTGAAGCGATCACCGGGACCTGGTGTTCTCCCTGGCCGGGCCGCAAGCAGATCCTGCGCATGGCCGACCACGACCTGCTCTGCGACGAGGTCGAGGCCCCCGCCCTCGCAGTCGACGGCGCCACGCCCCTGCTGGTGCCCTTCGTCGCCGGCGGACAGCGGATCCGCGACCCCGAAGCGCTGGTCGACATCCGCGCGCGCCGCGCGGAGCAGGTCTCGGCCCTGCCGGCGGCCGTGCGGGCGCTGGACACCCCGGCGGCCTGGCCCGTCGTGGCCAGCCCCCACCTGCAGCGGCTGCGGCGCGGGTAGCGCCGGACGGTTCAGCTCGACGGTTCGCGGACGGCGATGACGCTGGTGCCGGTGACGATGAGGTCGCCGGGGACCGTCGGCCGGGGGCCGATGACCTGTTCGAGCTGGTCACCGTCGAGCAAGAACGTCGGGCAGCGGTCGTGCAGGGTCACCACCGTCGCCCCCGAGCTGTTGAGCTGGACGGCGGCCTGGCGACGGCCGGCGAGGGCGCGATCGAGGGTGAAGCCGCTCTCGCGGGCGCGGGCGGCGCGGGAGCCGACGCACCAGCGGATGTTGTCCTGTCCCCGCCGGTCCGGAAGGGCCAGCCCCGGGTGGTTGGGTTCGCGGCCGACCTCTGCGAGCTGACCGGGCCCGATGCCCAGGCGAGACAGGGTCTCTGCGACCATCAGGCCGACATAGGCGCGTCCCTTCACCGGGTGGAAGCGGACGATACCCGACGGCGTGCGGATCTCTTCGCCGCCGCGCAGCAACAGGGACTTGCCGGGGAGGAGCTGCTGACCGGAGACGAGCACGCCGGGCACCATGGCCGTGAAGCGGACGCCCTCTGGTGAGGCGTCGACCCGGCCGATGGCCTGTTCGCTCTTGTTCACCCAGCGGCCGTCGGCGAGCAGATCGTAGGTGTAGCCGGCGACCACCTCGCTCATGGGGACGGCGGGGAGCGCGAGCCCGGCCATGACCAGCTCCAGCACCGACGTCCCCGACACGTCGAGGATGATGGTGTCGGCGCTGGTGGTCGGAGAGGGGGGGCGGCGCGTCTCGGCGATGGCCCGATCGATGGCCGCCTGGCGACCGATGACCAGGCCGTGGCCCGCCTGGAGCCACAGCTGGCGTTCCCCTGGGGGGATGTTGAAGCAGCACAGCCACAGCGCGGCCGGATCGACGACCGGCAGCGAGTCCACGATCTCGCGGAGCGCGTCGCTGCCGGGCTGGAAGTCTTCGAGCAGGATTACCGGGTCTGGCGGCAGGCCCGGCATCCCGTCCCCCCGGCGAACGCGCACCAGCCGGCTGGTGCGCAGCGCCTGGGCGACCGGTTCGGGCAGCCAGGCGCGGCCCTCCGGCACGGCGCGGAAGACCTGCGCTTCGCCGACGATGCCCTTGAGCGCGAAGCGGCCAGCGGCTTCCCAGGCCAGTTCTGCCTGGTTCATGCACATGTGGGTGGCTTCGCTGAACCACACCTGGCCGGCGGGGGTCTTGCTGTTGATGCGTGCGGCGAGGTTGACGGCGTCGCCGAAGGCGTCCCCGTCGATCTCTTCGACGTCGCCCGTCGCCATCGAGACCCGCAGGCTGAGCGCGCCGTCGCTGGCGACCAGCTCGACGAGGTCGAGGCCGGCGCGGACCGCGTCGGTCGCCGATGAGAACAAGGCCATGAAGCTGTCGCCCAGGTTCTTGACCACGCGCCCGTTGTGGCGTTCGATCACCGGCGTCACCGCGCCTTCGTGCTTGGCGATGAGCTGGCGGAGCTCGGCCCGGTCCGCCCCCCCTACACGGCTCGTGTAGTTGGCCAGATCGGTAAAGACCACAGTGCGCGTGTGGGTCGACACCCCACCCTCCGGTGTGAGCCGGTCCCGAGCATAGCCCGGGGTCGGCGGCGCCGTCGAGAGCGGGCCGGCTTCTTGTCGGTCGACGCGCGGGTCGGGCCGCCTGCGAGCCGCCCGCACCCGATAGGAGTGCCGGACAGGCGGGCCCCCCGGGCATGTCGAGGTGGCGCCCCCCTGCCCTGCTCACCCCGTGGAGCACCGCCATGGACCTTCACCTCCCCCCCGAGCTCGACGCGCTGCGGCGGCGCGTGCGCGGCTTCGTCGACGAACGCATCCTCCCGGCGGAGACCGCGATCCTCGCCGAAGCCCGCGACGGCCGGACCGACACCCTGGCGACACTGCAGGCCGATGCCCGTGCCGCGGGGCTGTGGGTCCCGCACCTGCCCACCGGGTTCGGCGGGCTGGGACTCGGCGTCATCGGCATGTGCTCCCTGTTCCGCGAGATGGGGCGCAGCCCGGTGGGGGCCCGGGTCTTCAACTGTGACGCGCCGGACCAGGGCAACATGGACCTGCTGCTCCAGGCCGCGACGCCGGCGCAGCAGCAGCGCTGGCTGCGGCCCCTCGCCGACGCCGAGATCACCAGCGCCTTCTGCATGACCGAGCCCGCCCCCGGGGCCGGCGCCGACCCCACCAACCTCGCCACCACCGCCACCCACGACCCCGCCCTGTTCGGCGGCCGCGGCGGGTGGCGCATCGACGGCCACAAGTGGTTCAGCACCGGCGGGCGGGACGCCTCCGTCCTCATCGTGATGGCCCGCACCGGAGACGACCGCAAGCGGGGCGCCAGCATGTTCCTCGTGCCCCGGGACACGCCGGGGGTCGAACACCTCCGCGACGTGCCGACCATGGCACCCGAGCTGCTCCAGCACCACGAAGCCGAGCTGCGCTTCACCTGCGTCGCCGTCCCCGACGACGCCCTGCTCGGAGAGGTCGGCCAGGGCTTCGCCCTCGCCCAGACCCGCCTCGTGCCCGCCCGCCTCACCCACTGCATGCGGTGGCTGGGGTGGGCGAACCGGGCGCTGGCGCTGTGCCGGCCCTACGTCGGCACCCGGCAGAGCATGGGGAAGATCCTCGCCCGCCACCAGGCCGTCCAGCAGATGATCGCCCGCAACGCCGTGGCCATCCACCAGGGCAACCTCATGACCTGGCACTGCGCGACCCTGCTCGCCCAGGGCGACGTCCTGACGGCGCGCACCTTTTCGTCCATGTGCAAGCTGCACGTCGCGCAGACGCTCTGCCAGGTCCTCGACGACGCCATCCAGATGCACGGCGCCCGCGGCATGAGCGACGACATGCCCTTTGCCCTGTGGTACCGCCTGGCCCGCGCCGCCCGGATCGCCGACGGCCCCGACGAGGTCCACCAGGCCGTCATCGCCCGCGACTTCCTGCTGTCGCGGGTCGACCTGTTGGGGTGAGGTGCGGTCTGAGGGCGGGGGCGACCGCTTGGGGCGGCGGGGGCGCTGCCACCCGGGGGTTCGGGCCGAGGAGGCGCCCTCAGCGGAACGAACGGGCCGAGGCAGCGCCGCCTCCCGGCGTATGTTCCTCTCAGCGGAACGTACGGGCCGAGGCAGCGCCGCCTCCCGCCGTATGTTCCGATCAGCGGAACATACGGGCCGAGGCAGCACCGCCTCCCGCCGTATGTTCCGCCGCCAGCCCACCGCTGTGTGACAAGGCTGTTGCGTTCCGCGCCGTGCCGCCCCCCGCGGCGGGTCGCATCTTGCGGGGCCCGCTCTCCGTGACAAGCCTCAGCCGCACAGGCCGCGCCGATCACGTCCCAGGGCCGGCCCGAATCGCTCGTTCCGGAGGATGGGCCCATGCAGCTCGTGCACATCACCTTTGCGTCGCGGACGCGGCACAGCCTGTTTCCCTCGACGGCCCTGCGGCGGCGGGCGCTGCATGCCCTGGCCCGGGTGCTGCGGGACCGCCTCGTCCTGTTCTGCATCGTCGATGACCACGTCCACGTCGTCGTCTTCGTCGAACCGGGGACCGGCGCCCTCATCGCCGGCCACGTCACCCTGGCATTCCGGGCGCTGGCCTCGGTCGAGCTGGCGCCGCCGCATGTCAAGCCGGTCGACGGTCGGCGCCACCTGGAGTCGCTGGTCCGGTACCTGCTCGGCCAGACCGACCACCACGCCATCGCCACGCCATCCCACCGCTGGGAGGGGAGCTGCCTGCCGGACCTCCTGGGCGCGCGCTGCCTGCCCGGCGTCGACCTGCGCGCCCAGCTCGCCCAGGCCCTGCCCCGGCTCGACGACCACGCGATCATCGCCATGGTGGATCTGCACGCCACGCAGGTGCAGCCAGCGAGCCTCGCGGAGGTCCGCGACCTCGGCGCCGTCGCCCTGGCCAGCGCCTGCCAGGCCGCCACCGCCGCGGCCGCGCCGTGGGGCAAGGAGCGCCCCGCCGTCCACGCCCGCGCCGCCGTCATCCGCATCGGCCAGGCCGCCGGCATCTCGACGGCCGACCTGGCGCGTGCGTGCCGAGTCTCGACCCGCGCCGCCCGCTACCGCGGCCGCGTCCAGGTCGCCGACGAGACCTGCCGGGCGGCGCTCCGCCAGCTCCGGCTGATGCAGGCCACGCCCCGGCCACTGCACGCCGGCCCCGCCCCCGGCTGAGCAGCGCGCCCCTCGCCGCCCCTCGCCGTCCCTCGCCGCGCTCAGCGTGACAGCCGCGCGGCCAGCAGCGCCGCGGCCGCATCCACGCCGCCGACACCGGGCAGGTCGAGCACCAACACCGTCTGCATGCCCTCGGGCAGGGCATCCACCGGCGGCACCCCGTCCAGCCCCACCGGCAGCAGCAGGTGGCCGCGGGTCCGGCGCCAGTGCAGGGCCCGCGCGATCTCCCCGCGCAGGTAGAGCGCACCGTCGGTACGCGCGCTGAGGCAGACCACCGTGGCCCGCGACAGCCGCTGGGCGTTCTCGATGGCGAAGGGCCAGTCCTGCCCGACCTGCACGCCGGTGCGGTCGCGGAAGACCTGCAGGCCTCGCGCATCCAGCGCGGCGTGCAGGCGCTCCACCCGGTCGACGTCGGGCGAAGCGTAGGCCAGGAAGGCGTCGTACACCGGCGTCCAGTCGGGGACCAGCGCCGCTTCGTCCAGCAAGGCCGGCGGCTCCACTTCGTCGAGGGGCACCGGTCCCCGGCCGGTCAGCCGCACCTGCACGCCCGCGCCGGCCAGCCGCGCCTTCAGCCGTTCCAGCGCCTTCCCCAGCTTCACCCGGTCGGCCAGCTCCACCGCCGCCAACGCCGCCACCGGCACCATGAGCAGGGTCTGGGCCACCGCGACCGGGTCGCCGCGCATCACGGTCGACGCCGGGCGGCACTCCTGCCCCCCCTCCTCCAGCTCCGCCGCCACCCCCAGCGCGTCGCGGGTCGCCGCCTGCACCGCCGCGACCTGGTCGGCGGGCACCGTCAGCTCCACATGCTCAGCCATCGGCGTCTCCTTCGGGCTCGATCCCGAGCTGCCCCATGATCTGCTCGATCTGCTGCTGCTCTGGCGAATAACCATGCTCGGCGGCGGCCTGGTGGGCTTGCCGAAGCAGCCGGGCGATCTCAGGGGCGTCTTCGGGCCGGCCGCGCCGGGCGAGCGTGAGGGCGATGTTCGCCCGCGCGACCAGCAACTCGCGGACATCGCCGAGCTGTTCGTAGACGGGGAGTTCTTCCTGGGTTTGAATGCGCAGAGCCTCGTCGAGCTGTCCGCGTGCCATGGCGATGTCGGCGATTTGTCCGAGGGTGA
>CAZRFD010000004.1:134560-138139 GCA_964599085.1 uncultured Enterobacterales bacterium | reverse complement strand
TCACGATGCTTCCGCGCAATAAAATCCATACAAATGGGGGGAAGATCCGTCAGACGGCCCGACAGTCTTGCGGGACTCGCGGTCGGTCCCCATGCGCGCCAGCAGAGCAGTTGTTCACAAAAGGGTAATGGAATTCACCTGACACCTTCGAGGACGGCGTCGGCCGCCATGGCCCCCGACCGCAGCGCGGCCATGGCGTGCGCCCCCGGGGCGGCCATGCCGTTGCCGACGTGGACGGTGCCGGCGTCGGGGTCGACGAGATCGGGAGGCTGCCAGCCCTCGGCGGGGACGACCCGGGACAGCTCGCTGCGCACGCCGTGCAGCCGCCGGTAGGCCGCGGGGCCGAGGAAGCGCTGGAAGAGTAGGGCGTCGCGGAAGCCGGGGACGTGGCGCTCCACGCCGGCAATCACCTGCTCCATGACGGCGGCGACGCGGTCTTCGCCAGGTTCGTCGTCGCCGCGCGGCAGGATGCAGAAGCCGGTCAGGGTGACGTGGTCGTCGGCGACGTGGTCCTTGAACACGTGGAAGCCGATGGCTGGTGGCATCTCGCCGCGGTCCAGCGCCGACAGCCAGCCGGCGGGATCCGGCGGCATGACGACGAGGGCCCGCTCGGGAAAGAGGCGCAGCGAGCGGGGCACAGCGAACAGGAGCTGGCTGGCCGAGAGCCCCCGGCGCAGCTCGGCGCCCTTGAGCGCCCGGTGCGACTGGCTGGTGACGACGTGGGCGGCGTCCCAGGTGCCGGCGGCGGTCACCACCCGGCGCCGCCCCTCGACCACCCGCAGGTCGCGCACCTCCGCGTCGAGCAGCAGCCGCCCGCCACGCGCTTCGAAGGCGGAGACCAGCGCCCCGATGAGTGCCCCGGCCCCGCCGCGCGGCACGAGCTGGCGGTCGTGGTGGTAGCCGAGCTCGGGCGTGAACTCGGCGGCGAGGTCGTCGGTGCGCATGGCCGAGGGCGGCTGACCGCTGGCGTAGGCCAGGGTGCAGGCCAGGCTCTCGATCTGCGGCGAGCGGACCCGGTCGGCCAGCAGGCTGCCGAGGTCGGCGTGGCTGCGCTGACGCACGCCCTGCACCAGGCGGAAGAGGGCCGGGCCCCGCCAGGCGAGGCGGGCCGCCGTCGCGAGATCGGGCGGCAGCCGCCACACCTGATCCCCCAGGCAGAGCCGCGTGCTGCCGCGGTCAAAGGGCAGGTCCACACCGACGGCGCGGAGCGCGTCGACCGTGCCGCCGCCGAACTCGTTGCAGCCGCGGGTGAAGCGGTAGCCGTCCAGCTCGAAGGAGCCGCAGTGCCCCCCCGGATGGTCGAGCTTCTCCAGCACGACCACGTCGAGCCCCGCCGCCTGCAGGCGCAGCGCCGCCACCATGCCACCGAGCCCGCTGCCGACGACGACGACGTCGCAGGAATGCTCCCCATGCCCCACCACCGAAGCCACACCGTCCATGCCTGCCTCCAAGCTGCATCACGCCCGCGACCCGTCAACAACAGACGCGCCCACGCGGCGCCAAGGACCGCGTCCAGTCTACACCGTCGCGCACATCGCGACCGCGGCGTGCAGGCACGGGTTCAGGGTCGGTAGAGCCCGACCTCGTAGATGGTCAGCGGCCCCGGAAGGGGGATCCGCCGTCGGCGCAAGCGGCGCCAGCCGCCCGTGCGCAGCGCCGCGTCGACGCTGCCGGCGTCGTGTTCGTGGTACTCGCCCGTAAAGCCCGCGAGGCGGCGGCCGAAGCGGTAGGCGCGGTTCTCGGTCGGCAGGCTGACCAGCAGGTGGCCACCGGGACGCAGCACCCGCCGGAAGAAGGAGAAGCTCCGCGGCAGGTCGTCGACGTGCTCGAGGACCTCGGCGGCGACGACGAGGTCGACGCTGCCCGGCGCGACGCGGGTGGGGGCGTCCGCCGCCGGCACCAGCTCGACCCGCTGCAGCCCTCGGCGTTCCTTGAGCAGGGCCGCGGCGTCCAGCACCAGGTCCACGCCGTAGACGCGGTCGGCCCGTGCCAGCGCCGTCTCGAAGAGCACGCCCGTCCCACAGCCGAAGTCCAGGACCGTGCCCCCGGGCGGGCAGACCTGCTGCAGCAGCGCACCAACGACGTCCACCCGGCGCCAGGCCATCCAGCGCAGCGCCGGGTTGTCGTGGAGATAGCTGGGGATGGCCATCTCGTCGCGGTCGTGACCGGAGAGCAGCGTGGCCATCTCCGACAGCAGGGCGGGCTCCAACCGCCGGATCACGGCGTGCGCTCCCCGACGCCCTGGGGTGCGACGCCCTCCGGCGCGGGCCTCCCCTCACCGACCGGGACGTCCCCCGACGCCCGCAGCAGCGGCAGGTGGGTGCGCACCAGCAGCAGCTCGCGCTCCTGCACGCTGCGCAGGCGAGCCACCATCGTGGCCACCTGCCCCATCAGGAAGCTCACGCAGGCCAGGCCGAAGAAGAAGGCCGCCGTGAAGCCGGCCCAGATGTGGGGCGAGAACTGGCCGCTGACGAGGCGGTGCCACAGAAAGAAGCCGCCCACGCCCACCGACACCAGCGAGAACAGGATGGTGGCGTTGGTGAACAGCACGCCCGGCGAGTAGTCGCGGATGAAGCCGAAGATGATGCCCAGCGTGCGCCAGGCGTAGCGGAACAGGCTGCGGGCGACCCGGCTGGTGCCGTGCTCGCGCTCGCCGCGGATCTTCAGGGGCAGCTCCTCGATGCGCATGCCCTGCTGGCTCATGCTCAGCAGGGTCTCCTGGGTGTAGGTGAACTGGCCGAGGAGCACGAGGCGCAGCACGACGTGCCGGCTGTAGGCCCGGAAGCCACAGCTTGCGTCGTAGAAGCGCTCCCCGCACAGCGAGCTGATGATCCAGGCCATGCCCCAGTTGCCGAAGCGCTTGGCCCACGGCATCTGCGGGGTGAGCGCCGGCTCCTTGAACCGGCTGGCGGTGACGAAGTCGGCGCGCCCGGCGACGATGGGGGCGACGAGGGCGGGGATGTCCTCGGGCGAGAACTGCCCGTCGGCGTCGATGTTGACGAGGATGTCGCTGCCGCGTCGGATCGCCTCTTCCACGCCCGTCTGGAAGGCCGCGCCCACGCCCCGGTTCTTGCGGTGGCTGATGACGCTGGCGCCCTCGGCCTTCGCGATGGCCACGGTGTCGTCGGTGCTGCCATCGTCGACGACCAGCACCTCGACCCGGGACAGCCCCGGCACCTGCCGCGGGATGCGCCGGATCACGGCGGCGAGGGACGCCGCCTCGTTGAGCGCCGGCAGCATCACGAGGAGGCTGGTCCCGTTGGCGTGCTCCATGCTGCGGCTCCGTCGAAGGCGCGTGGGTATCACCCGCCCCGGTCGGCGCCCAACGAGAGGCCCGCGGCCACACCGCCCGGCCCCTCGGGGCGGGGCCCGACCCGCTCGAAAGTGGGGGGACATCACCGATGTACCCCGAGAATCGAGCGCCTGCGGGGCCCGACCCGCTCGAAAGTGGGGAGACATCGCCGATGTACCCCGAGAATCGAGCGCCTGCAGGGCCCGACCCGCTCGAAAGTGGGGGGACATCACCGATGTACCCCGAGAATCGAGCGCCTGCGGGGCCCGACCCGCTCGAAAGTGGGG